>JAKSQO010000023.1 GCA_024404095.1 Clostridia bacterium | reverse complement strand
CTGAGAATCCACTGATCATATCTTCTGTGAATGTGTAGTAGAATGAGCAGTAATTCAGCTGACCGAAATCTTCATCATATATCGGATACATATTGATCGGCTTTGCATGATCTGTTGCCGACTTATCAGAGACACTTGCAGTATCCCAGCCGGGGATCTCCCAGTTATTTGCTCCGCCCGATGTTCTGTAAAGATGGAACTGCTTGAGCCAGTAGTCATAATTTGTACCGTTGCCCCACTGGTCATATGTTACATCGAATCCGTTTGCAGGCTTGTAATTAACAACAATCTGGAACTTTGTTCCGTCTGCTACTGTATCCTGCTTATTTTTTGTGATATTATTGCCTGAAAGTGAAGATTTCGTTGCTGCTGTCGGTTCAAGACTGTCATCCTCTGCTGTGAATGTGTATGTTGCAGAACCTGCCGAAGCGAAGTTTGACTCAATTACAATTCTTGCCTTCTGATTGTAATAATTTGCTCCAAGCTTTGTGCCAAGTCCTGCAATGATATAATCCTTGTAAGTGTCATTACCAACTGAGCTTGTAATGATATCCGCATTAGCTGTTGATTTATCCGCTAAAAGCTCTGCTTTTGTCGGATAACATACTCGTCCGTCTTTGTTTGCAGTTTCGTTGACATCAATAACTATCTTTGCATCCGGCTTGTTTGTGTAGCACAGATATGTATATGTGTTACTGCCTGTCATTACAAAGTTTACTGCATTACACTGCTCACCGAGCTGATCCTGAATTGCCTTTGAGGTCTCATATACCTTGTATTCAGGTGTTGCGTTAATCTGCGCTGTCTTCACAAAGTTATCAGCCATTGTTTCAACACATGAGTTTACTGTTGCCTGCATCTCTGTAATAAGCGCATCTGCCGAAACTGCATTAACTGATGTGTAAGCATTATTTATATTATCAAGAATGCCTAATTCATAATGATTAAGATTGATTTCCTTAACTGAATGCGGCTTGCTGTCAGTCTTGACATAGAACGCTTCTACAAAGCTCTTGTCAACCTTCTTTTCTTTCAGAGATTCCTTTATCCCCTTAAGAGCATTTTCGGCATCAAGAAGTGCCTTTGAGTTTGTTGCATTGAGCGTTGTCGCAACTGTTGTCTGTGCTGTTCTGTATGCGTTCAATGCATTGTTGTAGTTTGTCTGGTTTGTTCCCGTTGCATCATCCTGATAAATCCATACACTCTTTGTTTTGGCTTCACCGTTTGAATCGTAACCCTCGGAAATTGAAACAAACTTTCCGTCTGCAGGATTTTCACTTGTTTCCTTTACAAGTGTAGGATCTTCCTTGAACCAGATTGCATAAAGGTTTTTTATACCGTCTTTACCTATACCGTCCGTCTTATACCATTTTCTGACATCAGAAGCAGTAACGCTTCCGATATAAAAAGTCGATTCAGTGGTTGCATTCGGGGTATCCGTCCAACCGAGGAATGTATATCCGGACCTTATCGGTGTTTCAAATCCGGATAACGATTTATCATATGTAGCAGTTTTAGACTGTGCCGCAGGCGCATTAGTGTAATTCAAATTGAATTTTACGGTAATATTATCGTTTATCCATTTTGAATACAACTGAACGCTTCGTCTGGACATTACATCTGTCACTTTCGCTTCTTTCCCACACCCATTACCTTCTGCATCCTTTTCATAATACCAGCCGCAGAATGTATATCCCACTCTGGAAAGCGTTGGCAAAGAAGACATCTTACTGCTTATAACAGTTCCCGATTTTATCATCTTAACCTCTTTTACAGAAGGAACAGGAACAGAAGAATCTGTCTCCGCTGCTGTCATCGGCTTAGTTGTATCCTGAACATATATTTCCGAGAAAGATACATTAGCCGATGCGCCCTTAACATCTCCACGTACTCTGAGATAATTTGTTCCGGACGGCATTGTATATTCACTTGTAATAACATACACATTATTACCCAGCGATGTTAATGTACCTTGATTTGCTGTAACTGTTCCGGAAGAAACATTTATACCGATGTCTTTTTCTCCAAGATAATTGTTGTCATTGGCTGTACTTGGGAAGAAGTCCAGCGTCGCCCTTGAAAGATTATTCAAACCTGAGTTTACTGAAATCTTCATTGAAATTCTATATGTATGACCTGCAGTAACAGGCATTGCCGAACCTGTATCGCCGCACCAGACATCGGTCACACCTCTGACCCATGCATCACTCGCCGTTGTATTTACCGTCAGCTTATTCTGTGAATAATCAAAATCAGCCGTGCAACCGCTTGTATACTTTGATTTCCATAAATCAAAATTAAACTCATTATCAAACAGCAAATCTCCGTACATTTCCCAATGGGCATAAAGGTCGAGAGTTGCACCGGGCTGATTAAGTTTGCCTAACTCGGCTGCAAGGTCATAAACCTCAACCCTATCGCCAAATGGTATTTCCTCAACATTTTCGTTACTATCGCTCAAATCCCATCCCGTAAACTCATGCTGTGCTTTTGTATAAGCTGGCGAAAAATCTGAGGGAGATTTTATAGTAGCAATATCTTCAACTGTTACATTTGTTGTTGCAGGACTTCCTGTATCAGCTCCATTCGGCCAATACTTAATTGTGTATTCATTCGCCTTCCATATCGCTGTAAAGGTAATATTTGTAAGCAATTTCCACGGAATATATTTTGTGTTATGAGGTACAGTGGAATTGTTGTCTGATCTCGACCAGCCCTGGAACGTATAGCCATCGCGTATCGGAGCAGCTGCAGCAATACTTGTACCTACGGTATAATCCGAATCATACGTCGCAATATTTGAGCTTCGCTCTTTAGTATTATTGAAAGTACCACCCTTCGGGTCATATATTACTGTAAACTCCTGGGGAGTATAGTAGAACTCCCATGTTACTGATGCCTGTTCAATATATGAGATACTTTCACCTGAGCCGGTTCCTGTTTTGTTATCCGTTGTGCGTTTCCAGCTGTTATTGTAGGTATAGCCATCGTATGAATTATTTGCAGCGGTTACCATCGAACCATACTCATATTCCTCGGTTTCAGTTTCAATTACCTTATTGGTTTTTGAGTTGATATGTTTTACTGTCGCAGTTCCTTTTTTGGGTACAAGTGCGTTAATAGCAGTTACAACATAATCGGTGCTTGACGGAACAGTTGTAACCTTACCCAGACACTCTGCGGCGTTCTTCATATTTGACTCATAAATTGTCCATGATTCATCGGTATACCAGCTCTTCTGTCTGTTCAGTGAAAGCTCGTTATTGTACTTATTTCGAAGAGTAGCTTTGTTGTATGATGTAACTGATACATTTATTGTCAGATAGTTGCCGGCTCTGTCACCGCTATTGCTATTAGTGTCACAGCTTATTGCGGAACAATATATTTTACAAGAAGTTGTCGAAGATGACAACGATCCGCTTACCTTAGTGGGAGCAACCGGCCAATCCTCAAGATTTCTTTTGGTACCCCATGCAAGATTTCCGTTTCCTCCGATATTGCTATCATTTACAGAAATCTTTACCTCTGACCACTTGTTTCCGCCGTCGTCTTCGTCATCAGTTGCCTGCCAACCTAATTTAAAGTTCGGAATCTGATTGAAATTGTTATAACGGCTGGTATCAACATATATTCTGCTTTCAGGAGATGTTGCTGATGCACTTCGAACTCCATTATTATTACTACCTTCTGAATTAGAATAATTAGCATTTTTTTGCGTACTTGCAGCGGCAAGCAAGGCACCTTCAACACCGGTATCATTGAATGTACCTAAGGATGTTGTTGCGTTAATAAATACATTTGAAAGAGTTGCATTTGTATCTTTACCGCCATTATCTGTATATTCATTCATACCGAAAGCATAAAGAAGGCTCTGCATAAAATTAGCTTTACCACTTGTATTTTTCGCCCTTGCAGCAGCCGCAACAACAGTTGTCATAGGTGCGTAGCAAACAGTATACGCTTTTGCTGTATAGCTTTTTCCGTTCACAGTAAAAGTTGCCGTCCACGTAAGTGTTGAATAACCCTTGGCAGAAATAGCAGTTGAAAGAGTACCGCTTGAGATTGAGCCTGTACCACTTGTGAACACCGCAGTCCCCGCCGATTTGCCGTTGACCGTTGCACCGGAACAGCTGATTGAAATATTTGTTGCTCCTGCACAGTTAAAAAATACATTACCTGATGTATTATACCCTGTTCTGAGTGAGGAATTAACCGAATTTTCTCTGTCGACATAGTATTGGAATTCTTTCATTGTTCCGGATGCCGGCTTAAGATAAATCATCTCGGGTACATAAAATGTAATCTTAGGTGAATTATATGTTTCTTCTTTTGCCACAAGAACATTCTTAAGACTTGTCAGTGCTGTTGTAAGCTCAGACTTTGCTGTTGAAACCTGAGAAGCTGTAGAAGTCGGATTTCCGAGGACTCTGCCTGCTGCTTCAAGCTTTGTCTTAAATATTGAATAAGTTGTACCATAGCTATTGCTTGACTCTACTGCAATAGATTTGGCGGTATCGTATTCTGTTCTTAACGCACTTTTATCAACAGGTGTAAGCGCTATCCTATTATAAAATGCAAATCTGATATAATGATCTTTATAAAAAGAAATTGTAGTGGCATTGTATTTAAAATACAAATAGTTTCTGATATAAGCATTTTGAGACGAAGAATTTATTGCAAAATTTATTCTTGAGCTGAAATATCGGTTTTCTGTATCATCACTGTCATTTTCATAATCACCGGATGAAGCAAACTGTGTATATGAAGAAGTGTTATTCGCCGTAGGAGTTTCAGAACTTACACCCATATTACAGTAACACGGTTCAACTCTTTTCAGATATGACCAATATCCTATTGATTGAAGATTGGGAATCTGATTCAGATTTGTATAACGGCTTGAATCAAAAGTAAGATTACCCGTAACAATATAACCATACAGATTGTCATCTCGGTCTCCGTTACCTGCCGAAAACCATTTTGCACCTGCACCTGAACCATACAATTTTGTTGTGTCCGATGCAGAGAAAATATTAGAGTCAAACTGTGAATTTCCGTTGTCATTCATACCCGAAGCTTTCGGAAGATATGATAAATTGGCAGCATTTGTATCAATAGGAATAATAAGCGGTGAACGTAACGAATCACCTGTACCAGTTAACCTGTTGACATACTCCCCGTTCGATGAAGTCGGAATAGAATGTATTCCTGCAACCATACCGAACGCGGTCGACAATCCATCATATAAACCGGAAACATGACCCGCTGAGCCAACAGAGATTACGCCACCGTAAGGAGAATAAACATATGTATGAGCCTTTGTCTCGTACGTTTCTCCGTTGCATACAAAGGTACATGTCCACGTTATAACAGATCCTCCACTTGTGGTTCCGCTTGTAATAGTCGAAACAAGTCGTGAAACGTTTTGCACACTGCTCGGGGAAAAAGTCACTGATGAAGCACCGCTCTGAGTGATTTTTACAGATGAACAAGGTGTATCACTTGTAAAAACAATCAGTCCGGTTGTTTTAGCTGGGTCAGTACTTAGTTTTCCGCTTTCATTGCTGTCAACATAGTACTGAAATGCAGTTGAGCCGTACTTAAGATAAATTGTTTCGGGCACGGTAAATGAAACAACCGGACGTCCCGCAGAAGATAGCGGTGAAATGTCTAAAAAAGCTTCTGACTTGAGTATACCTATATCAAAGAAACAGAAAGTGGTTAGAAGCATGGATATAACCACAAGCATACTCATCATCTTCTTAAGATAATTTTTCATTTTAACTACCTCCAATATAAAACAATAAATTCTATATAAAATTTTTATATAAAATCACATATTAATATTACTATATTTTGATAATACTGTCAAGTCAGCAAATTGCCCGAAATTTACGTTTTATATTTATTTAAGCTTAGCAAAACTTATTTTTCAATTTAATATTGACAAAAAGATAACAATGCTGTATAATGTGCAACAGATGTTGCATAACGTATGTTGCAAAGGAGGAATCATATGCCGCCAAAACCTAAATTTACAAAAGATGAAATCATTGACGCCGCTCTCGAAATCGCACGAACCTCGGGTATCACCTCCGTCAAGGCTCGGGATGTCGGCGAAAAGCTCGGATGCTCGTCACGCCCGATTTTTACATTTTTCGCAGGCATGGAGGAGCTTCAGCAGGCTGTCACCGAAAAAGCGCAGTCCATGTTTTCCGATTATCTCAAGGTTGCCGACAACTATGTCCCTGCATTTAAAATGCGAGGTATGCAGATGGTTAAATTCGCACAGAACGAACCGAAGCTTTTTCAGGACCTGTTCATGAGCGGTAAGAACCCAATTGACTTTCAGGAGCTTATGTCAAAGTGCATGAAAAATTTCACAACCGATATGAAGTATCTTCAAAAGGACTATCAGACGGACGAAAAACAGATTTATTCGCTTTTCAATAATCTATGGATTCATACTTACGGTATCTGTGTCATGTGCGCCACAAAATACTGCACATTTACAGATGAGGAAATAGCCTCTATCCTCGGTCAGTGCTTCGCCGGCGGAATGATGTTAATAAAAAACAATATCGGCAATATGATAAATTCATCCCCTGCCCTCAGAGGTTCTCCCGAAGCAAAAAAAATGGCCGGCGTTTTTCCCGGCTTCAATAAAGAAGGAGTTTAATTATGCCAAAAACATTGAAAACCATTCAAAAAATCTCAAGCATTGCTCGAATACTTTCAAAAGTATTCTTTGCACTCTTCACAGTCAGCTCAATCCTTTGTCTTGCGGCTTATATCAGCGTGATTATCGGATTTGATTCGGTTGTCGCACATTTCGGTGATGTTAATATTCACGGATTTATTGACAATGCGGAAAATCTCTCAAAGGGCGCACTTATGGCTAAGCTTTCAGCAGGCTTCATTATCACCGCCGCTGATGCCATACTGTGCCGATTAAGTCAGAAATACTTTGAAAATGAGCTTATCGTCGGAACACCGTTCACTTTTGAGGGCGCAAACGAGATGAAAAGACTCGGCATTTTTGCCATTGCTCTTCCTCTCGGCTCATACATTCTGGCGGAAATCGTATCAACTGTCATCTGTAATCTGATGAGCGCTTCATGCGATCTTAACGTCGACAACGGCGGCTCGGTTTCAGTTGGTATTATGTTTATTATAATGTCAATCATATTCAAATACGGTGCAGAAGTAAAGGAGAACAGACATGCTTAAAATTACTAATCTTTCAAAATCTTTCGGAGAGAAAAAAGCCGTTGACAATCTTTCTCTTCACATTAAGCCCGGTGAAATTTACGGCTTCATCGGTCACAACGGCGCAGGTAAAACCACTACGCTCAAAAGCGTTGTCGGCATACTCAATTTTGACGAGGGTGAAATTCTTATTGACGGTATTTCAATAAAGGATAACCCGATTGAGTGCAAAAAGAATTTCGCTTACATCCCCGACAATCCCGACCTGTACGATTTTATGACGGCGATACAGTATCTGAATTTTGTTGCGGATATCTTCAATGTGCCTGCCGATGAAAGAACTGAGCTGATACACAAGTACGCTGACATTTTTGAAATACGCAATGACCTCGCTCAGCCGATTTCTTCATTTTCACACGGTATGAAGCAGAAATTAGCTCTTATTTCCGCACTTATTCACAAGCCGAAGCTCGTAATTATGGATGAACCGTTTGTCGGTCTTGACCCCAAGGCTTCTCATCTTCTGAAAGGCATAATGCGTGAAATCTGCGACAACGGCGGTGCGATTTTCTTCTCAACTCACGTGCTTGAGGTTGCCGAGAAGCTCTGCGACAAGGTTGCAATCATAAAAGGCGGCAAGCTCATCAGATGCGGCACAATGGATGAAGTCAAGGGTGACGAAAGTCTTGAATCCGCTTTCCTTGAACTGGAGGGTTGATAATGCTTAAGGCTTTACTGAAAAAACAGTTTCTTGAACTGAATACGTTCTATTTTCAAAACCGTAAAACTGGCAAAAACCGCTCAAAGGGCGGAACCATAGGAATGATTGTTCTTTTTGTTCTGCTTTTTATAGGAATAGGTTTTTCGTTCTACGGAATGGGGTCTCTTCTTGCCGATACTTTTATCGCGCTGAAGCTTGACTGGCTCTACTTTGCAATTATGGGGCTTATGGCACTTTTCCTCGGCGTTTTCGGCGGTGTGTTTAATACATACGCAGGACTTTATCACGCCAAAGACAACGAGCTGCTGCTCTCCATGCCGATTCCGCCGTCGCTGATTCTTTTTGCACGTATGGTCGGAGTTTATGCTATGGGACTGCTGTACGAAGCGATCGTGTTTGTTCCTGCAATTATTTGCTACTGGGTCAAAAAGCCGCTGACCGTGCTCAACGTGCTTTTTCCCTTCCTCCTTGTTTTCATTTTAGGCTTTCTGGTGCTCTCGCTCATCTGTGTTCTCGGCTGGGTCATTGCGCTGATTTCTTCAAAGCTGAAAAACAAGAGCATTATAACTGTGTTGATTTCCGTTATTTTTCTCGGCGCATATTACTTCTTCTATTTTAAATTCAACACATTTCTTCAGAACATCGTCGGCAATGCTCAGCACGTCGGAGATTCTGTAAGAAAAGCCTACCCTGTTTACATTTTCGGCCGTGCCGCTGTCGGTGAGGCTATACCGATGCTTGCCACTATCATTGCAATCGCCGTTGTCTTCGCGCTGACATATTTCATTCTTTCAAAGAGCTTTATTAAAATTGTTACTACTAAGCAGGCTGAAAAGAAAACAGTATATAATGAAAGCAAAAGCATTAAAACTTCGAGCGCAGGCTCGGCTCTGCTCAAAAAGGAATTCAAGCGTTTTCTCGGCAGTCCGACTTATATGCTCAACACAGGTCTCGGAATAATTATTCTGCCCGTGCTGTCAGTTGCCGCTCTTATAAAAATGAAGGATGCACGCGAGCTTATCGAAGTCGGAACAAATATGTTCCCTGAGCTGATGGGACTTCTGCCGATTTTTGCCGTCTGCGTTATCTGCATGATGCTTTCGATGAATGCGATTACCGCACCGTCAATATCACTTGAGGGCAAAACCATATGGATTCTTCAGTCTATGCCGATTGACCCGTGGGATATTCTTCAGGCAAAGCAGAAAATGCACCTCTATCTCAACGCAGCACCTGCTGTTATTTCGGCAACAGCACTCGGCTTCGTTGTCGGTGCTGATACTTATATAATTGTACTGATGAACGCTTTTGCACTTTCTTTTGTTCTTTTCAGCTCATCCTTCGGTCTGTTTATGAACCTGCTCAAGCCCAATCTTGTGTGGACAAATGAAACAGTCCCCGTAAAGCAGGGAATGAGCGTTGTGGTTGCTCTCTTCGGCGGATGGTTGATTTCAATTGTTTTCGGCTTTATCGCCTATCTTACAAGAGATATCATTGAGCCGAGATATTATCTTATCGGCGTTGTTGTAGTTTTGGCTCTCACATCCCGATTTATTAACGGATGGCTTAAGACCAAGGGTACAAAAATTTTTGCCGAGCTGTAAGGAAAAAATATGTATAAACTGTTTATTGTTGAAGACGACCCGGGCATTGCCGAAGCGGTAAAGGAGCTTGCCGAAAACTGGAATTTTGAAGTGAAGCTTTGCGAAGATTTCCGCAGAGTAACAGATGAATTTGCCGAGTTTCAGCCGCACATTGTTCTCCTCGATATCAGCCTTCCGTTTTTCAACGGATACCATTGGTGTAGTGAAATACGCAGAATATCGAGCGTTCCCGTTATATTCGTTTCATCCGCCTCGGACAATATGAACATTGTTATGGCAATGAACATGGGTGCGGATGATTTTATTGCGAAGCCCTTTGACGGCAATGTACTTATGGCAAAGGTACAGGCACTTATGCGCAGAAGCTACGATTTCGCTGCTTCATCTCCCCTGCTTTCACACCGCGGAGCTTTTCTGAACACAGGTGACAATACACTTGTTTTTGAGGATAACAAAATTGAGCTTACAAAAAACGAGTACCGTATTCTGCTGTGTCTGCTCGAAAACAAGGGCAAAACTGTCAGCCGCGAAAAGCTGATGGAACGCCTCTGGGAAACAGACAGCTTTGTTGATGAAAACACGCTTTCAGTCAATGTCAACCGTCTCAGGAAAAAGCTTGAAAACGCAGGACTTACCGATTTTATTTCAACTAAGTTCGGCGTCGGCTATATCATCGAGGTGAAATGATGAAGCTGTTTTCGGGATATATTAAAGAAAAGCTTAAAAGCATTCTCATTCTTCTGCTGTTTTCGGTTATTTTTATTGCTTCATTCATTCTTTACAGGCTACCGATTGCACCTGTGCTTTATCCGACTGCGCTGTGTTTATTTTTCGGGATTATATTTCTGATTACAGATTTTATAAAGTATAAGAAAAAACACGATTCCCTTGAAAAAATAAAAAAACTGACCTCGGCAATGATTGACAAACTGCCCGAAGCTGACTCGATTACAGAAAAAGACTATCAGGAAATCATTTTTCTGCTGAAAAGTGAGAGCGCACAGTCAGAAAACAAATCGTCAGAAAGATTCCGCAGCATGACCGAGTATTACAGCGTGTGGGCACATCAGATAAAAACTCCGATTGCGTCTATGAAGCTTTCACTTCAGAGCGAGGATACTCCCCTCTCACGCAGACTCAGCTCCGAATTATTCCGCATTGAGCAGTATGTCGAAATGGTGCTTGCATATCTGCGGCTTGACTCAACTGCAACCGACTATGTTTTCAGAGAATGTGACATTGACACGCTTATAAAGCAATCAGTCAGAAAATTCGCGCCTGATTTTATCGGCAAAAAAATACGGCTCGAGTATGAGCCGCTCAGCAGAAATATTGTTACTGATGAAAAGTGGTTTGCGTTTGTTGTTGAACAGATACTTTCAAATTCGCTGAAATATACGCGCGAGGGAAGTGTGAAAATATATATTGACAGCGAAAATAATCTCTGTATTTCCGACACAGGCATCGGAATTGCGCCCGAGGATATGCCGAGAATTTTTGAAAAAGGCTACACGGGATTTAACGGCAGAGTTGACAGAAGTGCGAGCGGAATCGGACTTTATCTGTGCAAAAGAGTGTGCGACAATCTCGGCGTAAAAATCACAGCTGAATCAGAGCTTAACAGAGGCACTGCAATCAAGCTGAATTTGAGTCAGCATAAAGTTAATAGAACAGATTAAAGGGCTGCCGCAATGACAGCCCTTTTTTAATTCAGGAGAAACACTCCGAGATTGAGGTATGCCGCAAACGTGAGCCATATCAGATACGGAACCTGCAAAAGACCGGCAAGCCTGCTGACCTTATAAAACTCAATAATCATCGCAAGCACAAATGCCCACAGAAGCAAAAGCCATATAAACGAGAAAAGATAGGCTTTGAACGAAAAGAAAAATATCGGCCACATAAAATTCAGAAAAAGCTGAATTGCATAAACCGCTGTCGGTCCCCTCTTCTCGCTCTCGTCACGCTCCCATACAATGTAGGACGAAACACCCATAATAATATAAAGAATTGTCCAGACAACAGGGAAAAGCCATGACGGCGGCGACAGCGCAGGCTTGACAACTCCCGAGTAATCTCTGAACCCTCCGCCTGTTATCAGAGCGGACAGTCCGCCCGTCAGAAGCGGAATCAGAATATGGATTAACAGAGACTTTTTGTTTATGTTCGTCAGAATCTTCATAAAAAATCAGCTCCCCGTACTATTATAAGCACAGGGAGCAGTTTTTATGCTGAAATTTACACCTTATTGTAAGTAAACGAAATTTTTTCCGCACCACGCTGAGCAAGCGTCATAACGCCGTCCTCGACCGTTACAAAATATCCGTTGTTGATATTTGAAATGCCGACCTTTGCATAGGTTATTCTTAAGAGAGGTCTGCCTGTTGTTTCGTCAATTGTCAGAGTGTACTGACCCTCAGTTGACACACCGAAAAGATTTATTGTAACGGTGGAATCATCTCTGAAAACATAGCCCGAGGTTGAATTCAATGAATCCTTCCACTCACCTACAAGGCTCTTTTTAAGTGCTTCAAGGCTTTTCTCTGTTTTCTTATCAACCGCATTTTCGCTGACAGGCTTTGTCTGAGCCGCAGTCGTGGTTGTGGTTGTGGTCTTTGATTGAGCCGTGTTTTCTTCCGAAGCCGTTATACGTACAAGCTCGAGCTCAACAAAATCAAGCTGTTTATCCGCGAGGTACAGAATATCTTTTTCCTCGTCATATTTTGCATCGAATTTACGGTCAACCGTAATGCCCGCAACGGTTTTATAAGTCAGCTCAAGTGTATGAGAATCCTTTTCGATATCATAGATATCGGTATATTCGCCGTTGACCGCCACACCTAAAAGATTGAGAGTTGTCTGACCGTCGGGCTTGAAGGTAATTGAAGATAAACTGTTTGCGGAAATCTTATCCTCCTTATTCTTCCAGGAGCCCTCAATCTGTTCCGAAAAAGACTTTGCAACCTTTTCAGCCTTGTTGCCTATGTCACCCTTGTTGTAAGCGTTAAGCAGAAAAACAACAGTAAACACGACAAGAACAACCGCAAGAATCTCAAGTATTCCTTTTTTTACATTTGACATAAAATCATCTCCTGCAAATTACAGTCAGAATGTTTCAACCTCGATTTTCTCGATAACAACATCGTCAAAGGGCTTGTCGAGCATATCAACTCGTGTTTCTGCGATTGCGTCGACAACGTCCATTCCCTCGTATACCTGACCGAATACGGTGTGCTTGAAATCAAGCCACGGTGTTCCGCCGACCTTTTTGTAATCAGCGATACAGTCAGCCGGGAACATCTTTTCACCAATCATTTCCATCTGACCCATAAGATTGCCGTCAACCGAACCTGCCTGAACGATGAAGAACTGACTTCCGTTTGTGTTCGGTCCTGCGTTTGCCATTGAAAGAGCGCCTCGAACATTGTGAAGACTCAAATCAAATTCATCCTCAAATGAATTGCCCCAGATGCTTTCTCCGCCTCTGCCTGTGCCTGTCGGATCGCCGCCCTGAATCATGAAATCCTTGATAACACGGTGGAAGATGATGCCCTCATAATAGCCGTTCTTTGCGTGAGTTGTGAAATTTTCAACTGTCTTCGGGCACTTATCACCGAAAAGCTTAATTTTAATTACACCTCTGTTTGTTGTCATAATTGCAACAGTATCGCCCTTAACGGGAGCTGTAAGCTGTGATGCCATAATAAATTCCTCCAAAAAGTTTTTCTTTGATATTATAACATCACAAATGATGAATTTCAAGACAAAAACGGCAAGTGTAACCTGCCGTAAAAAAAATATTGTATATTACATTAAAATATGATAAAATTATTGTAAATAAGGAATTTTGTCGATGGTACTGAAACGGTAGCCCTTGCCGACAGCATAGTCAATTATTCTGCCCATAGCCGCCGCGTTATCGGAAGAAACAGCGTGCAGGAGAATAATTCCGCCGGGATGAATACGTGATGTCACTTTCTCAAAGGCATAGTCTCCGCCCTTTTGCGCGGACGTATCCCAGTCGGCATAGGAAATTGACCAGAAAACACTTTTATATCCGATTGACTGCGTAAGCTCAAGCGCATTTTCAGAGTATTCCCCTTTAGGAAATCTGAAAAACGGACTTGTATAGCCGAAATTCTTTCTGAGGAAGTTGTCACATTCCTCGATTTCCTTCGCCATTTCAGTTCTGCTGATTTCGGGAAACGACGGATGCTTAGTCGAGTGGTTGCCGACAATATGCCCCTCTTTTATCATTCGGGCAATCAGCTCGGGAGTTGATTTAATATCGTCAAGCGTGCAGAAAAATGCCGCCTTGACATTTTTCTCCCTGAGAACATCAAGAATCTTTTCGGTATAGCCGTTATCATATCCGCAGTCAAACGTAAGATACAGAACTTTTTCCTTTGTCTGCGTATCATAGGTTACCGCCGCAAGCTTTTTATCCTCAAAAAATTTCTGCGAATCAACGGAAATCTGATGCGGCTGTTCATTCTTCGCTATACCGTATGCGTGCTCGATTTTGCTGTTTGAAATACCGCGCGAATTTTCAGGGTCATTGACCGTAAAGCTGACCTCACCGAGCGCAGGCATTCCCGTATAGGTGGCATTACTCTTCTGTTTTGTTGTTGCCGCCGCATCGTTATCTTTTTCCGCTGTCTCCGTTTTGTCGCCGCACGCAGTCATTCCGAAAAGCAGAACGGCGCAAAGAATTACCGAAACTATTTTTTTCATTTTAATCACCGATATTACTTTTCCCGAAGGATGTGAAATTATGAAAGGCAAAAAAATACTATCTGTATTTCTCAGCACAGTTTTATTATTTGTATGTCTGCCCGTGAGCATTTCAGCGCAGGACACGGAAGCCGAATACGTTGAGGGAGAAATCATTATTTCAAGTCACAGGGAAATTGAGGACAATTTCGGAAATCTTCAGACATCATCTCAAAGCGATAAAGTAGGTATTGACTTCGAGGATGTCGGAATTGAAAGCGTTGAAGAAATCGAAACCTACTCCGATGACAATGTTTATATAGCGGAGGTTGACGGAAATGCCGAAAAAATTTGCGCCGAGCTTAATAGCAGCGGCAATATTACGGCAGAGCCGAACTATATTCTTCACACCGCAGATTTTGATATGCCGTCCGAGGTTACAAACAACAACTCGGTATACGCATATCAGAAATGGTATTTTGAAAATAAGCTTCATATCCCCGAAGCGTGGCAAACTCATGAAGTCACCGGCGCAGGCGTAACAGTAGCTGTAATTGACAACGGCTTTTACGTGAACGCACCCGATTTTCCCGCTAATCTCTGGCTTAACGGTCAGGGCACACCCGGCTGGAACACATATACAGATTCAGATGATATTTCTCCGATTTTCAAAAGCGACGGCACAAAATACAGCAACACAGCTCACGGCTCAAATGTCGCGGGAATTATCGGAATGAGGCCTAACGGTTCGGGCGGAATCGGTGCCGCATACGGCGCAGAGCTGATGCTTATTCAGGCGGCAAACTATTCCAATGATGACTCAAATCCCTCATTCACCGCCTTGGCAGTTATAAAAGGTATTGATTTCGCAAGAGAGCACGGCGCAGATATCATCAACCTTTCACTCGGCACAACAACAAATATTGTTTCAATCGCCGACGCGATAGACAGAGCTTGTAACGCAGGTACACTCGTTATTGCCGCCGCAGGTAATTCCGGTGCGCCGACATCATCCGCACCGTATTATCCTGCCGCATTGAGCAACGTTATCGGAGTTATGGCGATTGACAAGGATGACCCCACACAGCTTGCAGGATTTTCAAACTATGACACAAGCAGCGGTCAGTATTATGATATCGCCGTTCCCGGACATACCATTGTCGGTTGTAATTCCGCAAGTACGGGATACGCACTCCTCAGCGGCACATCTCAGGCCTCACCTCTCGCCGCTTCGGTTGCCGCATTGTATATGGAAAAATATCCCGACAATACGATTGAGGATTTCAGAAACGATATGCTCGCATCCGCAACCGAGTATGTTCACGCATTCAATTCAACCAAATACTATTTTAAATCGCTGAACGCTTTAAAGCTTCTCGATTACTGTTCACCGCCTGTTATCAATGTCAACCTTTCAACCGACGCAACGATTTACAACGGATATTTTCAGGGTCTGAACGAGGGATACACAGACATCAACGATTATATTTCCGTTGCAGAGGACACAGGCTCAATGGTATTCACTCCGACCGAAAACGGCAACGGAACAGGCTCGACAATTGAAATATATAATTCTCAGAATAAATTATTCAGAACGCTTACCGTTGTTATTTTCGGCGATATAAACGGCGACTGCAAAGCGGACGGACAGGACGCATTGCTGATAAGCTGCAAGCTGTCGGGACTTGATGATTTTGAATTATCAGGCGTGCAGGAATATGCCGCGGATGTCAGCTTTGACAACGTGGTCGGTTTGGATGACTGCGGTATAATAACAGATTATGCGATAATGAAGGATTATATTTCGCAGATACGATAATCATAACCGTCTCTTTTGAGGCGGTTATTTTTTACTTTTATGCATATAATATCTGTAAAAGAAATTTGCAGGTGATAGTATGTGCGGAATAATGGGATATATCGGTGACGAAAACGCTGTCAATGTGATTATAAAAGGGCTTGAAGACCTTGAATACAGAGGTTATGACTCGGCAGGGATTGCTGTAAGCAACGGCAGCGAAACAACCGTTGTAAAAACCGCAGGCAGTCCGTCGGGGCTTTGGGATAAGTGCAAAAGCATTAAGGCGAATATCGGAATCGGGCACACACGTTGGGCAACTCACGGCGCGGCAACCGAACAAAACGCTCACCCTCACACAAGTGAGCACGGAATGTTCAGCATTGTCCATAACGGTATTATTGAGAATTACGCTGAGCTGAAATCAGGTCTTGACGGTGTGAGGTTTACAAGCGAAACCGACAGCGAGGTTATAGCTCAGCTGCTTGAAAAGGAGTACACGGGTGACCTTAAGGGTACGGTCGGAGGGGTTGTAAAAAAGCTGAAAGGCTCGTTTGCACTCGGTATAATGTGCAGCGATTACCCCGACGTTCTCGTCTGTGCAAAAAAATCAAGTCCCCTGTTTGTCGGTGTTTCTCCCGAATGTACGTACCTTGCAAGCGATATTTCCGCTGTTGCCGATAAAAGTATGCGCATTTTCAGGCTTAACGATAATGAAATCGGTATGCTGACAAAGGACAGCTTCAAGGTATACGATACGGACGGATGCAGAATCCGAAAAAGTGAGGTCAAGATAAAATCCTTTGACAAATCCGCTGATAAGGGTGGCTATGAGCATTTTATGCTTAAGGAAATTATGGAACAGCCGACCGCTGTGCGCCGCACTCTTGACGAAATAACAGCTGACGGAAAAATCAGCTTCAAGGGCATAAAATGGAACAGAGATGAAATTTCAGAAATAAATAATATCCGCTTTATTGCGTGCGGCTCGGCTTATCACGCAGGGCTTGTCGGCGCGTATGCCGCCGAAAGACTTATCGGCTGTCCTGCCGAGGCTTGCATAGCATCGGAGTTCAGATATATGTATCCTCACCTTGATTCCAATACTCTTGTGGTTATCATCAGCCAGTCGGGCGAAACGGCCGATACCCTTGCCGCACTGAGACTCGCAAAGAAAAAGGGAGCGAAAACAGTATCAATTGTCAATGTTGAAAACAGCACAATTGCCGCTGAGAGTGACTGTGTGATTATGACACGCGCAGGCAAGGAGGTTGCGGTTGCGACTACCAAGGCTTACTCTGCTCAGCTCGCTGTGATTTATGCGCTTGTGCTCTACATCGCAATGGCAGGTGAAAAAATAAGCAAAAACGAATTTCAGAGATATGTCAATGAATTAAAAAAGCTTCCCGATAAAATCGAACAGATATTGATAAGCGCTGAGGTCGGCAGAATCCCCGATAAAATTCTTGCAGGCGATTATGTCTGTTTTATCGGCAGAGGCTTTGATTACTGCACGGCTGAAGAGGCTTCGCTGAAGCTTAAGGAAATAAGCTACATTCCCTGTGAAGCCTATGCCGCAGGTGAACTCAAGCATGGCACAATTTCGCTTATCAGCGATAAAAGCCTTGTTATTGCGCTTTGCTGTTCGTCGGAGCTGAAAGATAAAATAATGAGCAATGTTAACGAGGCGGCGGCAAGAGGCGCAAAAATAATCACCGTTACCGACATTGACGGCGACGGTGATATTAAAATTCCGAATACGTTGGATATGTTCTTCCCATCACTTGAAATAATTCCCATGCAGCTGATTGCGTATTACACAGCGAAAAATAAAGGTTGTGCGATTGACAAGCCGAAAAATCTCGCTAAAAGTGTGACAGTCGAATAAAAAACAGGGATTTAAGGTTTATTTCTGAGTTCAGACCTTAAATCCCTGTTGCTTTATTTTGTTTTCATCTGCGCTAAATGCTTTAATCTCTTCTCAGTGCTTCAATCGGTGTCAGCTGTGCCGCACGCTTTGCGGGGTAAATTCCGAAGAAGATACCTATACCGCTTGAGAAGCCGACAGCAATCGCGATTGTTGACAATTTAACCTTTATCGGTATATCAAGATATGCCGCAACGGCAAGCGCACCGCCCGAGCCGAGCAGAAGTCCGATAACACCGCCGATAAGGCAGAGAATAACCGACTCCGTGAGGAACTGGAACATAATTGTTTTTGTCTTTGCGCCGAGGGCTTTTCTTATACCGATTTCCCTTGTTCGCTCCGTTACGGAAACGAGCATGATATTCATAACACCGATACCGCCGACAAGAAGTGAAATTGCGCTGACAGCCGCTATAAAGGTTGTGAAAATGCTGATAACAGAATCAAGCAGGTCAATGTAAGTTGCCATAACAGTCATTGTGTAAACCGAATCATCAAAGCTGCCGTGACGAGTCTTGACCATATTGAGCGCAGATTCACCCGTATTCTCAAGGTCAGCACCCTCATATGCCATGATGTAAACCTGCATATAGCGGTCAACGCTGTCATTGAGCTTTGAGTTAAGCGATGACGGCATTGAAATAAGACCCATGTTCATGCCGCTGTTCATACCCGAGCTTTCCATCATTGACTGCATATCATCAGCAGACATCATTGCATTTTCGGAAATATCGACAACACCGATTATTTTAAGCGATACAGTCTGGTCATTGACAGTATAGTTGATTGTTTCGCCGACACAGTTCTCCCTGCCGAATATCATTTTAGCTGTCAGAACACTGACAACGCAGACCTTTTTGCTCTGCTCATACTCAGCCTTTGTCCAGGCTCTGCCGTACTTGGTTGTCATCTGATTGATTGCCATAATATCCTGATTGCCTGCGATTGTAAACACATATCCGTCAAAGTCAGCTGTCTGCACAGCACCGAATGAATAGTCATACGGTGAGCAGTACTGAACATTGTCAAGTGATTTCATTGCAGTAATATCAGCTTCGGTAATGAACTGCGACTCGTTTGCCCTCGTGCCGTTTACCATAATGGTTATCGCATTTGAGCCCATATCGTTAATCATATCAATGATATAGTCACGTCCGCCTGTGCCGAGCGTGATAATTGCAATAACCGAGGCAACACCGATAATAATACCGAGCATAGTCAGCAGAGAGCGCATCATATTCGTTTTTATGCTGAATATCGCTATGCGTATATTTTCTCTGATATCCACCTGACTACCTCGCTTACTTAAGTTCTACTTTTACGCCGTCTTTAAGTCCTGATGTGTTCTTGATAAGAACATCGTTAACACCGACACCCGAAAGAATTTCGTGGTATGTGTCGTTTGAAATACCAAGCTCGACATTCTTCTTGACAGCCTTGCCGTCCTTAAGTACATAAACAAAAACTTCCTCGTTGTCAATGCAGATTGCTTCAACGGGAGCAACAACTGCATTCTCCTTTGTATCGGTAATAACCGAAACATTTACGTCAACACCGACGATTACTGACGGGTCCGCACCCTGAATTGTAACCTGTGCGGGAATTGTTGCAGATGAGCCGCCCGAGCTGCCCATAAGCGAGTTGATGTTAAGTCCGCCCGAATTTGATGCAACCGCGCTGATGTATGTAACGCTGCCGTCGAGGAGCTTGCCGCTTGCCGCCTTGATAATTGCGGGCTGATTAAGCTCAACGTCAAGTATGTCGTACTTGCTGAGGTCAATATTCGCAACAAGAGGATAATAGAGGATTTTTACAGCGGCTGTGCCGTTGCTCATAAATGATGAAAGCATTGATGTTACATCGCCGCCCGAGGTTACAGCAGAAAGAACGGAGCTGATGTCGAAGCCCTGTGAAGCAGCCGCACTTGTATCGCCGTCCTCAGAGAGATTGACCTCACTTACAATGCCCTCCTTCTTAGCCTTCCATCCGTCCTTCATTGAATCAACCTGTGTTTTTGTTGTTTCATATGATTCCTTTGTCTTGTCGGCAATCATCTTGAAGGTTGAGATATATGACTCGTCTGACTGAAGTTCAAGAAGTGAGAGCTGTGACTTGAGCTGAACAAGATTCACCTGTGCGGACATAAGATTTGAAGAATCTGTCATGCCCGAAAATGCGCTCATATCGAACGAACCCGACAGAGATGAAATCTGGCTGAGATTATCAAACATCGAAGAAATATCGCTTGTTGTGCTTCCCGATGAAAGCATATTTGTAAGAATTGTGCGTGCCATATCCTCGGAATACTCAACACCGAAGAGCTTTGAAAGACGCATAAATCTCTTTACAAGTGAATCGGAGACCTTAACTGTTTCCTTTTTCGGAGTTTCGGGTTCAGCCTTTGCAGCTGCGTCTGTTGTCTTCTGCTCGCTCTTTGCTTCGATTGCGGCGATTTCCTTTTCAAGCTCGGAAATCTGCTTCTTAAGCTCAGCCACCTTACCGCCTGAGCCCTTGGAGTTTGCGACCGCTTCATTGTAAGCCTGTGCTGCTTTGTCGCAAGCCATTCTCTTCTGTTCAAGAGTGTTGTCAAGAGATGTTGTGTCAAAGGTAGCTATCAGCTGACCCGGCTTGACAACATCGCCCTCCTTGACTTTAAGGTCAAGAATCTTAACTCCGTTGGGAATTGTGAGCACATCCTGAGCACCTGCCGAAACCGTACCTGTGGTATCAAATGTTTCGTTGATTGTCTCCTTGCTTACCTTAACTGTTTCAACCTTGATTTTTTCATCAGGCTTGAGAACAACTGCAAGCACAGCCGCAATAGCAATTACTGCAACAACGGCGAGAATGATAATGTTTCTTTTCTTCTTTGCGGACATTTTCTTTGCCATAAAAATACCTCTTTTTTCTTATAAATTCAGAAAAACATAAATATATATTAAATAAAAATATATTACGGTGATAAGATGAAAAAGCTGCGATTTATAATACCTTTTGTTCTGATTATTCTGCTGACCTCCTGCATTGAGCAAAAGGAGGCGGATATCGGGATTTTTACCGACTGTCTTAACAGCAAGGGATGCCTGTGCATTGATACCGATTCTTACAGGATAACAAGCGAAAACGGCAGATACAGATATTCGTATATGCCCGACAGCAATACCCTGCTGTGCGTTTATACCGACAATAACGGAATTGTTGTGCAATGCAGTCTTACCGTGCTGAAGGCTGACGAAAATTTCAGAAAAATGTGTATTTACCTTTCGGATGCATTTATGTACGAAAGCTCCGAAAAAGCAGTCGGCAAGGCTTTCCGTAACGGTTCAGCCGACATTGACGGGTACAGATTAACGCTCATTGGCAGTAGTGTCGGACAGACATTTCTGATAAACCATTCAGATGATGAAATTAACACAAATGAAAATCCCACACTTAAAAAGCATATCGACGAAAAGGATGTTTCACGCCCGATATTGAAATCCAATAATGCAGAATAATACGTTTAATATATTCTACCACACCTTGTCAAGTAAAATGTTAAATATTTCTGAACAAACGGATTTTTTTACCTATCAATATTGCGCTAATGTCTAATAAAAATATAATCTTTATGTTGAAAATATTCCCGCCTGATGATATAATAAATTGATTATGTATGCACCTGCATACAGTTTTAAAGAAAAGGAGCGAAAACATGGCTACTGATGAGAAAAAGACTATACCGTCAGTTGAAGGTATGGAAGCCCATATCGACACCTGGCGCGGTCTTATCAAAAATAAGCAGAGAGGTATCTTTGCATTCGATGAGCTTGCGGAAATCAAGCTCAAAACACTCAAAAAACGTATCTACACCGACTTTGAGCTTACAGCTCCGTGGAAAATGCGTGAGTGCATCTACCACGATATCGGAGACTACGAATATCTTTACGAGGGCTGGAAGGACCTCGATGTAGGCGGCTACTGGGGCGGCAACGGAATGAGCGCATTCTTCAAGAACAAGATTGTCATTCCCGAAAAGTTCGCAGGCAAGAAGGTTTCACTTTACGTTTACTTCGGCGGTGACTCACTTGTTTCCGTAAACGGTGTCCCCTTCCAGGGTCTTGACCCGTTCCGTAACGCGGTTGTTCTTACCGATTGCGCTAAGGCAGGAGAGGTTTTTGATATTGATATCGAATCATACTTCGTATGGCACTCAAACGAGAGCACACTTAAAAAGCTCGAATGCTCGTTCATCGCTACAACTGATGATGAAATCAACGAGATTTACTGGGACTTCAAGGCTGTTTACAACGCACTCTTCATGCCCGGTATGGGTAATGACTACGCAACTCTTATCCGTGAGTCACTTAAGGAAGCATTCTGCTATGTTGACTTCGACGAGCCGAGCTTTGACGTATTCAAGCAGAAGCTCCGTATGGGTAAGAAGGTTCTCTTTGACAGAGTTTACAACAATCCCAACTACAAGTGCTACGGCAAGCTCGACCTTATCGGTAACTCTCACCTTGATATGGTTTATATGTGGGCTTACAAGGAGTTCGTCCGCAAGGTTGGCCGTACACACGCTACAATGCTTCGTCTTATGGAGCAGTATCCCGACTTCATCTTCTCACAGAGCCAGGCAGGTATGTATGAGGAAATGAGAGTTCACTATCCCAACCTCTTCGAGCAGGTTCAGCAGAGAGTTAAGGAAGGTCGCTGGGAATACATCGGCGGTATGTGGGTTGAGCCTGACTGTAACATCATTTCAGGTGAATCCTTTGTACGTCAGTTCCTTCACGGTGTTCGCTACGCTGAGAAATGGTTCGGCGTTACACCCAAGACCTGCTGGCTTCCCGACGTATTCGGCAACAGCTACTGTATGCCTCAGATTATGAAGAAGGCAGGTATGAAATACTTTGTAACTCACAAGATGGGTATCTGGAACGATACTAATCCGTGGCTTTACAACGCATTCTGGTGGGAAGGTCCCGACGGCTCTAAGGTATTTGCGGCTGTTCCTCCCACACACTTCATCGGTTCTATGGAGCCCGATTCACTTAAGACAAACTGGACTAAGTTCTCAGAGAAAGACACTATCGGCGAGTCAATGTACTGCTACGGCTGGGGCGACGGCGGCGGCGGTGTCGACAATGAGATGCTTGAGTACGTAAAGAGATATAAGAACTTCCCCGGTCTGCCCGAGACAAAGGCCTGCAAGATTGAGGAAAGCCTTGAAAATATGCGTCAGAAGGCAGTTGCCGCAGGCGATAAGGTTACAACCTGGAAGGATGAGCTTTACCTTGAGGAGCACAGAGGTGTTCACACAACGAAGGCCGCTCTTAAGAAGACTAACCGTTACTGCGAAAACCTTTTCAGAGCTGCTGAGATGTACGCTTCAATCGCAGAGAAGTACGGCTATGAGTATCCCACAGAGGAGCTCAGCCTTGCATGGAGAAAGATTCTTACAAACCAGTTCCACGATTCACTTCCCGGAACACACATCACAGAAGTTTTCGCTAAGCTCATGAGCATCTATGCCGAGGTTATCGAAACAGGTGAAAGGGTTCGTGACGAGGCTCTTAAGGTAATCGCAAAGCATATCGGCTTTGACGCAGCTAAGGGTAAGCCGTTCGCGCTCTTTAACTCACTCGGTGTTGCTTCAACTTCAAAGGTTGAGCTCGACTATCAGGATGTTGACATCCTTGACGAAAACGGCAACAAGGTTCCCGTTCAGGCTTATACAAAGCTCAACGGCGAGAAGAAGCTTATCTTTATCGCAAAGGATATTCCCGCTGTCGGCTATAAAGTATATTACAAGGTTCCTGCCGAGAAGGCTCCGAAGTTTGAGGAATCAAACGGCAGGGAAATCGAAAATGACCGCTTCAAGCTCGTTCTTGATGACAACGCTACTCTTATCTCAATTTACGATAAGAAAAACAAGCGTGAGGTTATCTCAAAGGGCGGCAAGGGCAACGATTTCAGACTCTTTGAGGATATGCCCGGCGGATATGACGCATGGGATATCGTTGCAACATACGTTGACCGTGAATACGAGCTTAAGGACGGCGTTGTAAAAGACATCATCTCAGGCGATGTTTACACAGCTATTTCAATTGAAAAGGATGTTCTTAAGTCAACAATCAAGCAGAACATTATCATTTATAATGATCTTGACAGAATCGACTTTGATACATTCATAAGCTGGCACGAGGATCAGAAGCTCCTTAAGGTATTCTTTGACGTAGACCTTCAGACAAAGACCTACACAAGAGATATCGCATACGCAACAATGGAGTGCTGCTCTTACAGATACAATCCGTATGACAAGGCTAAGTTTGAGGTTAACGCTCACAACTGGATTGATATGTCAGACGAGGATTACGGTGTATCACTTCTCAACGACTGCAAGTACGGTCACGAGGTTTATGAGCATAAGATGATTCTTACCCTCCTCAAGGCTCCCATCAAGCCCGACCCGACCTCAGACCGCGGTGACCATTACTTCACCTACTCCATCTATCCGCACGCAGACACATGGAAGAAGGCTGAGACACTTACAAGAGGTCTTGAAATCAACCATCCGCTTGTTCCCGTTGACGTTGAGGATAACGGCGAGCTTGGCGACAAGAACTCATTCATCACACTTTCAGCTGACAATATGACTCTTGAGGCTGTTAAGAAGTGCGAGGAAGAGGATGCATACATCATCCGTATGGTTGAGAAGAAGGGCAAGAGTGTTGACGCAAGCGTTAAATTCTTCGCTCCCCTCACCTACGCTGCTGAGTGCGACCTTATTGAGCGCAACGATGAACCGATTGACTTTGACGGTGACACAATCAGCTTCCACGCTACACCGTTTGAAATCAAGAACTTCAAGGTAAAAATCAAATAAATCTGCATAACAAAAAGCTCCGATTTTTTCGGAGCTTTTTTGCGTCTTTTAGCTTTAAATATCAAGAAATTTTCTGAAATCAGATACATATGAAAGTGCTTTTTCTTCGGTACTGCTCTCGGCAAAAATTCTGAGCAGCGGCTCTGTACCCGAGAAACGGCAGATAACAAAATCGCCGTTTTTAAAGTAAACCTTACAGCCGTCAATATAATTCACCCATTCAACCTCATCGGAGAAATCGGGCAGAAGCTTCCGCACCATAAGTATATCGTTAATCTCGGGCTTGCGCTCGGGTGCGAAATGCAAATTGTCCTCCACCATTGTAAAGTGACCGAACTGAGCCTCAAGCTCATCAATAATTTCTGTCGGGCTTTTACCCGTAACGCTGACCATCTCAGCAAACAGCGAAGCGGCATAGACCGAGTCCTTGCCGTGAATGTGACCTCTTACGGTAAGACCGCCCGAGGACTCACCGCCGAGCACGGCGTCAACCTCATCAATTTTTGAAGAGATATACTTAAAGCCGACAGGCACCTCATAGCACTTCTCGCCGAAGCTCTCCGCAATGCGGTCAAGCATATGAGTTGTCGCAAGGTTTCTGACCGCAGGTCCTTTCCAGCCCTTGTACTTCACAAGGTAATAGTAGAGCATACAAAGAATCTCGTTTGCGCTTATGTAACGTCCTGTTTTATCAATTATGCCCAGTCGGTCACCGTCACCGTCCATTGCGATACCGAGGTCGTAAGCGTCACGCACAACTGTGTTTTTAAGCATTATCAATGCCTGCTCGGACGGTGCGGGCATCTGACCGCCGAAATAAGCATCTCTGTTCAGATTGATTGTATCAATCGTACATCTTGCGGTATGGAAAATGACAAGCAATGGATATGAGCCTGAACCGTGCATTGAATCGAACATAACTCTGAGCCCGCGCTCACGGAGAGCCGCCATATCAAGCTGCGAAATGATATCATCAAGGAAGCGGTTAAACGGATTTTTCAGATACTGAATTTTTCCGTCGGCAACTGCGCAGTCAAATTCCGTATATTCAACCCCGCCGATTTTCTCTATAAGCTCCTCGAGCTTCTCTGTTGTTTCAAGCGGTGCGTCCCTGCCCTCCTCAACAATCAGCTTGATACCGTTATAGTTTGACGGGTTATGGCTCGCGGTAATTTCAATGCCGTAATACAGCTCCCTGTCCTTGACAGTATGCATAACAAGCGGTGTCGGAACGGAGCGGTTCATAAACCATACCGTTATTCCGCCGTGTGCCAACACCTCAGCCACCCAGCGTGCGGCATTTTCCGAAAGGAAACGTCTGTCATAGCCTACGATAATCGGCTTATCCGTCTTATTTTCAAGCCTTGCAAGCTCGATTACACCTGCCGCGACTCTGCGGATATTCTCCTGAATAAAGTCCTCACCTATTACAGCTCTCCAGCCGCCTGTACCGAATTTAATCATTTTTATACAACCTTTCAACTACTGAATTAACCTCCGCTTTAAAGTTGTCAATATACCCGTTTATGAACTCCGCAGGGGTCTGCGAGCCTTTTACAAGCGGCATAAGGTCAAGTCCGAAGTTCATACTTATGCATTCATCAGTATCGTGAGAAGCAAAAAATGTTGCGTTGGCAAAGCGTCTGCCGATAGCGGCATTGTCATATCTCTTGCCGCCCTCAACCTGTGAGCGGTGTACGGTAAGAAGCTCCCTCGCAACCTCGGGATATTTAGCGGTATCCACACAGACCTTATCTTTATCGGGCAGCCAGTCGAGTGAGCGCCACACCTCGAGAGAAACAAACACCTTCGGTCTTGCCTCCTCGGGCATACGCTTCACGGCGGCAATAGTGCGCAGAGCAACGGCAACATGAGTTTCGTGCTTATCGGCAATATTGTGAGTATAAAGATATGCCGGTCTGATTTTCATAAGCAAATCATATATCGCTTTCTCAGGCTCGTCACACTCGGGATTTTTCACGGCTTTTGACGGAAATCCGAGCTGAATTGCCGCACGGTACTTTCCGATATCAGCCGCCCTCTGCTGTTCGGCAACACGAACCTCTTTCATCTGCTCATCAGTAAAATCCGCAAACTCGCCTGTCCTCGGACTGCCTGCGCCGTCGGTTACAACAACACCTGCAAACGCTTTATCTTCGCTTTCATAGCACTCTGATATCGGCCCGAATGCCATAATTTCAATATCATCCTGGTGTGCGGCAATACACATATGAGTAATGCCGTCAAGCTTTTCTTCGTTAGGGAAATAAATATTCATCCTATTTCTTCATCTCCGTGTTCAATATCTATCATCACAACCTCGGGGCGATTGTAGAAGCGAGGCACAATTGTGCTTTCACGTGCAAGCCCCCTGCTGACTATCATCCTGGTTTTTTCGCTCTGATACTCGCCGCCTGCGTACTTCGGAAAAAGTCCCTGACCGGGTGCGAGCACACCGTTGAGCACACCCGGAATTATCCACTGACCGCCGTGTGCGTGACCGCAGAGAACAAGGTCAAAGCCGTTCTCAATATATTTTTCATAATATGCGGGATTGTGCGACATCAGCACGGTAAAATTACCGTTATCAGCCACCGCTTTCACGTTTTCCATCTGTCTGAAAAACTCTTCATCGTTTCCCTCAGGCTCAAAAGTATACACCGTCGGGTCGGAAACACCGCAGATGTTAAGTGCCGTACCGTTGACCTCGATTGTTTCAACCTCGTTTGACAGTATTCGGACATTGTATCTGCTCAGAATTTCCATCTTCATTTTATGGTCGTCCTCGCCTACCTTACATTCGTGGTTGCCGAGTGCCATATAGCAGGGAAACATCTCATGAATACGTCTGAGAAAAATCTCCGTATATTTTGTACTGCGTTTATTGTCGAATATATCGCCCGACATCAGCACAATATCGGGATTCTGATTTTTTATTGCGTTTATCAGATTTTCCTGCTCCGCACCGTATCGGCAGGAATGAAGGTCGGTTATCAGCGCAATCCTGACCTTACCGTTTATTCTGTCCGATTTTACGTTATAATTTCTGACTATAAGACGGTGGTCAAGTCCGACTGCCGCAAAGGCGGTAACAGCCGCCGCACCGCCGAAAAGCAGAGCATTTTTTAATTTATCTTTATCCAAATCGTTTCCTCCGCTATATCTAATAAAAAACGCTTAGAAAAACAACTGTTGCTTATTGTTTCATCTAAAGACATGGGATTTAAGGTTTATATCCGAGTTTCAGATAACCTTAAATCCCCCCTTATTCTTTATTTAAAGCAAGCATTATATGTCTTTACCCATGCGTTAACAAGGGTACGGTCATACTTCAAAGGCATTGCATTCGTTGCCGCGATAACAGCCGCAATCTTTGAGCTCATCTTTGTAACCTTAACCATTACATTGAAATCCTTCATAACGCCCGAGAACTTCTTTTTAAGACCTGTCGGGTCAAGCATATCCCTGACAAATGACCACAGGCTGTTTGAATCAGCTCCGATTGTCATATCATCGGAATTGAGAATTTCCTGTTCAAAGAGATAATCAAGCTCGCGCGGTGTGAACTTTGTCATCATCAGCTTGATAATCGCAAGCGGTGCAAGGCCGTTGCCGAGATTTTTATAAAATCCTCTCTGATACTTCCAGAGAGTGTCGGCATTGTAAAGACCGTTCTTGTCGCCCATAACGGTATCGGCAAGTATTCTTGCCGCCTTAAGGCTGTTTGCAATACCCGAACCGATAACAGGCACAGTCATAAACGCACTGTCACCTATCGCCGCATATCCGTCGGCAACAAGCACTCCGAGCGGCTGGCGCACGGGGATATTAACAAACTGACCGCCTCTGAGAAGCTCTGTTCCGAGGTCGGGATTTACCCTGCGGAGAGATTCGAGAGTTTCTTCAACCTCATCCATTCCGAAAGGCTCGAAACGTCCGATAAGAACGTCCGTATGTGTTCCGTCATCCGCAATCCAGCAAACCTGAAGCTTATCCTCGAAGAAAAGAAAAACTCTGAACTTATCGCCCTCAACCTCTGCTGTCTTATTGAAAAAGCCTCTGTAAACATAGAACTGCTCATACTTTTCAACCTCATGTTGAATTCCGAAGCAGGAAGGAAGATCCTTGCGGACAGGAGAATTTATACCTGCCGCATCAATAACGAGATCAGCGTACTCAATTCCGTCAGCGGTTTTGATACCTGCGACACGGCTTCCGAGCATTACGGGAGCTTCAACAGCGGTTTCGTATTTAAACTTAACTCCGCATTTCTCAGCGTGAGCGATAATATGGTCATAGATGTCCTTGCGCTCCATCTGTATTTCAAGCTGATCGGCAGGAACGTGCTGTTTAACCGTCTTTGTTCTTGACGGATTGAAGAATGTCATATCGTTTTTGAAAAGATACTTATCCTCAGCAGGCATATTCATTCCGCAGACGAACAGACCCTTGCGGTCAAAAATGTCCGTCCAGTCATAGCCCATATCTTCTCTTTTGCTCTTTTCATATACAGTTACGTCGTAACCGTTTTCAGCAAGGATAGCACCTGCGGCAATGCCGCCGTGACCTCCGCCTGCAACAATTATTTTCTTACTCATTGCAAATTCCTCACAAAATCTCAATTTCTTCCTTACAGTTGTAGCAGATATATTCGTGTGTGTTGTTAATAAGGTCGAGCGGTCCGCGTCTGAACTGCGAATATTTTATCATTGACCACGGACGGCCGCAGAAGGGACATCTGCATTTTTTTCTTGAATATATAACATCAATTATGCCGACAATTCCGCACACCGCAATTACCGACGCAAGAATTATAATATCAACCCTTCTCGGTAAATCAATGTGCAAAAAACGCAGAGAAAAGAAGAAAACAACCCACAGCAGAGGAAGCCCCACGGTGAACAGGCGCATAGCCTTTGCACGTCGCAGAACGCTCTTTCTGATTGTAAGATTTCTTCTTTCATTACCTCTCATAGTTAACTACCTCAGATTTGTTTTTTTA
This sequence comes from Clostridia bacterium, assembly GCA_024404095.1. GTDB lineage: Bacteria > Bacillota > Clostridia > Oscillospirales > Acutalibacteraceae > CAG-488. The sequence continues at coordinate 16,153 of JAKSQO010000023.1, read as the reverse complement.
AGAATTTCAGACCCTTTTTAACGCCTGTAAGCGGACTTTCCTGTCCTTCGTATTCGAGAGTTACCCATCCGTCATAACCCTCTGCCTTGAGTATATCAATACAAGCCTTAACAGGAACAACGCCGTCGCCGAGAACAGAACCGCAGATATGGTTTCCGCCTCTTGTATCAAAATATCCCTCAGGCTGCGGCTCAGACTTGTCAACAAAATAGAAATCCTTGACATGAGCGTAAACCGCATACTTCGCACCGACCTTTACCGCGTCAATCGGCTTTTCGTCAGCACACATAAAATTACCTATATCAACAAGCCAGCCGAAGTTATCGTTATCAACGGCATTCATAAGAGCCTCAACACGGTCGCTCTGCTGGCAGTAAAAACCGTGGTTCTCGACAGAAGTCTTAATGCCCTTTTGTGCCGCATACTCGGTAACTCCGCGGCATCCCTTTGCAAGCACGGGAAGGTATTTTTCAAAGCCTGTGAGTGAAAATCTCTCTCCCTCGGGGCCGCCCGAAGCGTCATGTCGCATTGTCTTTACACCGAGAATCTCAGCGATATCAACCTCGCCCTTAAGACGTTCAATCTCAGCGTCAACATCCCTGTTGATAAAATCAGCACCGATTGCATAGTTGGTAATCGGGAGTGAAAGTTCCTCGGAAAGTGCCTTGAGCTGACGTGCGTGTTCAGCCTTGTCTACTCCGTCGGCGGGATGAATCTCGGCAAATTCGATTCCGTCAAAGCCCATTTCCTTTGCAAGGTGCATACGGCTGAAATCGTCTGTATCGAGTGCTGAATAGCTGTAACTGCTTACCGCAATTTTCATATTATACACCCATCTTTCCGTTCAGGAAGTCAACAGCCTTTCTGATATCTCTTTCGGGATTGTCACCAACCTCACGCTCAATTGTAAGGAAGCCCTTATAGCCGATATCCTCAAGAGCCGCAAGGTATTCGTCCCAGTTTACGCTGCCCTCGCCGAGAGGAACCTCGATAAACGAGTTTGCGGTAACAATATGTGATTCAACCATACCGTAGATAATGTCGGGGTCAACATAGAAATTCTGCTTACCGTCCTTGGCGTGTGTGTGAACTATGTAATCCTTGAGGTTGTAAACAGCCTTTGCAGGGTCATCGCCTGTAACCATTACAAGGTTTGCAGGGTCAAGGTTTACGCCGACACCTGTTGAGCCGAGTGAATCAAGGAACTTTTTAAGATTTGCGGATGTTTCGGGGCCTGTTTCAATTGCAAAATGAGCACCGATGCTGTCAGCGTAACGGCTGAGCTCAAAGCAAGCCTCCTGCATAATCTTATATCTGTCGTGATTCGGGTCTGTCGGAACAGCACCGATATGAGTGGTAACAACATCAGTTTCAAGATCCTTTGCAAGGTCAAGAATACGCTTTGACTTCTCAATCTTTGCAGGGTTCATATCAGGCTTTGTAAATCCGCCACCGCCGAGGTCACCGCAGAGAGCTGAAATAACAAGACCGTTATCCTTTACAAGCTCGAGAAACTCACGGCGCTTTGCGGCATCCATGTTTTCGGGTGCCATTTCACCGCGTGTTGAATAAACCTGAATACCCTTTGCACCAACTTCAGCTGCCTTTTTTACAGCATCCTTAATCGGAAGTCTGAAGCTGTCAATAATTACACCAACAGGAAATTTATACATAGTTATGTCTCCTTTTTGCAAAATAAATACAATTGGATATATTATACATAATTTTTCTGATAAATTCAACACAAAAATAAAAAAAGCAGACAAGATTATAATAAAAAAGAACAGCTACCGCATATGCAATAACTGTTCTAAGCCTGTTAAATTATAATTTCCGTTCTTTCCGAATTGTCATCGGGAAGATGTCCGTCAACAAATACGTTGTATTTACCTGTGAAAACCTTTCTTTCTCCGTTTTCGTCAAACAGAGAGAAGCTTTCGCTGTTCAGATTAAATTCGACAACTTCGCTTTCATTCGGTTTCAGATGAACACGCTTAAAGCCTTTCAGTCTCAGCTTCGGCTGATTTTCAAGACCTGCGCTGTCAATGTAAAGCTGAATGACCTCATCAGCCTCATAACCGCCTGTATTTCTGACAGTAATCTTTACAGCTTCCGCATCTCCGCTGATGTCGGAATATTCAAAGCTTGTATAAGAAAGACCGTAGCCGAAGTCGTACAGCGGAGCTGTCTTTCGGTACATATATGTTCTGCCGTTTTCCATTTCGTAATCGTCAAACGGCGGCAGGTCGTCGGTACGCTTCGGGAAACCGAGCGGAAGTCTGCCTGACGGAGAAACCTTGCCGAAAATGATATCGGCAATTGCGTCACCGCCCCTGTCGCCCGGATACCACGCTTCAAGAATGGCGGAACAAAGCTCAGCAGGCTCGGTCAGCTCGAGTGCGCTTCCGTTTTCGACAATAAGAACAATGTTTTTATTGACGGCATACAGCTTTTTCAGGAGCTGTACCTGCTCCTCGGGAAGTCGGAGGTCGGTTTTGTCATTACCCTCACACTCGTACTCCGTACCAAGTCCGAGAACTGCTACAACAATCTCCGCCTTCTTTGCGGCTTCGACCTCATAGCTGAACGCTTCATCAACATTGTTCTGCGGAACTGTCCATTGAAGCTTGACATACGGGTCGCCCGATACTCTCGCATAGCGAACAAAGAATGTCAGCTTTTCACCCTTTTTAAGCTTAAGCGGCTCGCCGTCATACTTACAGCCGTCAAAGTACAGCTCGGGCGGAGCACATTTTGCATAGCCGCCTGCCGAAATTCTGAAGCTGTATTCGCCTGTGTGCGGTGCGGTAACCGTTCCTCTGAAAATGCAGGAAAATTCCTGCGTTGTAACAAAAGGATCGGGAAATCTGTCAAGCCATGCGTAATTTACCGCTTCGTCAATGCGTTTATGCGGTATGCCCTCAAAATGAGCGTTATCGTAGAAGCTCGCTTCAATTCCGTATGTTCCGTCATCGAGAGAATAACAGCAGGCAGGAACCTCGGTAAATGCGTTATTGGCTCTGATGTAATCCCAACGAATGTGCGAAACATTTTTTGCCGTTTTTTCAATTCCCTCAAGTGGTGAAACAGGCTTGTTTATCGCTTTGCCTGAGTAATCGCCAAACTGACAGACCGAGGCATTGTTTCCGACAACAAGAATATTCGCATCCTTTTTCAGCGGAAGTATGCCGTCATTTTTCAGCAGAACCATTGATTTGATTGCCGCTTCATACGAAAGCGCGGAATGCTTTTTACAGCCGATAACATCAAGCGTCAGATCGGAGAACGGCGGTTCTTTTTCAAACTGTCCTGCTTTTATTCGTGCAGTAAGAACTCTGCGGACTGCGTCGTCAATTCGCTCTTCTGATACCTTGCCGTTTTTCAGCTGTTCTTCGAGATGTTTAAGATAGAGCGGGCCGCCGCATTCAAGGTCAACGCCTGCGTTCATTGCGGCGGAAGCGGCATCCCCGGGGGTGTCGTGAGTTTTATGGCGATCCCACAGCCTTTCAATCGCACCGCAGTCGGAAACAACATAGCCGTCAAATCCCCACTCGTCACGGAGAATATCTTTTAAAAGTCTGCGGTTTTCGTGGCACGGAACTCCGTTTATTGCGTTGTACGCACCCATTATTGCCTCGGGCTCCGCCTCCTGAACTGCCATTCTGAACGGTTCAAGATGATATTCACGCAGAGTTTTTTCACTCATTTTTGCGTTGCACGAAAATCTGTTATGTTCCTCATTATTTGCCGTGAAATGCTTCGGCGTTGCAACAGCCTTAAGGAACTTTTTGTCCTTGCCCTGCAAGCCTCTGACAAAGGCGGCACCGTTCTTGCCTGCAAGATACGGATCCTCGCCGTAGGTCTCGGCGGTTCGACCCCAACGCGGGTCACGGGCTAAATTCAGGTCAGGTGACCAGAATGTAAGCAGACCGTTATAGCGACCCTCAAACTCACGCTCATCAAGACCGTCAGCGCATTTGCAGTTATATCTCGCACGGGATTCGTCAGAGATGGCATCGGCGATTGTTTCAAGAAGCCCGTCATCAAACATTGCGCCAAATGCAATTGCCTGCGGAAAAACCGTGTACTTTCCCGGTCGAACAACACCGTGAAGTGCCTCGTTGCCGTGATAATACTTCGGTATGCCGAGCCGCTCATTCTCGGGAGATGTGTCAATGATAATCTGAAGCTTTTCTTTAATCGTCATCTGAGCCACAAGCTCAGACGCACGTTTTTTTATTTCATCGGTTGTTTTCATAAAAATCCTCCATAAGGTTTAATCAGCCGAACATAATCTGGTTGAGAATGCCCTCAAGCTTTTCCTGCTTGCCCGACATCGGAGTATCAATGCTCTTAAGCTCTGCGGCGTGCCCGGCAAGCTCTTCAAGCGTTGTATTGCCCTCGCGGATTTTTTTACCGAGTTCTGTATCGAATGAAGAATACTTTTCTTTCACAAACTCATCAATTCTGCCGTCCTCAATCAGCTTTGCGGCCTTGATAAGACCGAGTGCAAACGTGTCCATGCCGAGGATATAGCCCTCAAACATCTCTTCATATGTATTTGACGAACGGCGGTTCTTTGCGTCAAAATTGAATCCGCCTGTCAATCCGCCCGCCTTGATTACCTCATACATACACATTGTCGCTTCGTAAACATCAAACGGGAATTCATCCGTATCCCAGCCTAAGAGACAGTCGCCCTGATTGGCATCTATCGAGCCGAGCATTCCGTTGATTGCGGACACTCTCAGCTCGTGCTGGAACGTATGACCCGCAAGCGTTGCGTGGTTAGCTTCAATATTAAGCTTGAAGTCCCTGTCAAGACCGTACTGACGCAGGAAGCCGATAGCTGTTGCCGCATCAAAATCGTACTGATGCTTCATCGGCTCTTTCGGCTTGGGCTCGATATAGAAATCGCCTGTGAAGCCGATTTTTCTGCCGTAATCAACTGCAAGGTGCATAAGTCGTGCGATGTTTTCCTGTTCAAACTTTACATCAGTATTCAGCAGAGTTTCATAGCCCTCTCTGCCGCCCCAGAAAACATAGCCCTTGCCGCCGAATTTTACGGTAAGGTCGAGAGCCTTTTTAATCTGAGCTGCAGCAAAGCAGAAAACATCTGCACTGTTTGTTGAGCCTGCACCGTTCATAAAACGAGGATTTGAGAACATATTGGCAGTTCCCCACAGGCACTTTATGCCTGTTTCCTTCATCTTTGCGAGGATGTAATCGCTTATCTCGTCAAGACGAGCATTTGTTATATTTATATCGTCAGCCTCGGGAACAAGGTCAACATCGTGGAAGCAGAAATACTCAATGCCGAGCTTCTGCATAAATTCAAAGCCTGCGTCTACCTTAGTCTTAGCATGCTCCATTGTGCCTTTTTCAGCACCGAAGGATTTGTCAGCGGTATCTCTGCCGAACATATCTGTACCTGCCGCACCGAGGTTGTGCCACCAAGCCATGGCAAAAGGAAGATAATCTTTCATCTTTTTGCCCATAACTACCTTTTCTGCATCATAGAACTTGAATGCGAAAGGATTTTTGCTGTCCGCGCCTTCATATTTAATCTGGGGTATGTTTTCGAATATTGCCATGTGTACTCCTCCGTTCATATAATTTGATTTACAATTTGATTTTATCACAGCGAAGTTGACATTTCTTGCCATATAAGTTAAAATTAAAAGACAATATTTAACTTTTTTTAGAAGATGATGATGTTATGTTTTATCAGACAATGCATTCGGAGGACTCTGAGATTTTTACAATTGAATACGGCACGGATTTCAGCTTTCCGCCGCATCTGCACGGAGCATTTGAGCTGATTACGGTAACCGACGGTGAAATGGAAGTCAGCATAGAAAACAAAACCTACACCCTTTCAGGCGGTGATGCTGTTTTCGTTTTTCCTGACCAGGTACATTCTTTGAGCACAACAGAAAAAAGCCGCCATGTTTTGTGGATTTTCTCCTCGCAGTACATCAAGCACTTTTTCGCTACTCACAGAAATCTAAAGGCGGAAAATAATATGTTTCATCCGTCAGCGGATTTATTCAGAATAATGATGTCAACAAAATCCGATGACAGCATTTTTACGATTAAGGGAATACTGTATCTGCTTATTGCCGAATTTGATAAAGACAGGAAATACATTTCCAGAATAGCCGAGAAAAAAGAATTACTGCTGAAAATATTTGACTTTGTCGGAGAAAATTACAGCAGGGACTGTCAGCTGAAAAACCTTTCCGATACATTAGGCTATTCATATGTCTATCTGTCACGGTATTTTAAGGAGCGAACAGGCATCTCATTTACCGCGTACGTTAACCGTTACCGTATCAATGAATCCTGCTATCTACTGCTGAATAAAAACGCGGATATCACCACCATAGCGTTTGAGTGCGGATTCGATTCAGTAAGATCATTCAACAGAAATTTCAAAGAATATATGCACAAATCTCCGCACGAATACAGAGATATGCAATAAAAAGGAGTGTCGCATTCAGCGTTTTCTTCGACCCGAAGGCGTATGTGATACTCGAGAGGGCGAAAAAGCACTTGGAAAACAGCTGTTTTTATTAAATTATATTAAGAATAAGGGATTTAAGGTTTAATATCCGAGTTTCGGATAGCCTTAAATCCCCTTTGCTTTTATTCTGTTTTTCGTTCCGCGCTAAACGGAACAGACTTTAAAGGCTGCTTTTTACGATTTAAGCTCTTTAAAAATATCCTTTAATGCAGGATACAATCTGCTGAAATTCTTATATTTTTTATCATAAAGCGCTGTAAGCTTTTCGTCGGGATAAACAGACGAGGAAATCTCAACCAACCTGCTGCAAGCCTCATGCACATTTTTGTATGCACCCGTACCTACCATAGCAAGAATCGCACCGCCGTAGCCCGGACCCTGCTCTGTCTTGACCTTATCAAGTCTTATGCCGAGTACATTGGCAAGGATTTTCTGCCACAGCGGACTTTTTGCGCCGCCTCCGCAGATGTTGCTTGCTTCGATTTTTATGCCGAGCTCCTTTGCTTTTTCAAAGCTGTCACGTATTGCAAACGCAACGCCCTCAAGTACAGCAAGAAGCATATCTTCACGGCTCGTATCCATTGTAAGTCCTGTGAAGGTTCCGCGCGCATTGGTGTCATTTATCGGACTGCGCTCACCCATAAGGTAAGGAAGAAAATAGACATTGTTTCTGCCGAGCATCTCATCTGTGATTTTTGACTGTAACGCGGAATAGTCTCTGTCGCAAAGAATATCGTCCATAAACCACTTGTTGCATGAAGCGGCAGAGAGCATACAGCCCATAAGATGATAATTTCCGTCAGCGTGTGCAAAGGAATGAAGAGCGTTTTGATTGTCAACACCGAAGCCTTCACTCGATATAAAAATTGTTCCGGAAGTGCCGAGAGAAATATTGCATTTTCCCTCCCCGACTGTGCCTGTACCTATTGCCGCCGCGGCATTGTCGCCTGCACCTGCGACAACTGTTACATCTTTCAATCCGAATTGTTCAGCAATTTCAGTCTTAACTGTACCGACAGAATCGTAGCTTTCATAAAGTGCCGGGAGCTGTTCCTTTTTTACTCCGCAGATTTCAAGCATTTCAGCTGACCAGCACTTGTTTTTAACATCAAGCAAAAGCATTCCCGAAGCGTCGGAATAATCGCAGGAGTGAACACCTGTAAGCCTGTAAGCTATATAATCCTTTGGAAGCATTATCTTAGAAATTCTGTTGAAGTTCTCAGGCTCATTCTCTTTTACCCAGAGGATTTTCGGTGCGGTAAAGCCGGCAAAAGCAATATTCGCCGTATACTCTGACAGCTTATCCCTGCCGATAGTATTATTAAGAAATTCAACCTGCTTTTCGGTTCTGCCGTCATTCCACAGAATAGCCGGGCGAATAACATTATCTTCTTTGTCAAGAATTACAAGTCCATGCATCTGACCGCCGATTCCAATGCCTTTAATCTGCAATTTGTCAACGCCGCCAAGAAGCTTATCCAAGCCTTTTATTACAGCGTTATACCAGTCCTCGGGGTTCTGCTCAGACCATCCTGCCTGAGGGAAAAACAGCGGATATTCCTCGGAAACATCAGAAAGTATTTTGCCTTTTTCATTAACAAGCAGCAGCTTCACAGCCGAAGTGCCTAAATCAATACCAATATATAGCATATCGCAACACCTCATTTTTTCAAAATACAAACCAAATTTATGTTTATTATACAGCTTCAAAAGTTTTAGTCAATATATGTTTAAATAATATTTTTCCAGCTCCAGTTAAGCATAATCAGTTCTATTGAAATATTAAGGCTATTTTATGATATATGCTTTTTCTTCTTCTCGCATTAGATCGGGAGGCGAAATTTTTCTCGTATTGCCGTGCTATCGCCTCGCTTCGCTCGTGAAAGACAAGACGATGAGAACTCTTGGAAGAAAGAGTCCGGTTCAGCTGCTTAAAGAAAAGATGTCGGCATGAGCGGCGATTTTTGGAAGCCTTCTCGTTCCGCTACGCTCCACTCAAAGGCTTCCAAAAATCATTGTGCTATATTTTTTACTCAAAATGGTTCACATCTATTTACAACACAGAGTTATTTTAATCACTTATATCTATTTAAATTGACAAAAACTTACGTATGATATATACTAATAATATTATTATAATGGTTTTTTGTATCTAATGATTTAATTTTGCGGATTATTGGCCGAAAACATTTTTGGAGGTATTATTTTGGAGATCTTAAATAACGCGGCGGCATATGTTATGAAGCTATGTTACAATATGTGCGATAATTACGGTGTTGCCATTCTGATTTTTACATTGTTCAGTAAGATTATTCTTCTTCCACTGTCAATTTGGGTTCTTAAAAACTCAATCAGACTCGTTAGAATTCAGCCTGATGTAAATATGATTAAAGTCAAGTACTTCGGCGACCGTGAGCGTATTGCCGAAGAGCAGAATGAGCTTTACAAGAGAGAAAAGTATCGTCCGCTGATTTCTGTTATCCCTACATTTGCACAGCTTATTGTTCTTATGGCGGTAATTGCCGCAATCAAAACAGGAATCAATGATCCCGAAATCAACAAGATGTTCCTCGGAATAGATTTAACTCTTGTTCCTAATGTTGAAAGAGGTTGGTTTGCACTTTCCGCTCTTGCGGCAGGATTTTCTGCACTGCTTATGTGTATTGCACAGAATAAAAGCAATGTTCTTCAGTCTGAGCAGTCCGGCTGGAACAAATACGGAATGCTTGCTTTTTCCGTTGGTCTTTCACTGTATCTCGGTTGGTTTGTTTCTGTAGGTGTTGCACTTTACTGGGTAGCAAGCAATCTGTTTTCAATTATTCAGCTTTACACTCTTAATGCTATTTTCAAGCCGAGAAAATATGTTGATTACGATAAGCTTGAAGACAGCAGAAAGCAGCTTGCCGAGCTTGAGTCACTTAATTCTGAGCAGAAAAAGAAGTACGGCAAGGATGTTATTAAAAGAGAAAAAGCTGACTACAAGCGTTTCTTCTCCATTCTTAACAAGCACCTTGTTTTCTATTCGGAAAGCAGCGGATTTTATAAATACTACAGAAGTGTTATTGAGTACATTCTCAAGAACACAAACATTGCAATTCATTATGTAACAAGTGACCCCAACGATCAGGTTTTTGAGATTGCAAAGAATGAGCCGAATCTGAAGCCTTATTACATTGGTGAGAAAAAGCTTATCACTCTTATGATGAAGCTGGAGGCAGACGTTGTTGTTATGACAATGCCCGACCTTGAAAATTATCACATTAAACGTTCATATCTGAGAAAGGATATTGATTATATTCATATTCCTCACGGAATGGATAGTCCCAATTTGGTTCTGCGAAAGGGATCTCTTGATCATTTTGATACAATTATCTGTACAGGTCCCAATCAGGCAGAAGAGGTTGAAAAAACTGAAAAGCTTTATAGTCTTCCCAAGAAAAAGACTGTTCTTTGTGGCTATCCTCTCCTTGATGAAATGCGTGAGGACTATAAGAAAATGTCCTTTGCGAAGAGCGAGAGAAAAACAGTTCTCATTGCTCCGTCATGGCAGAAGGACAATATTGTTGATTCCTGTCTTGACGAAATTCTGACACTTCTTGATAACAAGGATTATAAAATTATTGTCAGACCTCATCCCCAGCACGTAAGACACAGATCCGAACAGATGGAGGCACTGAAAGAGAAGTATGCGAACAGCAAGAATATTGAGATTCAGACAGATTTCTCTTCAAACAACACAGTATTCTCTGCAGATGCTATGATTACTGACTGGTCCGGTATCGCATTTGAGTACGCATTTACAACAAGTAAACCGGTTGTTTTTATTAATACTCCCATGAAGGTTATGAATCCTGAGTATCAGATGATTGATACTGTTCCTATAAACATAGATATGAGAGATAAAATAGGTTGTTCAGTTGATCTTGATAATCTTAATACTCTCCCTGAAACAGTAGAAAAGATATTGAGGAATAGTGAATTATATAACAAGAAAATAGAGGAAATTACAAATAACACAATTTCAAATCTTGGTTATAGTGCCGAGGTTGAGGCGAAATATATTATTTCAAGTATTCAGAATAAGATCAATGCAAGAAAAGAAGATAACAAATAATTTAGGAAGTGAAGCTATATGAAATATTTTGGAGTGGTAAGCTACAATATTTATGGTAACTTTACAAATTACGGATCGGCTTTACAATCTTGGGCTCTCTGTAAATCCATAGATAGTATAGGTGGAAAATCAGAATTTAAATCTGTTTTGGTTGATTATTGTCCTGATGTTCTTGCTGACAAGGATCCGCTTGATCCTATGAAAAATATGTGGGATAAAGACGAAGAATCAAGAAGACAGTGTGAGCTGAGCTTGCCGGCAATAAGAATTAATTATAAAAAGTTTATGGATTTTTATAATAATCGTTTTCGAAAGTCCCAAAAGTCATATACATCTGCAAATTTTAACGAGGTTGCAGAAGATGAAAAATTAGATGGATTTGTTTGCGGAAGTGATACAATTTTCTGTATTGATGAATTTAAAGGTTTTGATGATGGTTATTATGCAAACTATGATTGTATGAAAAATGGTTATACTGTTTCTTATGCGGCAAGCTTTGGCGACCCTCACTTTACTGATGAAACTCTGCTTATTCTTAACGAAAGAATAAAGAATTTTAAGGTCTTGGGTATAAGAGAGAATCTGATGGTTCCTTATCTTAAGCAACATACAGATATTCCTGTTCAAAAGGTTCTTGATCCTACGCTCATTCTCACTGCTGAGGATTATAAGGAAATTACAGCGCCGAAATTAATCAAGAACAAGTATATTCTTCTGTATGCCCGTCGTCATAATCAGAAAATGACAGATTACGTGAATAGACTAGCAGAGAAAACAGGATATGAAATTGTAGAAATAAGTCTCAGAGCGGAAAACGCAAAACATCATAGAATGTTTTACGAAGCAGGTGTAGAGGAATTTTTATCTCTTGTAAAGTATGCTGAATATGTGGTAACCAACTCATTCCATGCTGCTATTTTTTCAATCCATTTTGAACGACCTTTTTATATTTTTTCAAGAGAACAATGTGATACAAAGATAATTGAATTGCTTGAGCTCGTTGATTTAAAAGATCGTCTCATGGTCACAGGAGAAGAAGATGAGCCAAGAGTAATAGATTACGGAAATGTAAAGGCAAAAATTGAGAAAAGCAGGATGGAATCGATTAAATTTCTTTCTGATGAGCTTTACGGTTGCAAGTAAAGGATTGATTATATGAAAAACTATTTTATCTCTGGGGATAAATCTGATTGCTTTGGATGTGAGGCCTGTGTGCAAATATGCCCGGAAAAAGCCGTTATAATGAAATCAGATGAAGAGGGTTTTCGGTACCCTGTAATTAACAAAGAATTATGTGTCAACTGCGGTGTCTGTGAAAAGGTATGTGGCAAGCAAAGAATAGTTGAAGAGAATATTGAAAAAAAATATGTTTTTGGTGGACATATCAGGGATAGCGAAGTTTTGGCTGAGAGTACATCAGGAGGCGCCTTTTCTGCAATTGTAAACAGCTGGTGTAAGAAGGATTATGTTATATTCGGTGCAGAAACTGAGGGCTTGAAGGTTAAACATTCATATATTACAGATAAAAACGAAATAAAAAAATTTAGAAAATCGAAGTATTCACAAAGTATTATTGGAACAGCATATACTGACGCAAAAAATTTTTTGAAAGAAGGAAAAAAGGTACTTTTTTCCGGTACTCCGTGTCAAATTTCTGCTCTAAAGTCTTTTCTCGGAAAAGAATATGACAATTTGCTGACTATTGAGGTGATCTGTGAAGGTGTTCCTTCGCCAATATTTATAGAAAAATACGTTGAGTTTCTGAAGAAAAAAACAGGCTCGGATGTTCTTTCTGTAGACTATAGATTTAAAAAAATCCGAAAGTGGGATTTTCAAGTAATGAAAGTCGATTTTGCGGATGGTAAAACTCGGATGAAAGATAGATGGTTTAATGATTTTTGGGTTATTTGGCTTAATCATCTTATGAGCCGTCCGTCGTGTTATAAATGTCCTTTTACAACTGCAAATCGGGTTGCAGATATTTCACTCGGAGATCTGTGGGGGGTACATCTATACTGCCCAGAGCTGTACAATAGAGACAAAGGAGCTTCGTTGGTTGTTTGTAATACATTAAAAGGTAAGGAGGCTGTAAAAGAAGCAGAGAATATCATGGATGGACATGAACTTGATTTTGAAACCGCGCTGAAATATCAGTCTCCAATGAGAAAATCAATAAGTTTTAACCCTGACAGAGATAATTTTATGAAGGACCTTGTGTCAGATATGGACTACATTGATCTTTGTAAAAAATGGGGCAAACACCCCTCGATAAAGCTGCTTTGGCAGAAGTATATATGGGGTAATCGTCAGAAAATGTTTGTATGGAGAGTAAGAAATTATATAGCCAAAAAAGGAGAATAATATGATTTTAAATAGGTATCAGTTTGAAATTTTAACTTTTCTTGAAAAAAAGGGTACATTGAATTATACCGTTCGAATGTTTTCTGACTCGCTGAATATTTCCGGATCTGAGATTGAAAAAAGTATAGACATTCTGCTTGATAACGGTCTTATCGAAAGCAACAATGGAAAAATATGTATAACAGAACTTGGAATAAAGAATCTTGAACCGTACAGGGTTAAAAGTGCTGTTATTATGGCAGCAGGCTTCGGTCAGCGAATGAATCCTGCGACTCTTAATCGCCCTAAGCCTATGGTTAAGGTAAATGGTGTGCGTATTATTGATACGCTTATTGATGCTCTGTTAAAATCAGAAATTAATGATATTACCATAGTTAGAGGATATAAAAAAGAGGCATTTGACGAGCTGCTTGATAAATATCCGTTTATTAAATTTATTGACAATGATCTTTACGATAAGACAGATAACATTTATACGGTAATACTTGCTCTTGACAAAATTGACGGATGCTATCTTTGTGAAGCTGACCTGTATATATCAAATCCGGACGTAATTACAAAATATCAGTATTGTAGCAATATTTTGGGCTCTTATTCCCTTGAAACCGATGATTGGTGCTTTAAGATGGATGACAAAGGCTTTATTAAAGATTTTCAGAAGGGAAATACATACTGCTATAATGAATACGGAATTTCATTCTGGACAAAAGAAGACAGTAAGAAGCTCAGACATGACTATAATATGATATATAACGAGCATGAAGATGGACAAAAATTATTCTGGGATTACATTCCCCTTGTTCTTCTTAAGGACAGATACAATGTTGAGATAAGACAGTGCAGCAAGTCAGATATTATTGAAATTGACAGCTATCACGAGCTTGGACTTATTGACCCGTCTTACAGATAAATTCAATAATCCTACCGAAAGGCTTGATTATAAATATTTTATTTTTCAGGAGAGTGCTTTTGAAGAAGTGCAACACAACGGAGATTGCAGGCTGACCGGGAGGTTTGCGGGCAATCATACAAACATATCATGCTTCGCGGAATAAACTAGCAGAATATTTTTGAAAATGACGAAGACAAAGAAAAGTATATCAACATTATACTTTCAAGTTCAAAAAAGAACGTAAATTACCTAAGACATTATCTATTGACGAAGCATCCAAACTAATACTTCATTTAACTAACAACACAAAAAAAGAGACCTCAACATTTGCCTATTGGAAAGCCCACAGAGATCTAGCTTTAATTGATCTGCTTATCAGTTCAGGAATCTTGTTTATAATCTTTGAAAGCTCTGTGCGATATTTCTTATCCTTTGCTCTTTCATAAAGCAGACCGTCAAGGTGCTGACCTCTTATCTGCTTACTGTAAGGTAGGATATATGAAATGTTCTTCACATTGGTTCTTACATCATCAACGGGTGAATACAATTCGTTTTCATTCACATTAAGAATTCTTATTGCTGTTCTGTTTTTCATTGAGAAATTAACCTCCTTTATACTAAAAATAAAAAATGCGTACTTAATTTTAAGCACGCATAAAGTTAATTCTGTTATTTTATTTTTTTGTTTCTTTTGTGTATTTTCTTGTTTTCTGTTTTGGGAATTGATTGTTGTCTTACATACCAAATCAGGTCGGACAATGCAAGATGGAGCTGTATATATGGCTCTTTATATTCTTCAGAAAAAGTTCTTTGAAGTTTTGATATTTCCTCCATTATATTTAAGTTTTTAATACTTCCTTCTGGAGTCATAGCAGTATAAATATCACATAATTTTAAAATCATAGCAGAGCTTTTTTCACAAACAGCATCCAATTTACTGCCTGTATCACCTAATTTGTTCAACATTGCTTCATCTTCAAAAATTGAATATGTCAGCATTTTAATAATGTTTGATAATGTCTGTAATTCATCAGATATTCCCAATAATCGTGTGCGTATATTTCTATTCTCTTCGTGAGATATACTACGTGGTACAATTTCATTTATTACAGTATTAAGAACATTAGGATCACATTTTGTCAAAAGAATTGCCGATTTCTCTGCAATTTGGTCTGCTACTTTTTCTTTTTGTGTGAACTTCATACTATCCACATTATTACTGAAAGATTGCTTTGAAGCATTCTTCGCCGCTTTATAGCTTGTCAGCATAGCAATAAATGATACAAAAGCAGTAATTAAAGAAGGAAGAATATCAGCAACTATTTCTTGTTCGGTCATAAAACCAATCCTCTCAAACTGTGTTTTTTAAATTATATCATGCTTAAAACACCTTATCAAGATTTACACAAAAAATGCTGTCATAAATCCAATTGATAAATACGGCACAAGCGGAAAAGCTTTGCCTTTTGTTTTTATGGCTGAAATATATATTGCAAATTATCGCAAGGAAAAGACCGATAACAAGACCTGCTATGCTCTTTGAAAAGCCAAGCAAGAAAGCACAGGTAGCAGATAACTTAACATCTGCTCCGCCAAGTCTGTTTCCGCTTACCATAGCACATATTAACAACATTCCACCGATAGCCAAGCCACTGAAAAGCATCATCGGAATATCTGAAAGTGTTACACCTATGAAGCCTGTAATGAATATCAAAACTGAAATGAAATCTTTAACCTCGTGTGTCTGAATATCAGATACCGAAGCATAGAGTAATATTTGCAAAAGAACAATGCCTTTGAGAAGTTCTATTGACCAACCAAAAACAATTAGCAGACTTGACACAAGAATAATACTGATGCAATGATATATTGGGATTTTTTTGCTTTCTTTGTTGTACCCGGGTGTTTTGCTGATTACAACTTTTGAAATCTTGTGAACTGCCAAGTAGAAAAGAAAAATACAAGCGAGCTTCACAATAGTGATTATTACTTCTTCAGGATTGAGTTCCATTAACTTTTCAGGTGAAATCGGTCTTATCGGTCCTATTGGTTGTATAAATTTAGTCATAGTTATCAGTCCTCACAAATTGGGGCGAAGCAGGGTTTCTGCTCCGCCCGTTTAAATTATTTAGCCTGCGTAGTTAAAAAGACCTTCGACCTTTTCGGTTACGGTAGGCATAATTGTGTCGTTGAAGAGTGCATAGAGAAGTGTGAGAAGAAGAGCACCGATTACAACGGCGATGAGAATCTTAACGCCTGT
>JAKSQO010000022.1 GCA_024404095.1 Clostridia bacterium | reverse complement strand
GGTTCAACTGTTCAACTTGCCCGGTCTCCCTGTCCAGTCTCGCGCGGAATACTCAAATTTTCAAAAATTCATAAAAATAATCTTAAATATATAGTATTGTATTATACATTATTATCTTTGACTTTTTCAATTTGAATAAATTGATAAAACAAGTCACTTTAATAACACAAATTGGCGGGTGATTCTTCAACACCTGTTGTGAAATTAAATATCATATCATTCTGAAACAATTTAAATGTTCAATTAAATAAACAGAGATTTTTGATTTTTTTGTTATCATTGTTTAACTAAGAGATAATGAAAAGTATGTCGGTGTATTATATATGGCATTTCAAGAATTATAACTTTTATTTTTGCCAATAAAGCAATAATGTTCCCCAAAAGGATAAATTTTCATTACATTTGCTATGGTAAGCTGTTAGTACATCGTGAGTGAATATTTTTGAATGGTTGCCAATTACATATATTGATATTATGTAATCGCATAAATTCGTTTAGGGCATTATATAATTTGATTTTTTGAAAATTCAGTTCTATTTGGTTAATGAGGACAAAATGTTTTTACACCTTATAATTGAGAGTATTTATTCAAAAAGTAGTTTAGGTTGACAAAGTTAAAACCGTGTATTTATTGTCAAACTATAGTAATAATGAAACTTTAATTTATGTTGAGACAATCAAAAAGTTATAAAAGGTTCAAAGATGAAATGCTTTTTTAATATTATGATACGTGTTATTACTGATATAATATAATATTAAAAATAATGAAAACAATTGTTACATTTTTATAAAAAAATTATTTATATAATTAAGGTGTTTTTGGGAAATAATAAGTTTTTTGAAAAAATCAATCTATCAGTTCTATATAATCAAATTTTTTATTGAATATATCGGATTAAAAGTAGGATTATTTATGTATTGTCTTTGATTAGAGCATTCAATCTATAGATAAAAAGTGTGTATTTTTTTAAAAGTATAAAATATAATTTTATGGAGAGGTAGTTATGAAAAAACAAGGATATTCAAAATGGAGTTGCAATGAAAGAGGAAAAGCGATTTACACTTTATCTGGAGTAGATACTCGTCGGTGGTATCAAAGAGATATTGATCAAATAACTCATTCTATTGGATTTAGAAAATTACAAAGGAAATCACAATTGCTTTCTGAAAAAGACCCTAGAAGTAGAAGCCGTTTAATACATACAATTGAAGTTTCAAGAATTGCAATGGAAATAAGTGAGCGGTTAAGTCTTAATAAAGAGCTTACAGAAGCAATAAGTTTGGGACATGATATAGGCACATCACCATATGGCTGTATAGGAAATAAATTTTTGCAAAATAAGGTTGATAGTGACTTTTCACATGAATTAGTTGGTAAAGAAATGTTAACCTGGATTGCAAGAAAAGAGATTATTGACGACAATGATTATAAGGCATCAAAGATACAAGCAGTATTAGATGAAAATAAAGATTCGATTGTCGAAGAATCAGACAATAGGTACTTTTCTTTAAAGGTTAGTCGTTGTACAGATGAAAAAGGAGATAGATATTTTATACATCATATTTCACCAGAAATTCTTGATGGAGTATTTAATCATGGAGATAAAGGTGAACCAGGCACGTTAGAAGGGCAGGTTGTGAAATTTGCCGATAATATAGCATATATATCTCAAGATATTGAAGATTTATTGTCTGCAGGTATAATGCAAAAAAGAAATTTCATTGGAAACGCACAAAAAAAATTGGTATTTGAATCAAAGAAAGGTGAAAAAATAACAAAAACATGGGAAGATATTAATACATTCACGAAAGATTCTCCATTAAACTCAGCTTTTAGTGAAACGAGAGGTAAACGAATTGCTGCTTTTGTTAATCGTTTTGTTGAATATAATTTAAATTTATTAAAAGATGAGAATAAATTAGAATTTTATAAATCAGATGTATTAGATATTGATATTCCAAGATTACAATGTGATGAAGGTTTATCGTTTGTTATTGATTATTTGTGGGAACATATAGAATCGTATTACAATAATAATTTAATAAAAACTTCGAATGAAATACAAATAACAAAAATGATGCAGTTATGGGATATTCTTGATGATAGTAAAATTAAGTGTTACAGAAATTTCATTAAAGAAAGATCTAATTATACACAGTTTTCCAAGTATGATAATAATTGGAAAAAAGCATTTTTTATTTCAAACCTTTCATGGCAAGAAATTGATTTGATTATTGAATCATATCATGAACGAAACTATAATTTTGATTTAGATTTGGATTGAATTGTTTATGAGAATTCTTAATAAAGTAAGTAGCGTTATTGACGATACTGTAAAATATCAACTTGTTACCAATGATGGATATATTATTGAAGCCTGCACTCTATTTTTTCATGATGAAACAGCAAAGATCAATATTTGCGTTTCATCTCAAGTTGGATGTGCTTGTAGTTGTATGTTTTGTGCAACTGGAAGTAAGCGGTTTATAAGGAACTTAACGGTTGAAGAAATAACGGAGCAAGTATCGTTAATTACAAGAGAAATTTCTATAGACAATAATCAGCTATTTGAAATAACTTATATGGGTACGGGTGAGCCGTTAAATAACGTTGATGCAGTATTTGCGTCAATAAAATATTTTGAACATGCTTATATAAACTTATTCAGAATTAATGTTTCAACTATTCTACCCCATTTAAACATTCCCAAAGATATTTTAGTGTCAACAAAATATCCTATTCACTTTCAGTATTCAATGCATTTTACAAGCGACCAATTAAGAGAACAATATTTTAGAAACAAGTTAGTGCCACTTGATGATGCAATTAATTTTTTTAATTCTATTTCAGTTCAAACAGGTGAAGCTTTTTGTATTAACTATATGTTGTTTGAAAAAATAAACGATTCAACTGATAATGCCAAACAGCTTATTGATCTCTGCAAATCAATAAATGCTTATATAAAAATAAGTGAATACTGTCCCGTTGAGAATGTTATGTTGCAACCATCCACAAAATATAAGGAATTTACCGAAATATTAGACAAAGAGCATATTTGTTGGAAACCATTTCGCAGCAAAGGTATTGATATAAAAGCTTCATGCGGACATTTACTGTCGGATATAGATTTCTAAATAGTAATTGTTTGACTAATAAACACGATAAAGGAGTTTATTCTTAAAAAGTGCTTAAAAAATTTATTTTTTGAAAAATTATTATATAAAAAGAATTATTATATGCCAAGCAATAATTAATTCATTATTTTATTTAGATTGAATTTTTACGCATTTATTCTAAAAAAGTGCTTTATCAAACTTTTGAAAAATTTTGACTAATCAATACGATAGCAATAAAATAACAGAAGGTAATAAATGTTAGTTAAAACCAAATATATGATAGTTGAATAATATAGGGACTATTAGCCGTCGATCTTTAATTTATGACTGTAGATAGACAATAAAGCCATAATAGTATTATATAAAAACAGAGTGCCATATGGAGAAAAGAATGCTGTATTATATATAAGGAACAAACTTTATTTTTTTGCTGGTGTTAATTGGTAGATGAACAATGTGTTCAATCAATTTGTCAGAGTTTTTAAGAAGACAGAAGTAATGAGCGAAGCAATTAACGAAAATGCTAGATAATATAGACAAGAGTTATGAAAGGTATTTACAGTTATGCAGCAACTGAAAATATGAATAACTGATTTTATATAATTCAATCCAGCTTGTTTTAGCAAGCTGGATTGATGTTTATTGTTGTAATTTTACTATTACTATTATTGACTGGAACATATTGACGGGAACAACATCAAAAAATTGAGAATGGTATTTTATATTTGATAAATATGTGATAATAATCTAATGTCGACATGCGTATTTATAAAAACATTTTTTTAGCACCACATTATGAAGGGATCAAGTAAATGAAACAAATAATAAATGATCAGAATATTGAAATGCAGTTTAATAAAATGTGGCAGGATTATGAGCCTTATATACGAAAATTATGTGAATACAAATTAAGAAGTATTCCACATTGTATTGATGATTGTGTTCAAGAAACATTTAACGCCTTAGTAAAATCAATGAAAAGTGGGATTGTTATTGAACATCCAAAGGCATGGTTATCAACTGTTGCCAATAACAAAATAAAAGATATATACGAACAACGTAAAAAAGAAGCTGAATATATAGTTTTTCAAAATGAAGAAATAGATAGACTGGCTTATTATGATGATATTAAAATAAAAAATATGACTGATGACGAAATTGAAAAGTTGAGATTTCATGTGTTATCACAGCTTACAGATTTTGAGCAGATATTAATAGACGATTATTATGTAAAAAAAATGAAAATCAAAGAAATTGCTGAGAAAAATTTGATTTCCCAATCTAGTGTTAAGCAGAAATTATTTAGAACAAGAAAAATGATTGTTTATTTAGCAAAAAAAGAAATTGATGAACATAATTTATAAAAAACTTATGAAATATTTGTGCAATATTTTTTGTAACCATTTTGGATTTTGCCGACTTAATAAATGAAGGGGTCAGAATAATGACAAACGAAGAATTCAGAGAAATGATTAATGACAAAACTGCTTTTTTGTCAAAAGAAGAACTTGAAGTTATCATAGAAAAAGAACTTGAAAAATCTGAATTTGAAATGGATGCAGATTTAATAGAGTATTGTTTGGATGAACTAAGCAATATTAATTTAGATATTGACTTTGATGTTGTAAAAGAAAAGGACGGTGATACCAATGGTAAACATATAAAACGCAGATGCATAAGAATAGTTGCAATAGCCGCAGCAGTAGCTTTGATGGTTGTAGGCACTGTTTCTGTTTACGCATTAGTTTTTAACGTAGATTTGTTTAATGGTATTATTGAATATTATGATGATCACATCCGTATTCGCTTTGACAACAGCTATGATAAGGCAGATAAGTATAAATTGCTTGGAACCGAATTTGCAGAAGAACTTGCTAATAACGGAATTTCACCTGTGTTTTTGCCAGAAGATTTGTTCTCTAATAAGTGCAAGATATTATCCTTAGAGTATGAAAAAACAGATGCTATTATGTCAGTAAATGTGTCTTTTGAGTATCAACATAAAAAAGGATATATATATATTTCCCATTATGCATCTGCGAATTTAATCTCTCCAACTGATTACTTGAATACTAATGGACAAATCGAAAGTGTTAACGTATCCGGAATAACGATATATATTATGGAACAAAACAAAAAAGGCACAATCGCTTACAAAGATGGTTTGACAGAATATATCATTGTTACCGAGTTATCATTCAAAGAAGCAATTGAATTTGCCCAAACGGCAAAATAAAGGAGGGCTTAATATGAAAAAAGTTATTTCTGTTTTTTTAGTAATAATATCAGTGATGTATATTTTCCCTTTTCATTCTCTTGCCGCTAAACAATCAAACATTTCTGATTGGTATTCAAAAGAAATAGTAGTTGAAACAGCAAAAGGGATTTATGATTCGGAAAACGAACGCGGATTGATAATCACCAAAAAACTTTCGCTTTTCAAAACGAGCACTCAACTTTTAATATCGGCAACAACAACTGGTTCAACCGAGGTAACTAAATGTGGATTTACTTATATCAAGTTACAGCGTTTAATAAGCGGCACATGGACAGATTATACCACATGCTGTTATTATGATCAGTACAGTAATTCTACAACAAAAACATTTTCGCGATATGTTTCTGTACCCAAAGGCTATACATATCGGGTAATCTGTGAGCATTATGCAGAAAAGCCTATGCTTTTGTTTTTTACAACAAGTGAAACAAGCTATAATGAAACAAATAGTCTATATTTCTAATGTCATAAAACTATTTTTAAAGAATTTCAAATGATTATAGACTTGTAAATATTCTTGATATAAACGCTGCATTTATTGTAAAACTTCAAAAACACAGTCATAGTAGTTTTTTAACAATTTATCGAGAGGAGTTTAAATATGAAAAGATTCTTTATAGGTTTCGTATCAATTATAATTTTTTTAGTGTCAACTACTACTTCATTTGCAACAGATAGTCTGCTTGGTCCAAAAGGAGATGCTGAATTTTCAACATCTGTTCAGCCCCTTTCAGTTCAGTTTGAAGATTTATTGCGTAATAGTACTACTTCTTCCGAACGTACGATAATACTCAAGAAGGCTGCTAATATGGGAATATCTTCTGATGATTTGTCCAATGCACAGTTATCGGCAGAAGAAACAGCTATTTTAAATGGGGGTATGAATATTAATAAAAACAATACAATTGATATTAACAAAGCGATTGTTGTATCACCGACACCAAATACAAGAGTCGTTGTTGCCGGTGTAAGTATGCCTGATTACGCATTATGGCCAACAATATATAAGCAGACGACCAGCACATATTGCAGTGCGGCAACAATTTACACAGCAAGCAAATATATTGGAGCTAATCCACCTTCGCAAGCATCTATTATGAATTTTTGGCAGAGTCAATGGGGAGTCACATATCCTGATTTATACTATATGCGAAACTATATGAATTTACATCTCCCTGGTAAACCGTCAGACTATGTTCCCTATGTACGACGTAACTACGCTGGAAGTCAAACAACATTTAATACAGATCTAAAAAATAATGTTTTAAATTATCAGCCGATGATTTTGCACATGAAAAACTCGACAGGAACAACAAACTGGCCGTATACGACTAGTGGCCATTTCTGCATTTGCAGTGGTTTGCTGACTTGGGAAAACAATAAATATTTTATTGGTGATCCATATTATTTTTCACAGTATGTTTCAAGTGCAACCGCAAACAACGGAGAACATAAAAGGACATGGACGCAGTTAAATACCGTAATTACAAATAAATTCGGTGCAAACAATCAAGCATATGTTACCTGATTACATGTTTTAAATTTTGCAAAAGCTGCGCCTTGCTTGGCAGGGCGCAGCTATAAAAGGCTGGAGCTGATACAATGAAAAAATTTTTATTCTTTTTTTTGATAATGGTCATTGTATTTTTGTATGGTTGTTCAAGTTTCTTGACTAAAACAGAGATAGTTACATTGACTGCAGATCTTATTGATACTACTGATCCTGATATGCTACAAAGAACAGAAAAATCCGAAGAATCCACAAGTGTGGTTTTACCACAGACCAATACAAAGCCCGATAATATGAATGGTACATTAAAGAAAATCGGCAAAGATGCTTTTACTGTCGTTGACACACTTGATAGTAATTATTACGGTTACAAGGTAAAATATAATGCTCAAAATGATGAATTTATATTATTGAGTATAGCAAATGACGAAGAAACCGCCCTCACTTACCCAGATAATTTATCGTCTTGGGTGGTTGGGTCAGGTTCATATATAATTATGCAGGGACGATATTTGTATGAGTGGAGGAGCTATACTTCACAGTTTGATACCTCAACAGGTTACGATTTGAAACTGACGAGAACGGATGGAAAAACCGGACAGGTTGAGGTGATTGATGAAATGTGGCAAAATTACCCGTTTGTATATTTGTGCAAGGTAGATGACACCCGTTTTCTCTCATATATTGTAACAAAAGCCCCATCCAACAGAGTAGAGTACGCTACTCAAACGGTGGCTGTTCTTTATAACATTGATGGCACCAAGAAGGAAATAATTAGTGAAAAATATGAGAACGATGCTTCTTGGAAAAACAGCAAAGGAATCCTTATTGAACGGTTTGCCATAAAAGATGGCGAAATATTCGGCATTGGTCGCCGGATGATTGATGGGAAGTATCATTTTTTTAAATACCACTACGACATAAACGGAGCAATAAAAGACTCAAAAGATCTTCCCGGTTTTGAGAAAATAATCGGTAATGAACAAGCAAATGATTTGTTTTTGGTCGGGAATTATATTGTTTTTCGAACTTATGAGAGTCAGTCTACCTATGTTTGCAAAATTACACCAAATAAAGAAGTTGAACTTATTGCGAAAGGTTTGGACGGACGTATTCAATACGCGATTACCGACAAAAACATATACTTTATTGAAAACAATGTTGATATCAATTCGGACAAGGTGATTAACAAGAAATGCCCGCTATATGTGATCGATACTGAGAGTGAAACTGTTAGCGCAATCAATTTGCACATTACCCTTAAGTTGCCGTATTTCGTAAGTCTTAAGTCGTTTTCTAATGGAAATTTAGTTGTATCATATTGCGAAAACGGCAAATATGACCCGGAGCAAGTCAAGCAGTTTGCAATATTGTAAATGGAAATAGCCTATAGTAATTACAATAATAAGCTATGTGTAGAAAGCGATTGCGTTTATTGCTGTAGGGATTTTATAGTAAGAGCAAAATTATTTTGAATGTTATAAAAGTAAACATTCAATAGTTTTAATGTAGCAATATGGTAAATTAAAAGTTTTGACATTTTCTATTTTTATATGACTTGTTTTTTGTAAATGAATATATCTGACAAGTCGAAAAATATAATAATAGCAGTAGTTATAGCAGATTTAAGCAACACTAACATTAAAAATTAGTGTTGCTTTTTATTATATCGGTATAAATAAATTAGATAATATACTCCTTTCCAATAGGCTTTCTTATATCGAACATGATTTATAAAATAACAAAATAGTATTTATCTAAGACAGAGTAGAACTAAAAGATTTTTAGTTTTATCCTGTCTTTTTTTATTCTAAGTGGAAGAGAAGTTTCTACTTTGAGGAATAACATATAGAAAAAGCAAAGGAGGTGCAGAAAGTGTCAAAGGCAACCGAAAGACGGCAAGAAATTCTTGAATTGTTGAATTGTAAAAGATTTTCAACATATGAACAACTTGCTGTTGAATTTAATGTCTCTAAAAGAACGATTCAAAATGATATTGAAGAACTTACACTTTCTGCGCCGATATATACAGTCTCTGGAAACGGGGGAGGGATAAAAGTAGTTGAAGGATGGCATCTATCAAAAGAATACCTTTCTGAAAAACAAGAGAAACTTTTGACTGAAATGCTTTCTTCACTAAATGATGATGATGCGAAAATTATTAAGTGTATTCTGAATAGGTTTTCAGTGCCTAAAAAATAAAATTAATATATTCTTCACAGCTTGGAGATGGCCATATCAAGCGGTAGGATTGCATAACTTTTCAACGTATCTGTTTAAAGTGCGTGAAAATGCGCCCTGCTTGTTTTGCCGTGCCCCGATAATAGCAATATGCATAATTATGTAATCCTTTTCCGCTTGTTGATAACAAGCAGAAAGGGATTTTATTATGAAAAACAAATGGATATGTTATACGGATAAGTATCCGTAGTCCCCTTAATTTGTAAAAATTCAAATTAAGGAGAAAGGTTTATGACAAATTATTATAATGATTATTATTTTTTTATAGTTATAAAGGCAATTCAAACTTATACAAAACAATATGCTACAGATAAGATATTTAAAAAATACGAGAATCAGGGAAACGCGTCAGATAGTATTTTGAAAGAAAAAATAAACACTGTATTAAAAAAGATAGATTATTATTTTGAAAATATGCCTGATGACAAATCAATAAAACTGTATAGAAAAGTATTTCCGATGCTTGAAAAAAGACGAAACGAGGATTACAAGAAAGAATGCTATACATTTAATGCAAAAAAAGAATATGGTGAAGCATATAAAGGTCCTAAATGGATTATATTTACCGATTTAAGTCCGGTAATGTTAAAGATAAAATATGGATCAATAATTAAAAAGTATCAGCCATACAAAATTGAAGAATTTAGATTTGCCGAAGCATTTAAGGAGTATTTCAGAGCAGAGGAGCTTTATAAGAAAAGATTATCTGAACATCGAGTTATGCCATTTGAAGAAGAAATAACTGATAGAGTCTTTTCAGAATTATGGATTGAAGAACCATTCGAACAAATGTGTAAAAAAGATAATGAAAACTTAAAAAGAAATGTGTTTATTTCATGTTGGAATGAGCTTTCGGAACAACAAAAGAAGAGGATAAAAAGCTATAAAATTGATAAGAAACCTATTGAAATAATTGCAGAAGAGGAGTCTGTTTCTACTGATGCTGTATATCACACTATTAAAAGAGGTACAGTCTCCTTTGCTAAAAAACTAAATAAATCGAAATTGTTTAATATTAAAGTTTCCAAATTGACAGCAGAGGAGGTACAGATGTGAGAAAACTTAAGTTTGGTGACATTTATCTCTATGATTTTGGCAGCAAACATGGTTCTATTCAAAACGGTAAACGTCCCGTAGTGATAATTCAGGCAAACGATATAAACGAAAACATCGAAACAACAATTGTTGCGCCGATAACTGCTGCCATCAAGAAAACATATCTTTATTCTCATGTTGTTATCGGTTCATGCTGTGGGCTTAAAAAATTTTCAATGATTGAACTTGAACAGATGCGAACTGTGCTGCAAAGTGCACTTGTTGTGAAAATAGGTACAATAGATAATTCTGAAATCTTAAAATGTATTTTATACGGAATAAGAAAGACTTTTAACATTTATGCAATCAAAGACGCTTCATATAATAATGGTTCTGATGAAAAATATCATGAGTATGCAAAATACGGAGAAATATATTCTTATAATATCAGACAAAATGTGAAAACGTCAAACAACGAGGTTGATCATGTGGTAGTGCTTCAGAATAACGGTATGAATAAAAATAGCTCAACAGTTTTGGTGGCAGCAGTTTCTTTTGCGAGTAAAAATCCTTATTTGCCGTCACATATATTCCTTGATAATAAATTTGGTATGAAAGCTCCCTCTATGATATTGCTTGAACAGATCTCTGTAATTAACCAAGCTGATTTAAAAGAGCAAATTGGAACGATAACAGATAGAAAGGTATTAAATGATATATATTTTGGGATGCGTAGATGTTTTGGTATGTGGAATTATTCCCTCAACAAAAAAGATTCTACTTTATGTTTATGTCGTAATTGTCTTTCAAAGTTTATAGAAAGCAGAAAATGCATTGTTAAACGTGAAGATGTATTTCAACGAATAAAGGGTTTGTGTTCATTTTGTAATATCAGATACGGGTATGATTATTTTACTGTTCCGCGAATGTCAAGTGTGCGAAATGAGAATAAAACTGAAAATCGCACATTTGATGAGGTGAGCAATAATGGATAAAATGACCTCAACAGATAAATCCAAAGTATTTGCTGCCTTGAAACTGATTGAACAGCTGTATAAAGATAATGAAATACCTGATTACATGTTCAGAAACATATTAATAGAATATGCAGATGGCAGCGATATACCGAGTTTCCAAATTAATTCGGAGAAAGGAGCGTAAAATGTTTTTTGGAAATACCAATGAAATACAGTCAAGAAGGGTTGCGCTCTATGCCAGAGTATCTACGGAACATGAAGCACAGGTATCAGCTCTGTCGAATCAGCTTGATTGGTATAAGCCGATATTTGAACAAACACCTCAATGGAAGTTGATTGACAAATATGTTGATGAAGGTATTACCGGTACATCTGCAAAGAAAAGAAAAAACTTTATGCGCATGATTGATGATGCAAAAGAGCAAAAATTTGACCTTATCATTACGCGCGAAGTATCCCGTTTTGCCCGTAATACAGTAGATACATTACAGTATACGCGACTTTTAAAAGAGTACGGCGTAGAAGTTTATTTCCTCAGCGATAACATAAGGACTTTTGACAGCGACGGAGAATTAAGACTAACTATTATGGCAACTCTCGCGCAGGATGAAAGCAGAAAAACATCAGTTCGTGTTAAAGCTGGACAGCAAACTTCAATGGATAATGGTATCATTTATGGAAATGGCAATATTTTAGGATATGACAGAATTGATAAAACAAATTTTGTTATCAATCCTGAACAAGCTGAGACTGTAAAGCTCATTTATAACCTTTATCTGTCTGGTATGGGAACACAATCAATATGTTATGAGTTGGAAAAACGAGGCATACATACTGCAATGGGCAAAACCAAATGGCATACAACGGTAGTATCTAATATACTTCAGAATACTTTTTACTGCGGAATAATTTCTTATCACAAACAATATACACCTGATTTTTTGACTCAAAAAAAGATAAAAAACAAAGGCGTGATTGAATTGACAAGAATTAAAGGAACGCACACACCCATTGTTACCGAGGAAGAATTTAATAAAGTTCAGGAAATAATGAATCAAAGACGTACAGAAATAAAGAAGGATAAGAAAGTCTTGTCCTATGGTACACCCAGCAGAAAATCGGTTTGGAGTAGAATACTGTTTTGTTCCTGTGGTAAAAGATTTAGCCAGCATAATGAGAATAGAAGTGAACACGGTTATATTACTGGTTTTCAGTGTTATACAAGTGCAAATAAGGGGAGTATAAGAGAACGCTCAAAACGTGGATTAACACTTGAAGGTACTTGCGATTCGCCGTATATACCTATATGGAAACTTGAAATGATGGCAAAAAGGGTGTTTTCTGACTATATTAATGATACTAAAGATATTATTGAAATGGCCAAGCAAATGCTTGAAAAGCATATCAATGACACACCGGTTCAGGTTGATAATCAAGAATTGTTGGATAGGAAAAAGCACGAATTGCTGATTGTTAAAAACAAAATTGATAATTTGATTGAAATGCGAGCAGACGGAGATATAGATAAAGAAACCTTCCGCGCCAAAAAGAGCGAACTTGAAAATCAATTATCAAAATTACAAGCAGATGTGAATTCACTCATTCCTGAAACACAAGAAACTAAAAAAAGTGAATACAACATTAAACTTTCTGCTTTAATGGAAAAGATAGAGGAATATACTGCTTTTCAGTCTGATGGTGACTTAAGCGAAAGTGTTATTGAAGCGTTTGTTAAAAAAATCATTGTATCGAAAGATGAATTTAAGTGGTATTTAAGAACAAATGATAAGACAACTAAGTATGAAGATGAAGACTATGAAAACTATATTCAGGTTGCATCTTTTACAATTACTATTGACGAAGCAAAAGCATATATGTATGCTATTTCACCACGCAAAAGGGTTCATCGTTGGTTCGATTTAAATGTATCAATATGGGTTTAAATAATTATTGTGTTATAATAAAATAAGTTCTCTCTCAAAGCAAAAATTAAAGGCGATATGGGCTCAAAACCATATCGCCTTTTTTGAGGGGATTCCCCATTCATTTGACAATGTTGTATAATTGCTGTAGTTTCAAAGCAACTTCTTTGCTGTCAGGAGCATCCCATTCATTTGTTGAATATCCATAGAAGATAAGCGCTTTTTTTAGTTCTTCGTCATTAAACATCTGTTCCAAAACGGCAGAACGGTTTACAGCTTCTTTACACATATCTCGCATATCATCCTGCGAAATATTATATTTTGTATGTGCATCCTCTATGACTTCCCGGAAAACAAAGTTTGCTATGGCTTTTGCCATAATATCCATATCAGACACAAGAAAATCATATAGCTTTTTTTCAAACGAATCCATTAGTTACACCTCTTTATGTAAGTAAATTTGCCGCTCAAGCTGATATTTTCTTTATTATTTGAATTATATCATATTGTTTTGGACTTCAACTTTATTAGCAACTTATATGGTATAAATTAAAAATAAGGGTGTATGTTACCTGAATTTTAATTTATTATACCACACAAGTAGAAAAGGGTCAAATATTGTTGCTTGGCATTTATATATAAGTTTAAAAGGCAATGATTCGGAAGAATATTGACATATTTCCGAAATATATTGACATTTTTGCGTTTAACTCTCGTTGTAACTGCTTTGAAGCAAATTAACAATAAAATATGAAAAGACTATCGAATACAGATTACATAAAATGCAACAATAAAAGTATGTAATTTAATCCCAAGCGGTATTGATTTTATCACAAATTTATATTATAATTGGGAGCAATAAAATCAAACTTGGGAGAAAGGAACACAAAAATGCGGCATTTTGATTATTCGGAGCTTGAAAGCAGGACTTGGGATAATGATATTTTATCATATATAGCACAAATTCACGAATACAAGGGAAAACAGTCGACATTTTTAATCCGCAAACCGGTTGAACTTGACAGACTAATTGAAATTGCAAAAAATCAAAGCACGGAAGCGTCAAACAGAATAGAGGGAATTGTAACAACAAGTCCCCGTATGAAGCAACTTTTAGCCGATAAAACAGCCCCGAGAAACCGTGACGAGGAAGAAATACTCGGTTACAGAAACGTGCTGAACCTTATCCATGAAAGCTATGATGCTATCCCCGTAAAATCAACCTATATTTTACAGTTACACAGAGATTTGTTGAAATTCACGCCTTTATCGTATGGCGGCACTTTTAAAACAACCGCAAATGAAATTGATGCTGTGATGCCTGACGGTACAAAGCAGGTGCTTTTCAAGCCCGTTGAGCCTTATGAAACGGAAGAGTCAATTAACGAACTTTGCGAAACATTCAATACAGCGATTAAAAAGCAAATTGTTGATCCGCTGATACTGATACCTTGCTTTATTCTTGATTTTCTGTGTATTCACCCGTTCAATGACGGAAACGGAAGAATGAGTCGGCTGCTTACAATATTGCTGTTGTATAAAAGCGAATATGAAATCGGCAGATATATCAGCATAGAAAAAGCTATTGCTGATACAAAAGAAGCATACTATGATGCGCTGATGCGTTCTGACAAGGGTTGGCATACAAACGAAAACGACCCGAAGTATTTTATAAAATATATGCTCGGGATTATTCTTTCCTGCTACAGGGATTTTGAAACTCGTGTTGAAACTGTCAACAAAGGCGGAGCAAAAAGCACATCCTATGATATTGTAAAAGCTTATGCTTTAAGGACAATCGGAACCTTCACAAAACAGGAAGCTCTTGAAAACTGTCCGAGCCTTGGCAGCTCTTCCGTAGAAAGTGCATTGAAAAAGCTTGTTAATGACGGCACACTAAACCGTTTAGGCTCCGGCAGAAAAACTCATTATATAAGAAACAACTAAAACAAATCATTAAAGCAAGTCGTAGATATTTATATCTGTGGCTTATAATATTTCAATTTTTTAAGCATCCTTTTAAGAGCTGAAATGTGGCTTTTGATTACTGCATTGGGTATAATGCAGTACAGGCTGCACTTGCTGAGTAATCAGAACACTATATAAGTTTTTTGCTCCCTGTCGAGAAATCGGCAGGGAGTTTTTGCATAGCATTACAATTTTACAGATTTGTATTGATTTAGTTGTGTGAATGGTATATAATCGATTTACAGTCAGTTAAATGAAGGGAAAATCAGAATGAAAAAGAAATTTTTTTATTGTTATTCCACTTGCAATAATATGCGTTCTGTTAGCTTCATCTTATAGCAATGTAAAAACTGTAAATGTGAAATTTCTGCAGACAGTAAAAACATTGAATACTATTCGGAAAGCTTCAGTATGTTTTCTTCACTCAAAAAAGAAGTCAACAGCTTGGAAAATGCCGAAAATAAAATTCGGAATGTAATTGGAATCGAAGAAAATGATTCGGTTGAGGTAAGCTTCAATAAAAGACCGCTTAAACTTTCATACGTTGATATTGAAAACGGTGATTATTCACACAAAAAGATTAAATACGATAGTGATGCCAAAGCATACATATTTAATCCTGTGTGGGACAGCGGCGAATGTTGGATAAGTGTTGTTGCAGATTACGGCGTTGTACGTGAAGTTATTACGTTCTGTGTGTATAATAAGGATTATATGCCACAGAATGGCGATGATATTGTAAAGTATTTGCCGGACAGTTCGGTTTCGGACAGCAATCGTTCAAATACCGTACTGCTGAAAACTGATAGTTTCAATTATCCTGTTGAGTCAACGGCCTATGCTTTTAAGATTACTAATTCGGAGAATAATGAAATAACGACATCGGATTTTATTGTTGAGAAAAGAATTGGCGATAAATGGTATGTTGTTGAAAAAGAAATGAATTCATTTGTTGCACAGAATCTGTCCCCGACGGTTATGTTAAAAGATACAGTATTAAAAGGCGGAGAAACACGGGATGTTAAACTTGAAACATCATTGTATTTGCTGTTTGATGAAAGTGTAGCCTTTGAGAATAATAGCGGAGTATACCGATATGTTGTTCCGTACACAAGTGGTGGTCAAACACACTATGCGGTTTCGAATGAGTTTACAGTAGGCTATGTTAGTGACGCGAATATACAGAAATAATAACAAGGAGCTGTATTAAATGAATTTTTACTCTTTACACATTCCATATGAAATCGATATTGACGAAATAGTTGAATATGTTTCAAAATCACAGGAGTCGATAAACGCTCCGTTAAGGGAGCTGGCTGAAGCGGATTCAGGTTTTGATGTTTTTCAAAAATTTTGTTTAGATCAAATTGAAGATAATCATAATATTTTTGTTTCAGAAAATGAAAAGTTCAGAAGTTTTTATGCACCAATTTTTTATAATTTGAGGTTAAAAATTTTCTGCAAATCATTGACCAAAAAGCACAAGGATACGTATGTTTTTCTTGTATCAACAGTTTATGAGGATGAGATTCAATTCCTGCTTTATAAAAACGGAAGAGAAATTGCACAGATAAAATTTGACGATGTATCTGAAATCGGAAAATCTGTTAACGTTGAAGAATTTGCAGATTTGTTTAATGTTTCGGCAGATGACATAGAGAAAGCGCTTGTTGAAAGCGATTGTATTTTCAGAGTTCTCGAAAAGCTGGGAAAGCTGTTCGATCTGCACCTTGACTGGGAAGATACCGATGCGGAACAGAATGGTGCAACAAAAATTATCTGCCAATAAAGTATATTGGACATAATTTATGCCTTTATCGACGGAAGTGCCGTTTGGGGCTTAGGAGTACGGTTATGAGAGTCGCTTTAAGATTTACCTATTCTGCAGATATTGCGGAAATTCCGGATTTTATATGGAACGATATGAAGAATCATGTTAATAAATTTGACGAATGGCTTTATAACGAAAGCAATGATCATCCATATTGGGTATATAAGAAAAATAAAAAGGTTGCGGTGTCATTTGATGCGGATGCCTTTATCAATTGGTTGAATGAGTTTGTCTTGACTGATTGCGACAAAGCTTTTATCGTAGAAAGAGACAAAACTGACTACGATGAAAAAATGCCGACTTTATATTTTTGAAGAACAGGGATGCAGAATGGAGAACAGATATGTCTGATAAAAAGCCGAAATATTTTTGCGCCTTTATCGACGGAGATTCAGTTTCGGGAAAGGCATATGAGAACTTAATTAAGTATTTATGCAGAAAGTCCGATTGTATGTCTTTCGACGTATTTGCAGATGTCGAGGAACGCGCAAAGGCGATTGAAAAAGGATATGATGTAAACCGAAGCCTTAATGAAGAGGAGACGAAATATCTTTATGCCATAAATAAAACCAAACGGTATTTTCTGAATCATATCATCAGAAAAGAAACAGGAAGGTATATGACAACATATTATGTTTCACTCAAGCACATAAATGCTGAAAAGAAATTGCTGAATGCAGATAGCATACAACATTGGAATTACCCTGATGATGTTGAAAATTTATGTTTTTACAAAAACGGCGTCTGCACATTTTGTTCTGTAACACACGAAGATTATTTCGCATTTTACACGGATGATGAAACTGAAGTTGAAGAACTTGAAAAAATGAGCTGTGCTACGATTCACAAAAAGATATCTCCATCTGATGATATTCTCAAAAAGATATAATACATTTACTGAAAAAACTTTTTATAAGGGTTGTATTTTTAATTCCCTTGTGATAGAATTATAGAAATTGAATTATGCAAATGACAAGGATCAGGTGCCATACGGCGCAGTACAGATGCGAACCTCTGTTCAAGAGAGCGGTTGAGGGTGGAAAAACCGTACAGAATCGCATTATGGAAATTCGGCCTGGGAGTTTTCTGTGAAAAGCAGAATGTAGTGCTGCATTAAAGCAAAACAAGTGGCGGTAGTTTAACCGCAATTTGAGTGGTACCACGGATTTTTTCGTCTCATACTTTTGTATGGGACGTTTTATTTTTTGTAAAATATATTTTTATATAGGAGGCAATTATGAACGACAAAATTGCAAGTTTGAAAAGTCAGTTTGAAGAACAGCTGGCTAATGTTCTCGAAACGGCACAGCTTGAAGAAATCAGAGTAGCCTACCTCGGAAAGAAAGGCTCAATTACTGATCTTCTCAAGGGAATGAAAGATCTCTCAAACGAGGAGAAGAAAACCTTCGGTCAGCACGTTAATATGTTCAAGGCTGAAGCTACTGAGAAAATCGGCGCAAAGATGAAAGAGCTTAAGGAACTTCAGATAAAGAAAGAAATCGAATCAATGCCCGTATTTGACGTTTCAATGCCGGCTGATACCGCAAGAGGTTCATATCATCCGATTACTCTTGTTCAGCGTGAGTGCGAAAGAATCTTTAAGTCAATGGGCTTCCACGTTGAGGATTACAGCGAAATCGTAACAGACTATGAGTGCTTTGAGTCGCTCAACATCCCCAAGCATCATCCCGCTCGTGATATGCAGGACACATACTATCTTGATAACGGTCAGCTTCTTAAGACTCAGACATCTGCGGCTCAGAACGCGATTTACAAGAAGTACAAGGATGACCTTATCAACAAGAATATCCCGATTAAGGCTGTTTTCCCGGGCAGATGCTTCAGAAACGAAGCTACTGATGCCTGCCACGAGAACACATTCTTCCAGATGGAAGGCGTTATGGTCGGCAAGGATATCAATATTTCAAACCTCATCTTCTTCATGAAAACAATGCTTTCAGAGGTTTTCCAGAGAGATATCAAGGTTCGTCTTCGTCCCGGCTTCTTCCCGTTCGTTGAACCCGGCTTCGAGCTTGACATCAACTGCCTTATCTGCGGCGGTGAGGGCTGTTCCTCATGTAAGCACAGCGGCTGGCTCGAGCTTTGCCCCTGCGGTATGATTCATCCCGAGGTTCTTAAGGCAGGCGGAATTGATCCCGAGGAGTACACAGGTTTTGCTTTTGGTCTCGGCCTTACACGTCTTGCAATGATGAAGTACGGCATTAAAGACCTCCGTGACCTTAACAGCGGTAACCTTAAGGCTATGGATCAGTTTACCGACGATATGTAAGAAAGGAGCAAAAAGAATATGTTTTTATCTATGAACTGGATTTCAGATTATGTGGATCTGAGCGGACTTGACAGATTGAAGCTTATCAGTCAGTTCTCACTCTCGACAGCTGAAGTTGAAAATGAAATTTTCTTCAAGGGCAGTAATATCAGCGGCATTGTTGTTGCTGAGATTATGTCCGTTGAAAATCACCCGAAGTCAGAAAAGCTTCACCTGCTCAAGGTTGATGCAGGCGACGGCAAACTGACGGATGTTGTCTGCGGTGCTCCTAACGTAAGAGTCGGAATGAAAACAGCTTTCGCAAAGGTCGGCGCAAAGATTGGTGAAATCACAATCGCACCCCGTCCGTTGGCAGGCTTTGACTCATTCGGTATGTGCTGCTCAGAAAAGGAAATCGGTATCAGCGACGATAACTCGGGCATCATGGATTTGCCGACAGATATCGCAAACGGTACAGATATCAAGGATGTTTACGAAATTGACGATATCGTTTTTGAGGTTGATAATAAATCTCTTACTAACCGTCCCGACCTCTGGGGTCATTACGGTATCGCCCGTGAGTTTGCCGCTCTTGCAGGCAGACCGCTTAAGCCGCTTGAGACAGTTGACCTTTCTGCTTACAACAATCTGCCGAAGGTAGATATGAAAATCGAGGACGCAAACTGTCAGAGATATTCATGCCTTCAGTTTGAAAATATTTCAAAGTCAGTCAGCCCGATGAATATGCGTATCCGCCTTTTCTATTGCGGAATGAGAGGTATCAACCTCCTTACTGACCTTACAAACTATCTTATGCTTGAAATGGGTCAGCCTATGCACGCTTTTGACTCACGCAAGGTAGAAAAAATCCGCATTAAGAGATTCGCAGAGCCGATGACTTTCACAACTCTTGACGGTGTTGACCGTAAGATTGACGAAAATACACTTATGATCTGCAATGACAACACGCCTGTTGCTATCGCAGGTATTATGGGCGGTCTTGACAGCGAAATCGTTGAGGACACAACAACACTTACACTTGAATCTGCTACATTTGACGCAGTTTCAATCAGAAAATCTTCTGTTCGCCTTGCACACAGAACCGACGCTTCAATGCGCTATGAAAAGTGCCTTGACCCCGAAATGACAGTTACTGCAATCGCAAGATTTGTAAAGCTCCTTAAGGATATTGACGGCGGTGTTACAGTTGTTTCATCCCTGACTGACGAGCAGGCATTCAAGTATGATACAATCAATATCAACTTTGACAAGAGCTTTGTTGACCGCTACACAGGTATTGACATCAGCTCCGACACAATTGAAAAGACACTCAACTCTCTCGGCTTTGGTGTAAAGCGTGATAATGACAGCTTTGATGTTGTTGTTCCGTCATGGCGCGCAACAAAGGATGTTACAATTAAGGCTGATATCATCGAGGAAATCACAAGAATTTACGGCTATGACAACTTCGATATTCACACAACAAAGGCTCCGCTTTATCCTGTTCGTGATGCGGTTGAAAAGTCAGTTGAGGACAGAGTAAAGGATATTCTTGTCAAGAGATTCTCACTTCACGAGCTTCATTCCTATATCTGGAATTACTATGACGAGTTCAAGGCTCTCGGTATTGAAAGCGAGGACAATGTAAAGATTCTCAACGCTTCAAACCCGAATATTGAAACAATCAGAAAGACAATCATTCCTACACAGCTCTGTCAGATTAAGACAAACACAGGCTACGGCGCAGACTTCGGCATTTTTGAAGTTGGTCGAGTAGTTGAGGGACTTGACGAGAACGGTATGTGCGACGAGCACAAGAAGCTCGCTGTTACACTTTACAGCAAAACACTTTCACCCGAAAAGCTTTACTTCAAGCTTGTCAATATGCTTTCATCGCTTGCCGATGATATCAATCATGAGGCACTTTCGTTCAAGGCAAAGGAAGCAACTCACTCATTCCAGCATCCTGTAAACCTCAATGCAATTTACTGCGGCGGCGAGGAAATCGGCGAAATCGGTATGATTCACCCCGTTATTGCAAAGAATATTGATAAAAAGTCAAACATCGTTTATGCTGAAATTGATATAATCAAATTCTCACAGATTGCAAATGCAGGTATTTCTTACGAAGCACCGAGCCGTTTCCCCGAAATGGAAATCGACCTCACATTTGTATGCGATACATTTGCACCTATCAAGGCCGCTATTGATGCACAGAATTGTGCACTCATCAAAAAGGTAACCGTAACCGATACCTATGCCGATGAAAACGGCAAGTCGATTACAGTCAGAATCCTGTTCTCTCATCCTGAACGTACACTTACGGGCGAAGAGGTTAAGACACAGACAGACGCTGTAATTGAAACTCTTAAGAAGCAGAACATTTCTCTTAAGGGCTAATCAAACTTAAACATTGAAGCTCCTGCTCAACGGCGGGAGCTTTTTGCATAGGAAAATCCCTGAATCTGCAATGAGATTCAGGGATGATAGTAATACCAGCGGGCTATCCAAATATTATCTATAACCGTCTATGTAACCGTCCAAGGGAATACCAACACCAGTTAAATATGGGGTAGGATGTTCGTCATAAGAAAACAACGATAAACAACATAATCCTATCTGACGAGGCTTTTGGGAATCAATTACTTTCCACCGAATATCAACTCTTAATTTATGCCCGGACTCTAAATAATATAACCTTGCAAGGTCTTCCTCCATCCAAGTTACTGCACCAAAATCTGCTCTTGAACGAGGATTGTTTCCTATAAAATAATCCTCAACAATTTTGCTGTCAAAATAGCCTAAAAATTCTTTAATTTGTTTCTTTAATTCCTCGGGTTGTTCCTTGCTTTCATCGCAAAACATTTCAAATATTGCTTCTTCGTCTTTTTTGTTAATTGCATTTTTCACATTTTCAAGAACAGCTTCTCTGCCTATATAGGTCAAATGCTGGTAATTACGAAGAAAATATGTACTGTTCGGTGCGATGCTAAGCCCCCATATCATAAAGCTGATAAGTAAATCCTTGAAAAATGTTGTAATTATTGCCATAGTCTTTTCTCCTTAAAATTCAATTTTAAATTGGAATCCATTGTCCGGATCATTATAATGTTAATTTATCAGGAAGCCTGTGTTGCGTCTGCGGCAGATGTGGGGGTGTATTTTTCTGTTGTAATTGTGCAGAAGCTTGACATACCTTCTCCGCTTGCCCAGTCATCGGTAATCTTTAAGGTCTCATCCTTATTTACGATACATCCGTCAGCTGTCTTGTGCCATCCGTTCCAGTTAAACGGCTGTTTAAGCCAGCTTTCAATTGTTCCGTCCCAGCCTTCAAGGCTTGAAACCCAGTAATAATTATATTCTTTTCCGTTTTCCTCAATGGTGAACGGGCAAATGTTTTCGTTGGGATATTTTGCCTCCCAGAATTCTCGGCCGTATTCAACGGGATCACCCTGAATCTCGCCCTCTGTTGTTTCTTCTTCGGAAGTGGGTTCTGTTGTTCCTTGCTGCTCGCTGGTTGACGGCTTATCATCTTCAGTCGGTTTTGTATCCTTTTTGCCGCAGGCGGCGAGGGATGTAACCATAAGTGCTGCAAGTGCAAAAGCAAGTATTTTCTTCATTTTATATACCTCCGAAATGAAATCAGAATTTAAAAATATCTTTAAGCCCAAAGCCCTTCTGCGGTTCGGGTTTAACATAGTCAAATCCACCGGTGGGTTCAGCAGCTTCAAAAGCGAATGAGGGGAAATCATCATCACCGTCAAGGCAATGCTCTGTGTCTACATGGTAGCAGACACCGTCAATTTTTTTATAAAGATGCTCTTTGCAGGGGTATTCGCCTGCCTGACGGAAACCGTTCTGCAAAAGAAGCTCACGGTATTGATCTATTGCATTCAGAGCCGAGCTGTTGTTCTCCATGCGGGCGGAGAATCTCTGGTATTCATCGTTGATTTCAAGGTCGAAATCTTTTCCTCCGCAATTCCATACGGGATACTGCGGCATTGTTTCTGCCCACTTTGCGAGCACGGCGGCATCATTTTCAGCAGCAGCCTTATCTTCCGCAATGGCAAACGGCAGTTTTGCTCCGCAATCCTGACAGAATTTTGTGCCGATTGTGTTCTGCTTGCCGCAGCTTGGGCAAACTGCACCTTCTGCAAGAGTTTCTTCGGGCAGCTTTTCACCGCAGTTGGGGCAGAAAGTTTTATCAGATGTGGTTGCAGTTTCACATTTAGGACAAACCTTAACGTTTTTGCTCATCTCAGTAGCGTAGTTTTCCATTGAACGCTGAAGATTTGCAAAAGCACCTTCCATTCCGCTTGTGGATTTTACTGCCTGCTGTGCTTCCTGTGTCTGCTGTGTTGCTTCGTCAAACTGTTTTGCGACATTGTTTGCGTACTCTGTTGCTCTCGGCTCAACAACCTGTTTTACGGCCTTGCCTATTGCGTCGCTTACCCCTTTGCTTATTCCGTTTTTAATTGCACGGTCTAAAAATCCCATAATGCTCCTCCTTTTTGATGAAAATATAGAATAAAATAACTACAAAATTTACAAGCAATATATATAAAATTCTCAAATAAATATTACTTATATAAATAATATATCACAAAAATATATATATTGTCAACACGGTTTATTTTGCGCTTATACAAACTGAAAAATATGATTATATTTTCAAAAATAACTGCGTTTTTTATTGAAATAATCCGACATTTATAATACAATAAAAACAGTTTTCAAGTTGATAATACATTTAAACAGAAAGCAAAGTGTTTCAAATGAAAAAATATCTCATTTCCGAAAAAGGAAAGTTTTATAAAGCCAATCTGCACAGCCATTCAACTGTTTCCGACGGTGAACTGACACCCGAAGAAATGAAAAAGCTTTATATGGATAACGGCTATTCGATTATCGCTTTCACAGACCATAATCGTTTTGTAACGCATAACGAGCTGAGCGATGAAAAATTTCTTGCGCTCAATGGTGTCGAAAACGCCGCTGATGAGCAAGGTAAGCCGAGGTTTTATGACAGGTGCTGTGATGTGTGTTATATCGCACTTTCACCCGACAGAAAGCTGCATCCGTTTCAGGACGAAAACAATGTAAAGGGTGACGGTGAGTATTCTCCGTTTACACCGAGGTACTGTGCTGAGGATGTTAATGCGATGATAGAAACAGGAGTGAAAAACGGATTTTTCACAACCTACAATCATCCGACATGGTCGCTCGAAAATTACCCTATATATATGTCATATAACGGAATGCACGCTATGGAGATTTTTAATTTCGGCAGTTCAGTTGACGGCTACAATGAGTACAACTGTGATAAATATGACGATATGCTCCGTGGCGGCAAGAAGCTTTTCTGCATTGCAACTGATGATAATCACAACAGAGCACCGAATACCTGCCATTGGGATTCTTTCGGCGGCTTTACAATGATAAAAGCACCGTCACTTAAGTATGAAGACGTAACTGCTGCTCTGTTAAGAGGTGACTTCTATGCATCAAGAGGACCGATTATCAATGCGCTGTGGGTCGATACCGATGATTGCTCCGTTCACATAGAATGTGAAAAAGCTGTCAAGCTTGTATGCACCCGCGGAGGCCGACGCTGCCGCGCTGTTTTTACGAAGGAACAGGGTGTTGAATATTTGACGGAGGTTAAGCTGAGTATAAATCCCACGGATAAGTATTTCAGAATAACCGTATTTGATGAGAACGGTCTGACAGCGGATACGAATGCATATTTCGTTGATGATGTGATAGAAAAGTTTAATCTTGATATGAGTAAGGATATTTATATTGAGTGAGGTGACAGCGCTTGTCCAAACTTCCGTTAAATGGTGCACAGTATGACAAGGTGATTGCTCTTGCGGATTTTATCGATAAATCTGAAAAGCTGATCAAACTTAACGAAATCAGAAATTATAAGTTTACTCCGAAGATAGACGGATATGAGATGTTTGTGGAGCATAACGGTTATGAGTTGAATGTGGAAATTATTCTGCATAAAAACAGTACTCTGAAATCTGTTGCTTTTTCAGCTGTGATAAAGAATAACGAAAATGGAAAAATCACTAAGAAAAAATTCAAATTAACAAAAGGAAAAAATGCTGATAGCTTTGCAGAAAGTCTGTTTGAAATCTGCGGATGGAAAACCGAATAAAAGCGGAGAAATTACAGCTTAATATAAGGAGGAATTTTATGATAAATTCAGTTCCGTTTTCAAAGGTCATTATCGGTGACGGCTTTTGGAAGGACAGACAGAAGCTTAATCACGATGTTACAATACACGCCGTAAGGGACAGATTTACCGATACGGGCAGATTTGAGGCATTTAAATTCAACTGGGAAGAGGGTAAGCCTAACAAGCCGCACTTCTTCTGGGATTCCGACGTTGCAAAATGGCTTGAGTCGGTTGCGTACATAATTGAAAAAGAGCCCGACGCTCTGCTTGAATCTCAGGTTGACGAGGTGGTTGACCTTATTGAGAAAAATCAGGGTGAGGACGGATATTTCAATATTTATTTTACCGTTTGTGAGCCGGATAAGCGTTTCTCAAACCGTGACTGGCACGAGCTGTATTGCGCAGGTCATCTGACTGAAGCGGCAGTTGCCTATTATAATGCAACAGGCAAGGATAAGTTCCTTAAATGTATGTGCAAGTACATTGATTATATTGAAAAGGTGTTTAAAATTGATAACAGCGCCGCCTTTAAAACACCCGGTCACGAAGAAATCGAGCTTGCTCTTGTTAAGCTTTACCATTGCACAGGCGAAAAGCGTTATCTTGAACTGTCAAAGTATTTCATTGATAAACGAGGCTGTCAGAAGGAGATTCCCGATGACTTTTGGGCAAATGATATTTATTATCAGAGCCATAAGCCCTGCCGTGAACAGCTTACCGCTGAGGGTCACTCGGTTCGTGCCTGCTATCTTTATTCGGGTATGGCGGATATTGCACGTGAATACAATGATGCTGAGCTTTTGAATGCCTGCGAACATATTTTTGATGATATATACAATCACAAAATGTTTGTAACGGCAGGCATCGGTCAGTCACATCACGGTGAAGCCTTTACTGTTCCGTATGATTTGCAGAATGATATGGCATACACAGAAACCTGTGCTTCTATTGCTCTTGTTTATTTTGCCGCACGTCTTCAGCAGTTAAAGCTCGATTCACGTTACGGCGATGTTATTGAGCGTGCAATTTATAACGGAATTCTTTCGGGAGTTTCCATTGACGGCAAATCGTTTTTCTATGAAAATCCGCTTGAAATTTTGCTCTCGGAGCACGGCAGAAATGTTTCTGTACGCAACAGAGACGACCGCCACCCGATAACTCAGCGACTTGAGGTTTTCGGTTGCTCCTGCTGTCCGCCGAATATCACAAGGTTTATTGCTTCAATCGGCGATTATATTTACGGTGTTGATGAAAAGACGGTTTATGTTCATCAGTTTATAACATCCAATGCGGAATTTGACGGCATTAGGCTGATGCAGAAATCGGGATATCCGTATGACGGAAACATTGTTATTAAGGCTGAAAAGCTGAATGGCAAAAAGCTTGCTGTCAGAATACCCGCATATTCAAAGGATAATTTCAGTAT
The DNA here is from genome assembly GCA_024404095.1 of Clostridia bacterium. Taxonomy (GTDB): domain Bacteria; phylum Bacillota; class Clostridia; order Oscillospirales; family Acutalibacteraceae; genus CAG-488. The sequence continues at coordinate 19,933 of JAKSQO010000022.1, read as the reverse complement.
TTCCGCTGATTATGAAATCAAGAACGGCTATGCTTTTATCGGCGCGGCTGACGGTGAGGAGATTAAAATCAGCTTGGATGTTTCGCCGAAAAAGGTTTACGCAAATCCGCTTGTTGACAGAGATTCGGGCAAATGCGCTATACTTGCAGGCCCGATTGTTTACTGCGCGGAGGGTTGTGATAACGGAAGTCATCTGCGTATGTTCAGAATTCCCGAAAAGCTTGAATATAAATTTGAAAAGAACGAAAAGCTCGGAACTGTCGATGTTATTCTCAATGCAGAGAAAGCTGAAAGAACTGAGACACTTTATTCGTTTGATAAAAAATATGTACCGGCCGATATTCGTCTTATTCCTTACTTTGCGTTTGCGAACAGGGGAGAGAGCGATATGGCGGTATGGTTGATTTCAAAGTGAGGTTAATATGGATAATCAAAAATGTATAAGCAGCGTTTGCGCGTCTGTGCTTAAAATGCTCGGTGTTGATGTGCCTGCCGATATTGATGCACCAAATGAAGAAATTATCAGAATGGCCGGAAAGGTTGATAAAGCGGTTCTTTATAATCCGGATGCTGTTGCGTGGTGGCTTTACGAAAAGTATCCGCAGTATTTTGAAAGGGCAAAGGAGTGCTCGAGCTTCTTAACAAAGCTTCGCTCAGTAATGCCGAGTGTTACGCCCGTCTGCTTTGCTTCAATGTATACGGGACTTATGCCTGAAAAGCACGGCATACAGAAATACACAAAGCCCGTGCTGACAGTTGATACGATGTTTGACTATCTTCTTAAAGCCGGCAAAAAGGTTGCGATTGTTTCAACAAAGGGTGACAGCATCTCGAAAATATTTCTTGAAAGAAATATGGATTACTTTATTTATCCTAATATTACGATGGTGAACTTTAAGGCAGCACAGCTTATAAAAAAGGGCGATTATGATGTTATAGTAATTTACAACGGTGACTATGACTCGACAATGCACGCAAAAGCCCCCGAAAGTAAACAGGCACTCAGACATCTTCAGCAGAATGTGAAGACATATGAGCGCTTTGTAAATCTTATTAAAAAAACTTATATAAACGAAAAGGTTTTCTACGGCTTCTGCCCTGACCACGGATGCCATGAGATTGACGGCGGTCGCGGTTCGCATGGTCTTGAAATGGAAGAGGACATGAATGTTATCCACTTTTACGGCACAAACTGATTTTTATAGACTTTTCCGTCACAATGACTAAAAGTAGTGTTTTTATTGATGCTATTTCATAAAAATCAGTTGAAAAATATTATTTTCGTGCTATACTGTTTTTATACCTATGAAGGGAGTAAAAAAATGAAAAAGATTTTGTCAGTAATTCTTTGCCTTTCGATGATTCTTTCTTTTGCTGTTCTTCCTGTATCAGCAAAGGAAACAACAGTCGCTCAGGGCACAATGGAATCAGCTTTTGCTGACGGCGAGGATTGCCTTATCGTGTTTGTAACAGGTATCGGTCAGTCCTATTCTTACCTTTTTGACGAGTCATATCTTGAACCCGATGCTTTCGAGCACGGCACACTTCATGATTATGAAAACTACGCTCCGCTTATCGCAAACGGTAAGCACGAGACAATCTGGAACCTCCTCGGACCCGATGTTAAAGGTGTAATTCCCGAGCTTGTTCTTCTTGTAACAGCACTTGTTGCAAGCTCATTCCTCGGCAAGTATATTGTTCCCGATATACTTGTTGACACAACAGTTAAAAAACTCTTTAAGTACAACATCATTGATGAAAACGGTAAAGCTCCTGCAACAGTTGTCACACCGAGATACGCAATGCCCGTTTCCGAGTATCCGACTGTTGAAAGAGAAGACGGTTCATTCTACAGCGAAGGCGCAAGACGTTTTTACAGCTCAATTCCCTGTAAGGATATCGCAAGAGAGAAGCTTGGCGAGAATTTTGAAGATTATCTCTACTGCTTCAATTACAGCGCATTTTCTTACACAATGAATAACGCTGAAGAGCTTCACGAGTTTGTTGAAACAATCCTTGCAAACAACAAGGTTGGCGCAAAGAAGGTTGTTCTTGTTCCGATGAGCATGGGCGCATCTGTTGTAAGCTCATATCTCTATCTCTATCCGAATGTTAAGGATAACCACGTTAAGCGTGTTGTAAGTATTGTTGGCTGCTGGAACGGCAGCGATATAGTAAGTGACCTTCTTAACCTCAACTATGTTGACAATTCGAAGGATCTCTTCTACGGCGGTACACTTTCAGATTCACTCAACTATCTTGCAGGTGAGCCTCTCGGCAGTGTGATTCTTCTTGCAATCCGTCTGTTCCCTCAGCCGATTGTAAGTGCACTTCTTAATCAGTTCCTCGGCTATCTTATGGAGGATGTTCTTCTTGTAACACCGTCAATTCTTTCACTTATCGGTGATTATGAATATGAAAACGTAATTCCTCTTGTTAAGTCAGAGCCTGTCCGTGCTCAGCTTGAAACATATCACGATGTTCAGGTAACACTTAAGGACAGACTTTATGACCTCAAGGAGCAGGGTGTTGGTCTTTCATTTATCTCAGGCTACGGTGCTCCGTTCGGCGCATTTGAATACGGTTTCTTCGGCTTCTTTGAGTGTGCAGAGAAGACAAACAGCGATGAAATTATCAACATCGGTTCAACAGCACCCGGTACAAGCGCAGTTGCATATAATGAGAAGTTTACAGACACAGAGGGCAGAAGACTTTCTCCCGACGGTTCAATTGACGTTTCAACAGCTTATTTCCCGGATTCATGCTGGTATTTTAAGGGACAGAAGCATCAGCTTGACTATAATAATACTGCTCTGAAGCTTGCCATCGAGCTTGCTCTCGGAAACATTGAAACAATCTACGATTGCGACAATATGGAAGAGGACGGATGCTATTATCCGCAGTTCAACCAGGCAAGAGATCAGAAGTCACTCATAAAGAGCTATCTTCCCGATCTTGAAAGATACTGCGAGAAGACAGGCTATGTTCTTTCTGATGAAGAGCAGAAAACATATGACAAGGCAGTTGCAATGCTTGCAAACACAGTCAACGACCCCGAATATGATGAGGCAGTTGCTGCTGAGTTTGAGCAGATGCTCTACGATATCGGCGTTTACGCTCCTGAGACAACAAAGGACAAGGCTGAGCAGGTATTCTACAGATTCCTTGATATCTGTGACAAGACAATCTATAAGGTTATGGGACCGAGAGGTTATTTCGGCTGATAATCAAATTTATACTGTTGACCGCTTCGAGCAATCGGAGCGGTTTTTCTATGAACGATTTGTAAATTTCAATATAAATTTAAAAAATTCTGTTTTAGGTCTTGTAAAAATCCTTCAAATGGTTTAAAATGTCTTTGTTATGCTGATATATTATCGGCGAAAACATAATAGAAAAGGATGAAACATATGGCAAACGAAAAGTCAAAGGCTGAGCAGTACCGTGACGAACGTAAGGCTCGTATTGCAAAAGCGGCCAAGAAGAATGCCAAGGGCATGGAAAAGAGAACTGCTGCAAAACAGACAGCAGGTAAGGTTATCTCAATAATTCTTGCTGTTGTTATCGCACTCAGCGCAGTAGGTGCTTTCCTTAACACATTCGGTGTATGGGACAGAGCTATTATAATCGGTAGCGTAGGCAAGGATAAGCTTAAGGTTACAGCTGCTGAATATGAGTATTATTACTACACAATTTACAACAGTCTTGTAAGCCAGATTAACCAGGAAACAAGCTATTACGGCTCATCACAGTATAATTTTGATACTTCTCTTGCTCCTGACAAGCAGACAACAAAGTATACAGATCCCGAAACTAATGAAGAGAAGTCATGGGATGAATTCCTTCACGACACAGCTGTTAACCGTCTGAAGGCAATGAAGGTTTGCTACAATGAGGCTAAGAAGGCAGGCTACAAGCTTGACGACGCAGATAAGGCTCAGATTGATGAGCAGATCGAACAGCTTCGCACACAGGCCAAGTCAATGGGTGACAGCGAAAACGGCAGAGCTTACTCTCTTAACGCTTATGTTCGTTTCTCAATGGGACCCTACAATGAGCATTTCCTCCGCAAAATTATGGAGCAGCAGACTCTTGTTTCGAAGTATCAGAACGATATGCTTGACAAGAACGCTGAGGGCTATGCTCAGGCTGATATTGATAAGGAATACAATGCTGACAAGACAGCTTATGATTTCGTAGATTTCTGTATGTATCGTTTCTCAAATCAGGATGTTGAAGAGATTGAGAACGAGAAGGAAGACGCAAAGGCAAAGCGTCAGGCAACTGCTGATGCTGAAACAAAGAAGAAGGCAAACGATTTCTTTGCTGCGGTTACAGACGAAGCAAGCTTCTATAAGAAGGCTGCTGAGGTTGAAAAGGGTAACGCTGAGTTCAATGCAGAGCTTAATACAAAGCAGAAGATGGTTCTTAAATCAGACGTTTCATCTTCACTTTCCGAGGATGCTGTAAAGTGGCTCTTCGGCAACGGTAAGGCCGGCGAGAAGAAAATCTTCGAGGATAAGGATGCAGGCACATACACAATCATCCTTCTTACAAAGCCCATGTATCAGGCTAAGACTGTAAGCGTTCGTCATATTCTCTTTATGACAGTTGATTCTTCAACAGGTGAGGCTCTTTCAGAGGATAAGATTGCAGCCGCAAAGAAGAATGCAGAGGATACACTTGCTAAGTGGCAGAAGGGTGACAAGACTGAGGATAGCTTTGCAAAGCTTGCAACTGAGCTTACAGAGGATACAGGTTCAAAGAGCACAGGCGGTCTTTACGAGAACTTCAGATACGGTGAAATGGTTCCCGCATTCTCAGCATGGAGCTATGACCCTGCACGTAAGACAGGCGACGCAGCTATTGTTGAAACACAGTACGGCTATCACGTAATGTACTTCGTAGGTGCTTCTGACAGCAATTATTACGATGCAACAATCCGTAAGACTAAGGCATCAACCGATACAAATGATCAGCTTGACAAGATGATTAAGGATGTTAAGGTTAACTTTAACCTTAAGTCATTCGGTATGAAGCAGGCTCGCAGTAAGGTTATCAAGAAGCTTACAACACTTCTTCAGCTTAAGAGCCAGAACGCTTCTTCACAGTATTCATACTAAATAGCAAAAGGCAACAGTTCAACGCTGTTGCCTTTTTTTAGAAGAAAAGCACTGCTGTACTGACAGTAGTGCTTATTTTATCGTATCAAGACGGTAGATTATTCCGCCGCGATAGTTCTTTTTATTGTAGGTAATATAAAATATGTTATCGTACACAAACAGGTTTTCAGGCTCTCCGACTGAGAGCGGGAGGGGATAGGTTTGCAGGTGCTTACCGCTTGTATCAAAAACCTTTATCACATTGGGATTATATAATGCCATATACAGCCTGCCGTTATAAAATGTGATACCCTGCCTTGTGTGCCCCTGCACATTAAGGCTGAATATCTCTTTAATTTCAAAATCTTGCGACAGACGCGCAAGACAATGACCGCCAACCTCACAGACATAGTACACACGATTGAATTTATCGTAGTCAATTGCGTAGATTCCTATGCCGATATCTTTCCGCTCTTTAAGCTCAAGCGTGTCAGCGTCAAAAATAGAAAGTCTGTATTTATCGGGCGAATTGTGTGCCACAATTATTTCATTGCTGTGCGGATTCCAGCACATATCATTGCCGTGACCGACGTGAAGCTTATCGGTAACCTGAACAGTTTTCCATGTTGTCGGATTGATTTTGCGGATTGCGCTGTAATCCCTGCCATACATCAATTGATAGACATATTTATCCGAACAGCAGCCACCTTGAACACCGCAGTTTTTTCGCACAGGGTGCAGATGCTTCACCGGCTTCTGACCGATAGTTTTGGGTGCGAAAAGAAGCGGAAAATTTTAAATCGGTTTCATTGTTTTGCTTTTTTAGCGGCTTTTTCAGCTTTCTTAGCTTCCTTTGCAGCCGCTTTTTCTTCTTTTGTCGGTTTTACCTTTTGTGTAACCATATAGCTCGGACGTCCCTTATCCTTTGTTTTCCAGATATAGAACACAGCACCGAACAGCAGAGCTGCTATAAGAATAATGGCGATAATGGTAGAAGTTAAATCCATATTTATGCCTCCGTAAAATTTCTGCTTTAATTATATCATATATTCTAATGTTTTTCTACAATTTTTTAATTTGTAAAGTCAAAAAGTGACTGTCGGGCATACAATGTACTGTGGAGTATTGCTTCACACGAAAAAATTAACATAAAGTTAAAAGATAACCACTATAAAAAGATTGAAAGTAGATGAATTCTGATGTATAATAAACACAATAATGGCTTAGTGTTGTTTGGAGGTAAAAACTATGGAAGCATATCTTGATAACAGCGCAACCACTCCTCTTTGCCGGGAAGCGGTTGAACGCATGAATTACGCGCTGACGACCTGTTGGGGCAATCCCTCATCACTGCATTCTCACGGTATTGCCGCCTCCGAACTTCTCGAAGAGTCACGAAGCATAATTGCAAACAAGCTCTCCTGTGAAAGTGATGAAATCTATTTCACATCGGGCGGAACTGAGAGCAATAATATCGCTGTCCTCGGTGCGGCAAACGCTATGAAGCGCAGAGGCAGCAGAATTATTACAACATCAGTTGAACATTCAAGCGTTGAAGAATCAGTTCAGTATCTTGAAAGTCAGGGCTTTGATGTAATAAGACTTCGTGTGAATGAAAATGGTATGATTGATGAGCGACAGCTCTATGCGGCAACAAATCCGTCAGTTGTTCTTATCAGCATTATGTACGTCAATAACGAGGTAGGCACAATTCAGCCTGTTGAGTTTGCAAATCGTGCCGCTGTTCACGCAGGTGCGTCAAATGCACTCATTCATTGTGACGCGGTTCAGGCATTCGGTAAGGTTCAGCTTAAGCCGTACAATATGGGTGTTGACCTTATGTCGATAAGCTCGCATAAAATCCACGGACCAAAAGGCGCAGGCGCGCTCTTTGTCAAAAAGGGAACACGCATTGCACCGCATTCGTTCGGTGGACTTCAGGAGGGCAAAATCCGCCCGGGCACAGAGCCTCTGCCTGCAATTGCAGGCTTCGGCGCGGCAGCCGCGGCATTGCCTGATTATACTCACAGCCTGCACCACGCAATGCAGCTGAGAGATTATATGCTGAGCGGCATTTCGGCAATGGACGGCATTGCGGTCAACTCTCCGTCAAACGCTTTACCTTATGTTACAAATATTTCTGTTCTCGGCATACCGTCAGAGGTAATGCTCAATTACCTTTCAAATATGGGCATTTATGTTTCAAACGGTTCAGCCTGCTCAAAGGGACACAAGAGCCGTGTGCTTAAGGCAATGAATCTTAATGAAGCAAGAATTAACAGTGCACTTCGAATCAGCATTTCACGCTATACCACAAAAGAGGAGATTGATTATCTTCTTTACGGTATCGACAGCGCACAAAAAACTATGAGAAAATTAAAATAAACGAGGTTTCGTTCAAAATGAAAGAAGTTATCCTGCTGAAAAACGGCGAGCTTGCCCTCAAGGGTCTTAATCGCCACACATTTGAAAATCAGCTTATTAAAAATATGAAGTACCGACTTCACGATCTGGGAAAAATTCGCTATGTTCAGTCACAGTCAACAATTATGGTTGAACCGATTGACGAGCGAGTTGACCTTGATGAAGCGTTTCGCAGACTTAAGCTTGTTTTCGGAATAGCTGCTCTTTCCCGTTGTGCCGCAGTCGAAAAGAATATGGATGTTATTATTCCCGCCGCCTGTGAGTACCTTAAGGAAGAGCTTATGTTTGCTAAAACCTTTAAGGTTGTAGCAAAGCGTTCAGATAAACGATTCCCGCTCAATTCTCCTCAGATTTGTATGGAGGTCGGCGGTGCAATACTTGACGAAAATCCGCACCTTACTGTTGATGTGCATAATCCCGAGCTTGTTGTCAGCGTGGAAATCCGTGACAATTACGCTTATATTCACGGCAATCAGACTAAGGGTGCAGGCGGTATGCCTGTCGGAACGTCAGGTCAGGCGGCAATTCTTATTTCGGGCGGTATTGACAGCCCTGTTGCCGCATGGATGATGGCAAAGAGAGGACTTAAGCTCAGCGCAATCCACTTCGCTTCTCCGCCGTACACAAGTCAGCGTGCCGAGATGAAAGTGCACCAGCTTCTTAAGCAGGTTGCAAAATACAGCGGCGATATCAACCTCTGCGTTGTGCCGTTTACTCATATTCAGGAGGAAATCAAGGATAATTGTCCCGAGGATTTATTCACTCTTGTTATGCGCCGTTTTATGATGCGATGCAGTGAGCGAATAGCTCTTGACCAGGGATGCAGCGCATTGATAACGGGCGAGAGCGTTGCGCAGGTTGCAAGCCAGACAATGCAGGCAATTCGCTGTACGGAGGCGGTTGTTGAGGATTTACCCGTGTTCCGTCCGCTTATCGGAATGGACAAGGATGAAGTTATTGAAATTTCACGAAAGATAGACACTTTTGATATTTCGATTCAGCCCTACGAGGATTGCTGTACGGTGTTCACACCTAAGCATCCGCGCACACGTCCGCAGGTAAAGGCTCTTGAAGAGGCTGAGACTGCACTTGACGTTGAGGGACTTATTGATGAGGCTCTTAGTAATTTAAGATTTGTTTCAATTTCAGGGTGATTGATTTGGCAGTTTGTGAGCTGATTAGTGTAGGCACAGAGATTCTTCTGGGCGATATTCTTAATACTGACGCGCAGTTCCTTTCGCAGGAGCTTGCAAAAATGGGCATAAGCGTTATGCATCAGAGCACAGTAGGTGACAATGCAGAACGTCTTACAAAGCTTCTTGAAGAGGCTTCACAGCGCAGCGATATCATTATTCTGTCGGGTGGTCTCGGACCTACTCCCGACGATATCACAAAAGAAGTCTGCTGTGAATTTTTTAAAAAGAAGATGTTTCTACACGAGGAAAGTCTTGAAAAAATGAAGGCTTTCTTTGCGGAGAGAAAAAGAGAAATGCCGGAGAATAATATTAAGCAGGCAATGCTTCCTGAGGGATGTGTTGTTTTCAGAAATGACAACGGAACTGCTCCCGGACTTGCTATGGAAAAGGACGGAGTTCATCTTCTTCTGCTTCCGGGTCCGCCGAGAGAGCTTAAGCCGATGTTTTTTGAAAGTGCTGTACCGTATTTAAAACAGTTCTCAAACAAGACAATAATTTCACATAATATACGAACATTCGGCATCGGCGAGTCGGCTATGGCTGAAAAGATTAACGATCTGTTTGATATGCAGAATCCTACCGTGGCACCGTATGCCAAGGACGGCGAAGCGTTGCTCAGAGTTACCGCAATGGCTGACTCAGAGGAGCAGGCTGAAAAAATGTGCCGACCTGTGATTGATGAAATTAAATCAAGGCTCGGAGATGTGGTGTATGGAGTTGACTATACTTGTATTGAAGAGGCTGTTGTTGAGCTTCTGAGAGAGAAAAAACTCAGAGTTGCGACAGCGGAATCCTGCACGGGCGGTTTTATCGCGAAGCGTATCACCAATGTTTCGGGTTCCTCTGAAATATTCGAGTGCGGAATAGTTTCTTACTCCAACCGAATTAAAAATGAGGTTCTCGGAGTCAGCGCGGATGACCTTGAAAGGTATGGCGCGGTAAGTGAAACGGTTGCACGTCAGATGGCTGAGGGTGCGCTGAAAGTCAGCGGCGCTGATATCGCAGTTTCGGTTACCGGAATTGCAGGACCTAACGGCGACGGAAGTGGCAAGCCTGTCGGACTTTCTTATATCGGTCTTGCCGATAAGAATAATTCGTGGGTAACCGAGTTAAAAACAGGCAGAACCGACCGAGATTACAACAGATACGTTAATGCATCAAATGCACTTAATATGATAAGAATGTATGTAAGGAATGAAAAATAATGGCTGATAACAATAAGGAGTATTCAACAGGCGGAAGCGATGCGTTTGACATCTTCTCTGCTCTTGATTCGACCCCGACCGTTAAAACCGAAAGCATAGCCACACCGAAAGAAAATACAGCTGCTGAACCGCCAAAAGCTGAACCTGTTGCCGAAGCTGAGGCTGAGAAAAAAAGTCCGCTTTTCGGTGTTCTCTGCGCTGTACTTTGTATTGCAATTATTCTCTGCGGTGCTGTTTCGGGTCTGAATTTTGCAAAATCCAAGAAGTCTGCGGATACGTTTGACAGCTCATCACAGAATGACGGCTTTAATACCTATGCTCAGATGATTGCGAAGTATGAAGCAGCTAAGTATCCTATGGGTATACAGCAGACGCTTATCAAGGCTTATGCTTCAAATAATGACCTTGTCGGCTGGCTTTATATTCCGGGTACGGCGGTCAATACACCGATTGTTCAGGCTGAAGATAACACATACTATCTGAGAAATAACTTTTTCAGACAAAATACAAAATACGGTACGGCTTACGCTGATTACAGATGCAAAAAGTCGACCACAAGCACAAACCACGTTATCTACGGCCATAATATGCCGTCAGGTACTCACTTCTATGATATCAGCAGATATGAGGATATTGAGTGGTACAAAAAGCACCCTGTAATCAAGTATTCGACCCTTACAAATGAATACACATACCTTGTTTATGCCGCTTTTTATACCACGGCTCAGACAAAGTATAACGGTAACTATTTCTTTAACTACATTTATCCGAACATGGGTCCGCAGAGTATAAGCGGATATATTCAGCAGATAAACGAGCGTGCAATTTACAGAACAGGTGTTGCCGCTTCATCAAACGATAAATTTATTACGCTTTCAACCTGTACCCACTCGCTTGACGCAGCGTGCGGAACTGATATTGACGGCAGACTTGTTGTTGTCGGCAGACTTCTCAGAGCAGGCGAAAGTGAAGCTGTGGACACATCCAAGGCTATTGCAAATAAAAATTACAGACGTCCGCAGATATGGTATGACCACAACGGAAAGAAAAACCCGTACAAGACAGTTAAGTGGATTCCGTCCGCAAAATAATTGAAAGGATGATTTGACATGGCAGATATGTTTGTACCCTTTAACGACTCCGATGATGAACTTGAAAAATCTATTGCTGCCGAACTGTCAAAAAATGACGATATTGTCGATTATATTCATGAAAACAGCCTTGAATCATTAAAGGCTCGCTTCGGTGCGGTTGATGAAGATGAAAGTATCCGCAACGAGGGCTTTGAACTTGCAAAAAAAGGCGGTTTGATACGCAAACCGCATCCCGAAAGTGTAATGCCGTATTTGAACATAGAGCTTCCGCCGCAGGAGGATATTGCAACTGACAGTGAATCGGAGCTTTCCAAGGTATTTGATATGGCAAAGAGTGAGCATGACAGCGATAATGTTATGTTCAGCGATTTAGGAAAAGAAACAGCAAAGCCCGTTGAGAAAAGGGAAGTAAAACAGGAAGAAAAAACAGACAAGCCTGTTGAACAGACTGAGGAAGCACCGAAAGAACCTCCGAAAAGGAAAAGGGGTCGACCGAGAAAAAATCCTCTGCCGGAAGAGAAGAAAGAAGAAAAAAAGGAGGAAACACCGGCTGAAAAAGCTCCTGAAGAAAAATCAGAGAACGAACAGTATGTGCTTACTCCTAAATATAATACAAATACAAAAATCATTTATGTTAACGAGAATCTTGACGACGGAATAAAAAGAAATTCTGAGTCGGAGCTTGAAAATCTTTTCAATACTGAAGGAAAGGGGAGGGCGTTCAGGTTATGGCGAAAAATAAAGAAGTAAAAGACGACAGCAAATTCACCAAAAAAGACGTTGGTAAAGCAACACTCGGCTTCTTCAGAAGACTGATTCTCGGCATTGCGTTTGTCGGTATCATTGTTGCGTCTTTTGTGCTTGTAGACCAGTATATAAAGCCTCGAATCAACCAAAACGAGTATAAAAAAGAGCCGGAATACAGTGCGGATGAAACCAATACCGAAACCATGGTTGCAACCGATACAGGCGAAGAAATCCGAAAAAAATATGCTGCACTCCTGAATACAAACCCCGATTTTGTCGGCAAGCTGTATATTGAGGCGATTGAAGAAGCAGGTTTTATTGTTGTGCAGGGAACTGATAATCAGAAGTATCTGACAACAGGCTTCAAGGGTGAGGCTACACGCTACGGAACACTTTTTGTCGATTACAGAAATGACGTAAACAAGCTGAACACGAATACAATTATTTACGGTCACAATATGCGTGACGGCTCACAGCTCGGTTCGCTGAGTCTTTACAGCAAAATCGAAAACTACAAGAGCTTCCCTACAATCAAATTCAATACAATTTACGGAGAGAATGAGTGGAAGGTTTTTGCAGCTTTTATAATCAATACCAAAGCTGAGGATGACAACGGCTATGTGTTCCCTTACCTTACAACAACATTCCCGTCAGAAGAAAAGTTTATGGCTTTTATTGATGATGTAAAGTCACGCTCTTATTACACAAATGACAGCGTTGACATCAAACCTGATGATAAAATTCTCACCTTGTCAACCTGTGACACCGTATTCAGCAACGCAAGATTTGTACTGATGGCTCGTCTTGTCCGTGACGGCGAATCTGCCGAGGTGGATGTTGAAAGTGCAAAGGAAAATGAAAATCAGCGTTTTCCGCAGGCATGGTATAACAAAAAGGGCAAGAAAAACCCATTCAAAAACGCAGATAATTTCACGTTAGATTAAGAGGTAGATTATGGATATAAAATTATTTTCACTTTGCAAGCAGGAGGTGCCTGCGTCTGAAAAGGGCAAGAAATGTATTTTGAACTGTATTTCGGAATATTTCCCCGAGTGCGAGGAATTCACCGCTTTTTCATCGCAGAAAAGAATGCTGCTTGCAATTTCTCAGAGCCTTCGTGCCGCTGATGTGGTGGTTGTTGCGGTTCAAAACAATATGTATAACGCAACAAAACGCCTGCTCTGCTCGGCACTCGGACTTGGACTCAGCCGGAATTCAGAAATAGCAGATAAGCTTGACACAAAGCTCAGCTCAGGCAAAATCAATCAGGCTACATACGATGCAAATGTTATGTTTCCGTCCGATGCCTGTGTAATGGCAACTGATGACGGACTAAACAGCGGATTTGCGCTCGCTTCGGGCGGACAGCATATTATTTATCTTCCTATTGAAGCACCAAGGTGTGAGGACGTTGTTCTCGGCTCATTGTATGATTACCTTACTGAGATTGACGAAATCGGTGCGGCTGAATCAGCGTTGAAAAAACGCCATGCGGAAATAATCGAAAGAGCGATTGAAAAGCTTAACGAGACTTCTGTCAAGGTGGCTGTTCACAGCGAGATAATGCATGACTTTATTGCGTCTGCGGCGGACAAGCATAAACTGAATGCGGGAATTGTTTTTGATGATGAATTCCCTGAGCTTGATAGTCAGAGCGTTGATGACTTCTATATTTATACAGCGCGCGACCTCAGAGACAGACATCACGCACAATATGGCATGGTGTTTTCAAAGCCTTTTGAAGAGGACGGAAAAACAACCGTAATTGTTTCAATAGCGGATGAGAGCGGCACAAACGTAATCAGATTCTGTGAAGAGAACGGTGAAACAGAAGAGGAGCTCTTTGCGGTGGCAGTTGATAAAACCCTTCTCATGCTGTACGATTACAGCGAATTCACCAATTCGGAGAGTGATGAACCGCTTACCGACGGCGATAAACAGCTCAGAAAATCTGTTGCTGTTCTTACGGGAGTTTCTGTGGCGGCAACAGCAATAATCGGTTTGATAACAGCTTTTATACTTAAATAAGGAGTGTTGTATCATGAAAAGAATTCTCAGTATTGTTTTAGCTGTTGCGTTGGTGCTTGGAACATTTGCAATTTATTCAAGTGCCGCGGCAACATATAACGCAAAATTTGCGCTTACAGCGGACGTGAACGGCAAGACGTATACTTCAGGCGATATAATTACTGTTGAACCCGGTGCAACTGTAAAGGTTAAAGTGAATTTCTCAAACGATTTTTATCTCGGAAGCGTAGCGGCTCAGATTTTCTACAACAGCTCTGTTTTCACAGGCGCAACCTGTGCCTTCAATAAAGACGGTAAGGTTTATAAAATCTCAGGCGGTTCAATGTGCAAATTTAATGACTGGAATAGTATTGCTGCGACAAACAGAGAAAAGTGGTGGCCTGATTACAGCGCCGCAAAGCTTAAAGCCTTTAAAGAAACGCATAAATTTGCATACCTTACAATGATTCCGAATCCGAGCTACGGTGAGCCTGCGATAAAAAATGTCAACGAAACTCTTGCCACACTCACATTCACAGTCAGCTCAACTGTTAAGGATGGTACAACAGGTCAGATAATAATACCTGCTGAGTCAGCGCACCGAAAGGATTATAAAAACGGACGCACTATGTGTGATGTATATACGTCTTCTGATATGTCAAAGCCCGGAATCGTGGACGCAGAAGGACTTAAGTACGATATGACAAAAGCTGTGCTTAACTTTAAGGTCAGCTCTGCAAAGAAAGGCGATGTTAACGCAGACAATTCAATTAACTCGTCAGATGCCCTCCTTGCTCTTCAGTATTCTGTCGGAATGAAAACTCTTACAGCTGTGCAGAAAGCTGCGGCTGATGTGAACAATGACGGCAATGTTAATTCAGCCGATGCACTTAAGATTCTTCAGTATGCGGTCGGTGAAATAAAATCATTTTAAATCATAAAATAAACGAGTCTCTGCAAAAGCAGAGGCTCGTTAAAATTTATATCAGGTTATATCCGATAAAGATATTTGCAATTCCGAAGTAAATAAGAAGTGTCAAAGCATCGACGATAGTTGTAATCATCGGTCCTGCCATAAGTGCAGGGTCAAGCTTTAGAAGCTTCGCAACAATCGGAAGTGTGCAGCCGATTGACTTGGCAACAATAACTGCACAGAACATTGCAAGACATACAACAATGAATGTGTTGCTTGAAACATCGCTGCCTGTGACTGCTTTAATAATCCACATTCGGGCGTAGTTGACAACTGCGAGTGAAAGACCGCAGAGCAGGGCAACACGGATTTCTTTCCACAGAACACGGAAATAATCGGCAGGTTTGATATCTCCAAGTGCAAGACCACGGATAACAAGGGTGGAAACCTGGTTACCGCTGTTTCCGCCTGTGTCCATAAGCATCGGAATGGCGGCGGTAAGACCTGCAATAAGTGATAACTTACTTTCAAAACCCTCTATAATCTGACCCGTGAATGTAGCTGAAATCATAAGTATCATCAGCCATATGATTCGGTTCTTATAAAGCTTGAAGACATTGGTTTTCAGGTATTCATCCTCAGAGGGAAGAAGCAAAGCCATCTTTTCAAAGTCCTCGGTGTTTTCTTCTTCAATAACGTCGACGATATCGTCGATTGTGATGATGCCGACAAGTCGCTGTTCTTTATCGCAAACAGGAATTGAAAGAAGGTCATACTTCTTTGCGATGTCGGCAACCTCTTCCTGGTCATCCATTGTATTAACGAAAATGAGCTGATCGTCGTCATACATTATGTCCTTGATAAGGGTGTCCTCGGGAGAAACAATCAGCCTGCGCAGGGGAACGGTACCGACAAGCTTGCGCTTATCGTCCATACAGTAACAGGTGTAAATTGTTTCCTTATCGAGAGCTGTATGACGGATTTCCTGAATCGCTCTTTTAACCGTGTAGGTTTCGGGAAATGAAACCATTTCGATTGTCATAATGCTTCCGGCTGAGTTTTCGGGATATTGCAGAAATTTGTTGATAAGATTACGTGTTTCGCTGTTTGCGTGAGCAAGCACTCGTGTAACGACATTGGCGGGAACCTCCTCAAGGAAGTCAACCGCGTCATCAATGAACATATCTTCAATAAGAAAGCTAAGCTCGTTACTTGTGATTGCGGCAACGATATTTGTCTGAATATCGCTGTCAAGATAAGAAAAAACATCAGCCGAAGATGACTTGGGAAGCAAACGGAAAAGACGAACCTGATTCTCTTCGTCTTCAATTTCCTCCATCATTGCCGCAATGTCAACGACATTCATTTCAATGAGCATTTCCTTGATGGCGGAAAACTTATTGTTTGCAAGCATCTTGCTGATGATTTCAACCATTGTTGTTTCCATATAAAATGCGCCCCTTTCGACGGCAAAGCACACCGACCGCAGGCGCAGAATATCATTCGATGAAAAATGACGCACCTACGGCGATTTTACCGCCAAGTATAGTATTAAGATTTCTGACTAACCGTTGCCCGTAGCTACTGTCACTACTCACGAATTTCACCTCACAAAAGTGGAATAAAGGCTTGTGCCATATATAGATATTTTAACGCTGTAACAGAAATATGTCAAGAAAAAATCTGCTTAAAAAATAGCCTATTTTGACGGTTGAAACACCGAAAGTTTTGTACTGATTTTTACTGAATGTGACTTCAAATATGATGTATTTTTCTCTGTATAAAAATTAAAGAATGTAAAAAGATGTAATTCAGCTTTTTATTGACAATTATTGTTTGCAGGTGATAAAATTTTCTTATAACATTTGAACGGAGGGAATTTATGCTTACAAAAATTCTCAGCTTCTTTCTTACAATCATATCGTTTATTTCGTTTAATCCGCTGTCAAATTACGATTATTATGATAAACTCGGTGACGAAGATTATGAGGGCTTTAAGGATGTCTATGCTGAATATTTTGATATCGGTGCTGCTGTCGGAGGATGGCATTGCAGGAGTGAAAAAATATCGGAATATATTCTTAAGAATTATTCGTCACTTACAGCTGAAAATGCCTTCAAACAGGCTGTGCTTAATCCTGCTGAGGGTGTATGGAATTTCACCGAGGCTGATACGATTGCCGATTTTTGCCGCCAAAACGGTCTTAAGCTGCGTGGACATTGCCTTGTATGGGGTTATCTCGGAAGCTGGATGACAAGGGACAGCGAGGGTAATCTTGTAAGCAAAGACGTTCTTTTGCAGAGAATGCACGACTACATAAACGTTGTTGTAACACGTTACAAGGATATTGTCCGTGTGTGGGATGTTGTTAATGAGCCGTTCGGATATGACAAAAGGGACGGTGCGTTCAAACAAAATGATTTTCTGACAATCTGTGGCGAGGAATATATCACAAAAGCATTTGAATTTGCTCACGAGGCAGACCCGACAGCTGTTCTCTGCCTTAACGAAACAACTGTTCTTAAAAATCAGAAGAAACAGAACTATCTGCTTAAATATATCGAGAAATGGGTAAACGAAGGCGTTCCTGTTCATGCTGTCGGTATTCAGAGCCATTGGAATTTATTTGTGCTCAATGAGAGCCCGAGAAGACTTCAGAAAGTTATCGACAAGCTCTACAAGATAGGTGTTGATATTCAGATTACAGAATGCGATATGCGAATAGATGCGATACCGAGCGATATTTTTGATGAAGTGCCGAGAAATACCGAGCTTCTTCAATCAAAGAAAATGAGTCAGATGTTTGAGGTTCTGCGTAAAAATGCGGATAAAATTTCAAGTGTTACATTCTGGGGGATAAGCGATAACCGTCCGCAAAAGACAGAAGACGGGGAAACCTATTACAGACATGAGCTGTTGTTCGACAGAGATTATATGCCTAAAAATGCATACTATGCTGTTTGCGATTTTTAAATGAAATACAAGTAAAATATCAGGGGCGGTGACGAAATGTAAAGTTGTCACCGCCCCTTTGAGCTATTCTGTTTTTGCTGTTTCAAATCGAATTACAATATCATTATCTTTTTTGCCATTCGATAAAGTTATTGTGATTAAGTATTTTTCTTTTGTTATTATATCACACATCCAGTATTGTCCGGAGCGAATATCTCCGCTGATTATTTTATAATTATAAAGCTTAATTGTATTTATTGGCGAATATGCGTGTTCTGTGTTTAAATGTATAACTAAACAGGTTCGCAGCGGATTTCTTTCTGTATAGTCATAGGCAAGTTCAACTTCTTCAATCCCTGTTATCTCAGCATCGTGAAGACCTTGTTCCCAGTACCATGTCAAATCGTCATCAGTGCAGTTTCCGCTATAATATGTTTTTACAGGCATTTTGATTCTCCTTTGGTGTTAGGGTAGGGGATAAGTACAATTAAATAAAGCAAAACGCTCGCCGTTTTCACGACAAGCGTTTTGCTTTTGGCAGTACGTCTCAGTTTGGAACCGGAGTAAAATAATCAGGATTATTCATTTAGTGTATTCAGATACAGAAAATACAATGTTTTCATTATCTCTGTACTCTTTTCGCGATTTGAGCTTCATTCCTAAGCTATTACAGATTTCATCAAGATTATTCAAATCACTATACATTCTGCAATCTTTAAGAATTTCAAGTGTTTCTTTTTCCGTAAATCCAAAAGGTTTTAAAATCCTGTATTGACGCATAAATGCATTGTTTCTTGAAGTGACAATAAATCTGCCGTTATTTGTCAGAACTCTTGAAACTTCTTTCAGTGTTTCTATAATTTCTCTGGATTCATCCAATCCGCAAACAGTACAAACAGTGTTAAATGTTTTATCTTTGAAAGGCAGATACCAAAAATTTGCACAAACGGGGATGATTTTCTTCTTCTGATATTTAGAAATACCAAAAGCGTTTCCGAGACAGTCAAAACCTATGTCTACAGTATAAAGATCACAATCTTTCGACATATATAGTGCAACCGAAGCTGTGCCGCCACCTGCACCTGTTGCGAGTTCCAATATTTTATCTGTTTTTTCTTTGCATACAACTTCGGCAAAATAACGGTATCTGTCCCAAAGCACTCCTGTGCCTTTGATTTTGGTTATTGTTCTTTTTCTGCCGTTATGCTTTTTGCTGAATTTTTTGAAATCTTTAAGTTGCCTTTTGCTGATATTTCCGCTTTTATCACCAACAATCCAATTGCTCGTTTCTCTTTGTTTATATGAATCAAAAGTTTTTAAAATGTTTTCTTTTGTGCCATATATCGTTTTTATATGTTCAACATAAATCTCGTTTCGATCATTGATAATGCCTGCCTCTATTTCGCTGAAAATCTTATCTATTTCTTCAGGATGTTCCCAAAAAATTATTTCAAGAAGCTCACGATACCAATCAGGATTTGTTTTTTCGGGAAGCAAGATCGGAACATTTTTGATTATGGGATAGCTTTCCTTGCCGTCCGGAGTCTTAAGGCACTCTTTATTTAAAACTAATTCTTTATGGTTTTGAGGTGTAACAAAAATCATTCGTTATCTCCTTAATTACGTTTTTTTGCCTTAGCAGTATTTATGGAAGAAATTAAAAGTTTCTTAACTTCTATACACATTTCAAGAATTTTTGTATCATCATAATATCCACTTTCAATAAGAAGTTCGATCCAATACTCGCTCTCACTGCACTCTTTTAATGCAATCTGCAATTTAGCAATAAAATCCGCCTTACCGTGACCGTAGAAAGCTTCGCGAATATTTGCACCAACTGATGTCCCTGAACGAATAAGCTGATTTGTTAAAACAGTTTCTTTTTTACTCTGCTTTACAATATTACATACTTTTATTATTTCAAGTGCAAAAGATTTTGATTTTGTAATCAATAAACTATCAGCCACAATAATACACCCTTTCTGATAATATTATACTACCTTAGAATTAAAATAGCAAGGCAAAGCCTTGCAGAAATACTTATTCCATATTACCTATTACTTCTTACTTCCCAAAGCCCCAAGGAAATTGAAGTAATAGTGAAGAAGTAATAAGTAAGAAGTAAGCCCCAAGAACTTTCGTCCTTGGGGCTTTGGAGGCGCCACCCAGATTTGAACTGGGGCGTCAGAGTTTTGCAGACTCGTGCCTTACCACTTGGCTATGGCGCCTTATATTTAATTGGAGCGGATGACGAGGCTCGAACTCGCTACCTCCACCTTGGCAAGGTGGCGC
>JAKSQO010000021.1 GCA_024404095.1 Clostridia bacterium | reverse complement strand
CTGCTGTATTATTTTTCATTTCTATACCAACCTTTCTTAAAATATAAGGGGCGTTATGTACGCCCCATGTTGTTGTCATGCGCTGAATCTTATTATGTCAAGCGGGTCAAAAGTTACACGTGGCTTCGTATGCGTTTCTAACAGTGCATCGTCACAATCGTGTTTTACGTATAAACGTCTATAGTTTGTTCGTCCCGTATCAACGATAGAAGTACAAACGATAAGAACGACACCGTCCATTCTATCTTCTATATCAGGGTCTAAGAAAACGTAACTTGCTGAATTTGTAATATTCTGATAACCTACTGCAAAAGCGTCCCTATAACGCCGTGCTAATGATAATGATTTACACATATTAAGCACCGTCCTTTCTTACATCTGCCAGTATTCTGCGGCATTTCCTTCACGGTTACAGTCGAATATCATAACCGGGTATCTAACTCCATCACCTATAATGTTAAGGCTTGCACTTCTGCCTGTCGCTGTATGATTGGCATAATACCAAAGTTCCAGACCAAACAGTTCCTTGAATACTACGTTTGCAAAGTCAAATACTTCATCACATACACAAGACTGTGCAAACTGCTTCGTTGCGAGTAACATAGTCCATTCTTTACAGTTTTCAATGATTGCCTTGCCGAACGCTGTTTCTGTAAAGAAAGCCTTTCTTTCCTCTGCGTTGCTGAAATTTATCTTTTTATTTAACATATCTATGCCACCTTTCCTTCAAGAAAATCGCTGATTTTAAAACTCTGTGCAACGTTGTTATAGTCGATTGTAATTCTACCTGTGATAGCTTTATTCTGGTACTTCTTAGCAAACTTTCGCGCTTCTGTAATGCTGTCGGTGTAGATAGCTCGTGCATTCATTCCACCGTTGCAACGATTGTCTTTCACCATGATTATATAACGTTTCATATTCTGTTCCCCTTTCTTATATGTGGGGCGGGAACGCCGCCCCTGTGCTATTTAGTGTCTATTAAATCCAAAAACTTTAACCCTATATGTTGGCGTTTCTACTAGCTGAAAAGCGTTGAAGCCGTGTCTAATCTTTACAAAGTCGCTCTGTGCTATCCACATTACATCCTCAATATCACGCTTTACGCCCTGCGGGTAAATATGAATTGTACCGTCTGCCGTATACACTTCGGTCTGTGCGTATCCTGTTTCCTTGTTCTCTAATACTTCGATACGGATAATTTTTCTTGTCATAATTTTGTTCCCCTTTCTTAAGGACTGTGACGCTTTTCACTTTCATATCCCCCACCATTGGTACAACGTCAGGAGTATTACTTTTGCGTCTGGTTTATTTTGTTATGTTGTATGTTGTTGTGTTACAATTAGCATTATAGTAGCGTAGCGTAATAATGTCAAGTACTTTTTTGAAACTTTTTAAAAATATTTTTACGCATAGAAAAAGGGACGCTTTTCACGTCCCTAAGTTTCAAGTTTCATTTTATCACCCGTCAGCTTAAAATAGCTCAACCCAATACATACAGCGTCACAAGCGTCGTTATTGTATGCGTACCGTTTACCGTTACTTTCAAACGTGCCCTTAGTCTTACGTCCTGTTATCTCATGCAGTACTTTATCACGCAAACCAAGATTTACAACATGCTTAACCGTCAAATACTTCTCAGGCGGCACACCATAGTTATTTTCAACCTTCTTACAGCTACCTACTACAGCACTCTTCCAAGCACGTGTATCGACGCTATAAACTGAGATATCATACTTGTAAGCAACATCTACTATTAACGCTGTAAGTTCACACATAGCACCTATAGCATCAATGTTTATAAAGCTGTGCCCGCCACCATGTAAACGTGCACGCTCACACATGATAGTGATTTTAGACGTTCTAAGCTTACACATCGCTATCAAATGTTTAATAGCCCTGTGAAGCTTTCTGCGCTTCTCTGCACGGGTTTTTATCTTATGCAGGTCAATAGCCTTAACATCAAGGCAACGTGGCTCTGTGCCCGTTTTACAGCCTATGACGGCTATACCTGTATCCGTGTATGATTGGTCTATCCCTATAACTATCAAATCATAGATATACGCCATACGCACCACCTTTAATCATACAGCGTTATTACAGCGTTATTGTACAGAGAAGCGGGCACATCAATTATCCTCTGTTTGCTGTCACCACGATACGGGATAGTTCTATGCTCACTTACGTCCTTAGTACGCTGAAATATGCTGAAACGCCCATCAACAAGCACACTCACATAGTTGAGCATTTCACGGGCTACCGGGTCTGTGAGCAGGTCTTCGTATTTGTAGCCAGTGTAGCACCATATATCCTTTTTAGGTTGCATTTGCTCATTTAACATTTTTAACAGGTCAAGCATTCCTTCACGATGCTTAGTATAGAACGGGTCACCACCTGATAAAGTTACGCCGTCAATGTACGGCTTGTTGACGTATGCAAGCAGGTGGTTAAAGTCGTCCTTCATAAACGGTATACCTTCTTTATCATCCTGTAGTTCTTTATTCTGGCATCCGAAACAAGCATGCTCACAGCCTGTAACCCATAACACTACACGCAGACCTCTTCCATTGATAAGCGTAGACTTTGTAATACCGCTATATCTGAATCCGAAATAATATCTATCTGCCATAAAATACACCATATCTTTCTAAAGCTATAGAATGGATTATAAGGCTTCCTAACAAGCTACATGATGCTTTATCAAGAAAACTGCTAGAAAGCCATACAAGCCAAATAAACACGTTACAGGGATATTACAGCAATTCTGCCTTGCTAGGTGAGTAACAAGCAACCTGCAAGTTACAGTTTGAACAGCGTTTGCAAGTGATGCTTGTTGCATCTTTTGGACGTGCTACCATGTTGCCTGTGTGCTTAAAATCTTTGTAAGCATCTTTAACGGCTCTGCACCTATCAATGTAAGACTGCACTAATTCTCTGTCATAGTCATACACTTCGAACTTGAGCATCTGTGTATTCTTGTCTTCGCAGAGAACAAATCCTTTCGTATAATCTACGCCGTTCCATGTGCCTTTCCTCTTCTCTTCCTGTATGCACAGATACATATAAAATAAAAGCTGATGTGAAGCGGACGGGTGTTTGTTCATGCGCTGAAACTGAAACGTGTTTACGCTCTTAATTTCACCAATCATTTTACCTTCGAAAAACTCCGGTATTGTACAAATGATATCAGGCGTAAAGGAAACACGAAAAGCGGCATTAAAACGCGTTATATCCAAGTCGTCATATTTGCTATAACCTGCACGGATAAAAAGACGCTGTAACTTTTCGTGTACCGCGTTACCCTCTTCAAAGATACGCTTAAGGTCTATGTTTACTTGCTCACCTTGTAATTGCTTAAACAGTAAAGCAAGCACCTGTTGACGTAAACAGAACTTGTTATCAGATACAATCAATGCAGAAGCGTGGAGTCCTTTTCTTTCAGCGTCTTCCTGTCCCCTTGTCATAACGCTGTGGATAAACTTTGTTTCCTCTTCGATGTCACGGGGCAAGTAAAAAGTTCTGTTAAATATCTTGGACAGTTCAGCGGCTTCTGATGTCTGCACGACAGTCCTGTTACCTATAGCGTCCTTTTTCAGTTCGTCAACAATTCCCACAAGCACCACCCTTTCTAATCTTCTAAGTCTTTGTTTGTAACACGCTTGCCGTACTGTTCCGCACGTTGTTTCATAAGTTCTTTTCTTATCTCCGGGATATCATCGAACGACACAAAACCACGGTCAAAGATTAACGGCAGTTCACACACGCCCAACGGGTTGCATATTTTAGACTTTACAACCTTTACTTTGATGATAATGCCTACTATTTCTTTATCTGCGGCGTTATGCGGGTTTTTGTTCGGTATCTCAATATTTGCACGTCTGGCAACCTGTAAACGTAAGCTTGCGGCATGTTTTAATTTATGCCCGCCTGTTGTGTCTGTCTTCTCACCAAACATCATAGCTTGCATTTTATCACGCACCTGATTAACAAGTATAAGCGTCGTTCCTGTCTGTTCTATGATGCTTTCAATCGGCGGCAGATACTTTGTTAATAATCTCGCAGTGCCACCTATGCGCTGTTCCTCAATGCTGTCCTTGTCTGCTGACTTGATAACCTTTTCTACGTCGTCACGCGGTAATAGCGACGGGACACTATCAATACCAATAAGAGGAATACCCGCGCGGGCAAACTTGATAACCGTGTTTAGTGCGTCTTCACCGTATGTTGGTCTGCTAATAAGTAACTGTTTCGGACGGTTGCCAAACACTCTTGCTCTGCTTGCGTCAAAAGTTCCCTCTATTGGGATATCTAGCGCAAGTTCGTGTAAACCACATAAATGATATAACAGCGTCGTCTTGCCACTGCTTTCCGCGCCGAATATCTCAATTACGCGTCCTTCTGGCATACCACCACCGATAATTGCATCTAAATCAGATAAACCCGTAGACCACCGGGGAATATTCAAATCCGCTTTTTTACTGCCTATTGTATAAATCGTTCCTTCGTTCTTCTTGTTCATTTCGTTGCACAGTGCAATAATTTTCTGTTTATCAGTCTTAGCCAATTTATAGCCCCCTTATTCAAAAAGCGGCGGGGTTTTCGTCAATTTCCCCCGCCGCCCTATAATCTCAATCAATTCAATATAAGCGTTGCACCCTTGTCAATTCTGCAAACGCACCAGACTAGAAAAAGTTATATAAGCGGTTTTCCGGGTTGCCGCTCCCTGTTATTAAGTCTCGTCGCGTATTCTATTCATCTGTTTACCCCCGATTGGATAGCCGAATTAAGAAGTTAATAGTTATCTGCTAAAATGTTTTTATGTCAAACACGCTTGCGCTCTGTGCTTCTTTACGTAGTCAACGCACAACAGGAAAAGCGTTTGCGTATTTGCTTGTTACGGCTCAGCGCGTATATTACAGGTTGACACTTTAACCATCTTAACACCTTCCTTTCTTTTTAGTGTCTGCCGTTTGCAGTTGCAGGTCTGCCCCCGGATAATCTTAATTATAATGTTTGAATGTATTACGTGCAATCATAAGCTCCCACCTGCCTTTCATCTTACACCACCCGCCACCCATTTATATTACTGATACAGCGCATCGAAATCAACGCTTGTTTCACCGGACGCATCTACAAAGTAATTATTATGTGTATTGAACCAGTACAGCCGCCCATCTGTCATACCGCAAAAGCATTCGTTCGCGCTACGTTCTTCAAGTTCCACATAATCATAGAACTGATATTCAAAAGTGTGTTCGCCCAACCGTGTTACCCGACAAGTAACTTTGTCAACGATATCAAAGATGCCGTGAACTGCGTCACCCTGTTTAAACTCTTCTTTGATATACCGCTGTGTCACGGTGTGCATCGTGTCAGCAGATAAGTCTGGATAAATAAGCGTCGCGCTTTTCCACTTGCCTGTTGTATCATTGCCTGTTGTATCATCGTCAAAGTTAAGACGCGTAAGTCTTGTTGGTGCAAGCATGTCAGCAAGCGTTATTGTGTATACGCTTTCTTCAACGTCAGGTGTTGGGACTTCTGTATTCATCGTAACAAGTACATAAGCAATGAAACCACCAACGATAATTGTTGGAACTGCTAACGCTGTACAAAATGCCTTGTACAGTTTGCCGTGTTTCTTGTTTCTCCGTGCATCTTCACGGGCTTTCATCTTCTCAGCTTTTTCCATCTGTCTGCGGGTTGCTCTGCTATACTGTTCTTTTTCTCTTCTCATAACTTTTACCTGACCTTTCTTTTTTGATGTGCGCTTGATATCTGCAAACGCTGACTTTGATTTTATATAGTGGGGCGGGCTTGCCGCCCCTTGTTACTTGTTTAGATTCTTTCTATTGTTTCACCGAAAAAGTTGATTCTGGCTTTTATTACCTTATTACCGTAAGCGTCCGGGTCAATCTCATACGCTACGCTGTAAACGTGCGCTACTTCACAGAATGTCTGGAAACTGGAAAGATTTCTAATAGCATTCATCTTTGCAATAGCGTATCCCATCGGAGTGTCGAACTGCTCTTTTCTTGCTACCAGTTCAACTAGTTGTTTCTTGTACATTTCGATGTACCCTTCGTAGACTTCTACTAAGTCAGCAGATACTTCACCATTTGCAAGTGCTTTTTCGTACTTGTCAATCAAGTGTTCACGGTTGCTAATAAATGTATTATAGCTTGACGCATATTTTCCAAGGACTATGGTAGCTGTCTTTGCGCTTTCCTGTCTTGCTGTCATGTAGCAACAGCCCTTTAACGTTGCGTCCTGTGCTACTGCTTCCTTTTTGAAAGCGTCCCATGCTTTGCGAATAACTGACTTTGCCATATTTGATACCTTACCTTTCTTAGATGCTTTGTTGTGGACTTGCTATTAAGTCCGACGCCCTTGCGGGCGTTTCGTATCAATTTTCAGATACTCGTCAGGGACTTTTATTTAGAAAAGCTGTATGTTCTTCTGCCTGTGCTGTTTTCGTAGATAACAACTTCTTTATAAACTGCTGTGTTGATTTTCGCTGTTGCTCGTTTAGCACCCGGATTTTTAAGAACTATAACGTCAAATCCTTTTTTCTTACTAATCTGTAATGCTTCTGCGTCAAATGTGTACTCTTCTTTCATTCCGATTGTGTTTTCTGCTTTAAGTGTAAACATCATAATTTTTACTTCCTTTCTATAGGGCTTTGTTTTAAGTTGTTGTTTATGTTGTTGTGTTACTGTCTATACAATACACCCTTTTCAAAGATATGTCAAGCACTATTTTTAAACTTTTTGAAAAAGTTTTTATTCACGCATTGACCGGGCATACAACGCAGAATTATACTTCTTAATACGGTCAATATAACGGCTTTTCTTAAACTCAACAGCACCATAGTCTGACAGCAGTTCATAAACCTTTTTGTTGATAAGCTTTGTTTCTACACACCTATCATAGAAATCGTCAAAGTTTTTAAAGTAGCCGTTTCGTTCTCTTTCCTGTAAGATTGCTAACGCCGCTTTTTCTCCAACGCCCTTTATGTCTGTAAGTCCCTGTTGTAGAATCCTTTCACCCTCTACAGTCCTTAAGCGTGTGAGTGGGTAAGAATAATTGACATGTGGCAAGAACAACAAACAACCGTCTTTTACAGCTTCACCATTAAACTCATTGCGCTGTTTATCGTCCCGTGCATATTTTAGTTTCGTGTACCAAAATTCAACTGGATAGTAATGCTTGAAAAACATTTCTTCGACGGTGATAAGTGTGTAACCTACTGCGTGCCCCTTGTTGAATCCATATTCTTTCATGGATTCCCATAGCACGTTTAATTGTTCGTTACTCATGCCATTTTTACGGGCATTGGTAAAGAATTTCTTTTCAAGGTCAACGCCGTTTTCCTTCTTATACTTTTCAATACCTTTTGCAAACTTTTCGCGCCCATGCTTAGCCGCTTTTAGTACTGCGTCAGCTTCTACCCATTCAAGCCCACCAACGTTTACACATACAAGTAACACTTGTTCCTGATATAACATAGTGCCGTATGTTTCACCCGTATACGGTGCACATAAATCACCGTCAGTATCATAACCGTTTAGCTTATTGTGAGCATATATATCAGGTATGCCCTGTTTAAGCGGTGCGGGTCTGTTCATGCTTGACGTAGCCACAATATCATCAAAACTATCGCAATGCATAGCCGCAAGCATCTTCTTACAAGTATCTTTCTCAACCTGAAAAATACCGCAGGTGTTACCGCGTTTAAACTCTGCCAATACTTCCGCGTCTTCTACGATATCAGTATTAAAGTCAACGCCCGTCAAGCGTCTGCACTCGCCTAAAGACATCATAGTTTTAAGCCCAAGCAAGTCGAACTTGATAATATTGATATCGTTCAAGTCCTCAAGGTTGTAAACGCTGTACTTGTTGCCGTCTTTATCAAGTCGTATAGCTGTATACTGTAACACATCGCCCGATGTAACAACAACACCCGCGGCGTGTGTACCAATATAGTTTACTTTACCATACAAACGGCAAAAATGCGTAATGATATTGTCATACTGCTTATCAAACTGCTTAGCTTGCGGGTCATGCTCAACACCTTCCAAGTCAAGCACGCCTTCTTCTGCGTCCTTATAGCTGTTTACAAATTTCTTAATTTCTGCAATAATCTGCTTATTTATCTTAGCATCTGAATCATCAACACTCTTATCCGTAGGCAATCCGCAAACCTTGGCAAGTTCGTTTATAGTGTTGTCAACTGAAAACAAACCATAAGCGGAAACACGTGCGGACTGTGTAGGGTACTTGTTTATAAGATAGTCGATAACTTCCTGTCTTCTGCTTGTTTCAAAGTCAATATCAATATCAGGAAATTGCTTTTTATCGTAACGCATAAAGCGTCTAAAATCCAAGTTGAATCGCAAACTGTCAACTTCCGTTATACCCATAGCATAAGCAACAAGACAGTTACAAACAGAACCACGCCCCGCACCTACTGCAATACCCTGACGCTTAGCCCATGTTACATAATCAGCGACAATCAAAAAGTAATCAATAAAGCCGTTCACACGTATAACGTCAAGTTCTTCTTTGCAACGCTCTATATACGGTTTTGTATATTGTCCGCGTGCTTTTAAACCGTCCTTTATCTGCTTAATGATTTCTTTGTTGCTGTCATTACCTGCAATTTTAGGCAACTTCAATTCAAGCTTTCCAAGAATATCAGCGTCAACTTTTTCCTCAAGCTGTTCCATGTTCAACGCCATATTATCGGCAAGACGTTTACAACGTGATGCACCATAGTCGCCCTTGTGCATTTCAATAAAACGCTTTTCCATTTCTCCCGGTGCGGGCATGTATCTTTCTTTGTAAGTGCTTTCTATCTCTTCCATGTTGTGCCCGTCCATTTCATGCATCTTAAGATATGTCTGTAACTCGTCAAATCGCCCCCTATGGCTGTCAGATGTAAGTATACATGGAATACCCAACTTCACGGATAAACTCAGCAAGGAAACGTTTACACGCTCTTGTAAGCCCTTTTCTGATACAGTATATGGCTGTATCTCAATATAAAAATCATCACCGAAAATCTTGTGCATTTTACGCAAATACTTTTCAGCTTTTTCTTCGTCGTCGTTAATGATACACTGTGAACTGTATGACGCTACACAAGCAGACGTGCATATAATTCCATCGTGATATTTTTCAAGTAGTTTAAAAGTCCAAATAGGATTGTAATACTTCTGCTTCTCACCTTCTGACTGTATCGCGTTAAGATTCTTATACCCTTCAAGATTCTTTGCAAATAAGCACAGATGATAGCCGCGTTCCTTTTCTTTGTACACTGGCAGAAAATAACCTTCAACACCAAGTATCGGTTTAATTCCGTTTTCCTTACATGCTTTATAAGTCTGCACAAGTCCATTCGTGTTTCCATGGTTTGACGTGCCTAAAGCTGTATGACCTAATTCTTTTGCAAGCTTAGCCAGTTCTGACGGTCTACCGTATCCATCATATCTACTAAACATATCATGTCTATGCAAATCAAAAGACATCTGTTAGCACCTACTTTCTTTCTGAAAATCCCCCGTCATTAAGGCGGGGGAAAATATCGTGTTATTTAAAGTAATACGCGGGTCATTCGTCGTCGTCTTCCCATTCGTCTTCGTCAGAAGCGTTTTCCAGTTCGTCCCAATCTGCTTTGCTTCTGTCGTCGTCTTCCAGAAGCGTGATATAATATTTCTGCGGCTTGCGCTGTTCCGCTTTCAGACCACGGTTTTTGCATTCGTGGTACAGTTCTTTTGCAGTCATTTCGCTGTAGTCCTGTACGTCGTCTTCCGGGTCATAGTCGTCGTCTTCCTCTTCCTCAACAGCCGCTTTCTTGGTGTTCGGTTTTGCCGCCTTGCCCGCCGCTTTAGCGTTCGGGGTTTTACGTTTCGGTTTCTCTTCCTCTTCGTCACTTTCTGCCGGGTAAGCTTTATCTACGATATCAAGCATTTTTGTTTCAGAAATCGGCTTTGCTTTCTGGTTTCTAAACTTTGCTTTATCCATCGGTACAACGGTATAAGACTTTTCTGTTCCACGCCCGGAAGTACTCACGACATAATCACGGTCAATGACAGTTCCGTAAGTCTCATAAAGTGCCATAAGCGGCGGCACAGGTGAACAGTTATTAACCGGGAACATAAATAACTTAACGTCATTAGCGTCGTAGTCGTATACGCTCCACACATACTGTTGACGGGTTCTAAGTCCTTCCATCTCACAGAATGGACATTCGCGCCCAAACTGTTCTTGACACGGGACGTTAATACCCTGCTGAAAACTATCATGAAAAGTAACGGAATATCCATCGTCCATATCGTTTAAGAATCTAAGACGTGCTTTGCCATCCTGACGGAGATAGAAAAACTTTCCTTTACTTGTTCCCTGTCTCTTTACATCTTCTTTAATGCTACTAATTAAACCTGCCATACTTTTATACATCCTTTCTATAAGCTTTATTTTGCGCTCTGTGCGCTTGTTCAGAATAACACTATTACTTTATCGTGTCAAGCTTTAATTTCGTTCTCTGCTCAAATAATCGCGCTGTGCGGGCATACATAGCAAGCACCTGTTCATGTGTTGCTTCTCCGTTATCTTTGAGACATTTCAGATATTGCCATCTGATAACGTTACTTGTTCCAAACAGTTCTTTTAGATAACGTGTTCCCTTTCTGCCGCATTCGTCATTATCTAATGCAGATATAACGTATTTTATTCCCGCTTTCTTAAGCTTCTCAAATTGCCCCGCTGACATCTTCCAACCTAAGACACAACACACATTGGTGATACCGCTTTGCAATAGCTTCAACCTGTCCATATACCCTTCAACAAGTATAACATACGGTTTGTTACCAAAGTCCCCCATCATCGTAGACGCACGTGAAAAACCTGTATTATAAAGGTATTTGCGTTTCTTCTCAACTTCCTTAAGCATAGTACGCGACACCCAACCTTTAAACTTTCCGTTTTCCAACAATGGAAAAATTAACTGGTAATGTTCGTTGTATGTTATTTTAGCTTTTACCTTATTAAGCGTCTGTGGACTAAAACCGCGGTTGAGCATGTATTCACGTGCTTGCTCAACTTCTGGCTGTTCATCTGTTAGCCAATCAATTGTTTTCAACCCGTGATAGTAGTCATATGCTCTGTCGTAGTTTTCGCGTGTGCTTTTTGCGTTCTTTCTGCTGTTCCTTACAGCGTCAATCTTGATATGCTTGCATTTGTTCGACTTAAGAATTTCAACGTATTTTCTACACGCTTCTAAGTCGTTCAAGTTGTGATATTTTCGTTCTATCTCCAAGACTAAATCTAACGCTGTGCCGCCCTTACTACATCCGAAACAGTACCATCGCCCTTCATTCAACGATAACAACAAGCTTGGGTTTCTGTCCCCGTGTATCGGGCACATTACTTTTTCATCTATCGTTGACGGTCTTTCGATTAGTCCGTAATACCACGCTACTTTGTTAAGTTCCTCACTGTCTTTCGGTTTTGCGCGTATCTCATTCATAACGCACCTTTCAACACTTTACTGTTTTCTAAACGATACTTTGTAATACGGGTTTTTCATTTCTACCAGATAACAGCCCGCGATTCTTTCCGCAGGTATATAGCCCAACTTGGACATATTATCAATCTTCTTAGTGTCAACAGTATCAACTACATTGACAAAACTTTTAAAAACTTTAGGGTCAACGCCACAACTCTTAAGATACTTTACAAGTCCCTCATAGTCTGCGATTTCGTAACGCCTGTTGATGATACGCTTGTATATTGCTTTGTCAAGTTTTTCTTTAAGCTTATCAGCAAACCATGTTATTGATGTAGGCTGTACGTTTGTAATTGTATACACGCCCATTTCACCTTGATTTATAGCACCGTCAATGGTTACGCTTTCGCCTGTCGATATAAAAACGTCAAGCTGTCCTTCAACGCTTTTTTTAAATTCTGTGAACTTACTGTCGTTGGCTTTCTTTTTCTGCGTGGCGGCATACAATCTAGCCGCCAACTGTAAAACCTGCGCTTTATCGGCTTCATTCATACGCTTCACCCCTTATTAAAGTAGGATGCGTCTATTTCGCCTTTTTTGAGCATTTCATAAACGCCCCGCGCCCAACGTTTCCCAGTCTTTACCCAAATAACTGCATCGTAGTTAATACGGTACTGCTGACCGTAAGAAGTTTCAACTGTAGCTGTACAAGTTGCGTTGTCCTTGTCAATCAGCTTTGCAGATTTAACCTTCGTTCTACCCGGTACTATAAACGCTACAAGTGTACCAAGTGCCGCCCGCTTAACGTATTCAATACGTTTAGCAACGTCATACTCAACAGCGTCAACCTGCTTCGGCTCTGCCACTGTCTGCGGGATTTCTTCGTCGTCCGGATTCCACTCTTCCATTTCATCTTCAAGTTCTGCCATAACTTCTGTGTGTGCTTCCTTGATTTCTGCCGCTTTCTTTTCCTCTGCGGCTTTCTTTTCTTCCGCGTCAAAAATCATCGGTGCAAGGATGTCAATAAGGTCGGCTTTACGGGTGTTATGTGCGTCAGTTACATAATACGCTTTTGCAAGGGTTTCAAGTTCCTTCTTGGTCTGCTTTCCAAGTTCTGCTTTAATTTCTGCAATTCTTCTATTCATCATATCTTTTTTTCACCTTTCTGCTTTTTATGCTTTTTCTACTTTTACTACTTCAACATATGCTTTGCGTCTTGTGTCGTTGTTCTTCCAAAACTCCGTAACATATGCCGTACAATCAATATACACTATACTGCCAAGAATGTCAACGCCCTGACGGAACGTTTTATAATATTTCAGTTCGTGCCACTCTGCTGTGCTTTCGTCGTGCATATTTATTAACAGTGCGTACAGTTCATTACCGCGCATTTCGTACACTTGTACTTCCCTACCTGCAAAGAAACGCTTTTTAAGCAATTCGTAATCTCCACGATGTACGACTGCTAGGTTTGGTAATACGGTAAACCTGTCATTAACGAATAATGCCATATACACGCCCCCTTTTTTTATGCTTTTGCAAAATACGTGTAAACGGTGTTTTCGTCTGCATCATCAACGACGCTCGTGCGCTCCATATCAGACAGCATCGAAAGAATAATTGCCGGGACTGTACGGAAAATATCTTCGTCCGTCGTGCCATCGTCATATGTCATGACTACCTGAAACCCGCGCTTGTTAGCGTACTCTGTGACTACTACACTAAAAATCTTTTTCACTTTGTTACCACCTTTCTTATTTATAAAGATATGTTGTACAGTTCTCAAGCATCGAATCAACTATAGTACCGTCATGCGTCTTGATAAAATACTTTATTGCTCTATTGGCGTTTCTCTTACGCTTTTGCTTTCCTGACATATACACTACATCATAGACTATTTTACCACTTGGTTTTAGTACACTTACATAAATTTTCTCAATTCCGACGTTGCACGGTTTAGGAAGTACGTTATTTTTGTCACTGTCTACCAGTCTAAACGCTTCGCCAAGTTGTGATAAATACAGATAGACTTTCAGCCCGTAGTCGTCAATAAACCACGTATATCCGCTATACTGCCAAACGTCAACAACCTGTAAACAATCATCAATTAAACGCTCTTCTTCTCCTAAGAAATCGCCGTTTGTTACTGTGAATACTACTTCCGACGTATCCGCATAATGTAAGAAATTTAGCAAACTATCAGTAACATAGTTCCTAACAGCGGGACTGTCTTTTTTCTTGCAAATTATCTCAATCACTTTACTGCCGCGCCCCCTTTCTTTTATTTTCACTGTGCTTTATGTTGTTCTGTTATCGTGTTACGTGGACAGTATAAACCCTATTCAAAATTCTGTCAAGCACTTTTTTAAAAATATTTTTGAGCATAAGAAAAGCGGGGTTATCCCCCGCAAATCTTACAGACCTATGAACTTTGTAAGTACTCCAATAGCAATACCAAGAAAAGCGGTTATTAAGTATGATGTGGTAGTTCTCCATTTTTCTCCGTCCCGTTTTTCCATCGCTTCGATGCGTTCGCTCTGTAACTTCTGTGCTTCTGCAAGCGTCTGAACAGATAACGCAAGTTTTTCAACCGAAACAGCAATATCATTGATATGCTCAACTTTTTCTTCAAGTTCGTTAAGTCTTGCATTCTGTCTACTTCTACTCTCTTCCATACGCTTAGAAAACTCTGTATGCTCTTCTCTGCTCACGTAATTATATTCACCCATACATCTACACCCCTTTCACTATATCGCGCCTTACACGGCAAATAAACGCATTCTAACGTACTTTACAGTAAACGCTTAATACTGTCTTTAAGGTCTACTTTCTTTTGTCCTACCATTACAGATAATTTTATTCCACTTCCCGCCGTTTCTGTCTCCGTGAATCCTGTGACAGTTTCGGAAGCGTCAACACCTAACGCACGGTCATTTATACTAATAATATCACCCACGTCATACTCCTGTTCAAACTTATATAGCTTAGTGTCTCGCAATTCAGCCGTATAGTTATACACACGCTTAAATGACTTTATTTTTTCAATTGCTCTATCAGTTAATGCTTGCGTGTAGGCAAGGTCGTCAAGATGCATTTGTTCGCCGTCAGGTGAATAAGTTGTACTTTGAATATCCCTTGCATCAACGTACAATTCACGCCGCAACAAATTAACAACAACATCAACGTTACTATACTGAACATTTCGTCTTGCTGTGCCTGTATCTTCACCGTAACAGTATACATAGTTTTTATAACCGTTTTCGTCGATTGTCAAAGAACTACTAGCAATACTAGATGTAGAATCATCAAAACACACATCTGTGTGCCTATCAACAGAGTAAAACAAGTAACATACAAAGTGCATGTTTAACGGGTTAAAATCACATCGAAAGTGCAACATTCTATCTTTCGTTACAAGTTCTTGTATAGCTTCTAGCAAAGTGAAGCCTGTTTTTGAATAACTTGATAGTCTTGTTGTCGTATCTGGTGATATATGTGTACTATTGTACTCAACATTGTACGAACGTCTATCAGCTAGTGTCGGTCTAATAAAGACTTGATTGAACATATCATTCACAATAGCATTTATAGAGCGTGTCCTATATAACAACGTACCTGTAAGAACACGGTAAGTCATTAAATAATTAGTGGTATATCCCTTAACGTCAATATACAGCTCTCCATCACTTCCACGGTTATATACTACAGTCGTGACGATAAAACAGCGTTTTGCGTCACGGTATACAATAGCAGTCGGAACAAACCGCGCTTTGTTTTGCTCTGTAAGTCTAACGCGTAAGTTGCATTCTGCATAGTCGTCAATTTTATAATTCCAGACAATCGAAACATAATCAAAACAAAAGTCAAAAAATTCTATCCATGATGCTTGTGTAAAGCCATTGTTTACTATGTGGTATATAGATAGTGGATTTGCATTTAATTCATTTATCATACGCTATACCCCCATGTAATACTCATACATTTTAGACTTCACTAAAAACTGACTACCTGAAACAGTTATTGCAAGGTTGCAGTTTTCGCCAACTGGTACATAAATCCAACTTGCTGTACTCCACTTAATCGCGGGTGCATATGAATAAACTTCACCATCATTCTTTATCAGCGTTACAAGTTCCTCACCGTGACGTGTATCAAGGTGTATTGTGTTACCTGCTTCAAGTGTCAAGTTTCCACTTTGGTCTGACGGTTTAAATGTTATAATGCCGTAAGATTTATGCGTTGAGATACCAGACACCTGCACTGTTAGCGTTAGCGGTGCACTATATCCACTTTTGAGCGTCATATCACAAACAATACCAGTTGCCATATCACCATAATTATGTAATATATATGGCGCAGTACCCTGAGCAACCGTGTATTCCCTGTTAAAACGTAGCAATTCAAAAAGCGGATTCAAGCATACACCTTCTATTATGAACTTGCACATGTATTCATTATTATCTTCTATCGTTGTCCCATACTGCGGCGTTGATAGCGGCAAGAACTTCAACTTGTATTCAGATTCAGAAGTACTTTGCCTATCACGTGCATTTATAGTCAACTCAATTTCATTCGTAGGAATAACAAAAGCGTCAATTTTAGCTTTCCGCGTCTTAAACGAATTTTCATCGGGTGTTCCGTCGGCGTTGAGTGCCGGGAGTATCCACGCAGTTATTTTGAGCCGTCTTGTATTCAAACGCGTATTTGCTAAAGCGTCACCGTATAACGTAGGTAAAGGCTGTAAACTATAATTAGCTGTAAGCGGGTCAATTTCTATACGCTCAAGCACATAATCTTCTGTGCTAACAGCATCAAGCGTTATAGATACATTAGTTGTTAAATTCTTCAAAACAACATGTTCAATCAACTATATTACCCCCTTTCTGTTGTGGGGCAGTTTCCCGCCCCATGCTTGAGCATCAAATAAAGACTAACTGTTCTTTAATCTTTTCAACTTGCCTTGCCGCTTCAACTTCGTCAATGGCTTTCGGACTATTGAAAACAAAAGTGTCACCGCCTGACGGTTCAGTTTTTGCTGTGTTATTTGCAATCTTCTCTAATGCCCTTGTAACGCTCTGTAAGCCGTCAGAAAGCGTTTTCTGTGAATATTCGGTAAAACTATCATTACTCTGCAAAATCTCACGCATAGCCTTTTTAATGCTTTCCAGAAACATCCTTTCACCTACTATCAATTCACGCCCGGTTTCTCCGCCGCCTAACAGTTTATTACCCATTGCACCGAATATTGTTGCACCATCCAAGATGTACGGGTTATTCATAGCTTTAGCGTTCCAAGTTATATTAAACTTTGGAACTTCCCACGGGTTCAAGCTGAACTTGCCACTCCATCCAATTCTAGGCAATTTAATAGTTGGGTGCGGGAGTTCTACTTTGAACGCTTTTTTGATATTTTCAATACCTGTTTTTACATAGCTGTAAACTGAGTGCGGTGTGTTCCAACTTCCTAATCTTTCCCATACTTTTCCACGTACTTCTGTAAGGCTATCCCAAATACCGCGCCATGCACCCGAAAGACTAAACTCACCTTTTATGTTTTCCCAACCTTTGCGAACTGTAGCACGTAAAGAATTATCACCTTTACCAAACAGGAAATTAACAAGGTTGTCTTTTACTTCTTGCACGTCAGATTTTACGTTTTCCCACGCACCTTTCAAACTAAAGCCGTTTTTAATCTCTGTAAACTTATCTTTGACTATTTTAACTTCGTCGCTAAAGTCAAAGAATGACTTGATTTTATCAATGTATTCTTTCACTTTGTCGTGCACTTCTTTCATCTTTCCGATAGTATTTTCTTTGAACTCTTTCCACTTTTCAACTATGCCGCCAACAGACTCAGAAACAGTTTTCTTCATAGAGTCCCATGCTTCTTTGGCTGTCTTTTTTGCGCTTTCGTATTTATCTTTCATATCGTCAACAGCTTTTTTCAAATCTGCTGTCATGCTTTCCCATGCTTTCTTCAACTCTTTACTTACAGACTTATAAGTTTTTACAAGAGCGTCAGAAACTTCTTTCACTTTCTTCTGTACTTTACCCCATATATCTAATATTGCTTTTCTGAAATCTTCGTTAGTGTTCCATAGCGTAACAAGTGCCACGCCTATAGCCCCTATTGCTGTAATCGCTACACCAATAGGATTAGCGGCTAGAAATGTAAACGCAGTGCCTAACATCTTAACGCCTGATATTAACGGGGCTATTGCCGCTACACATAACGCAAGCACTTCAATAATTTGCCGTACTGGCTTCGGTATTGACTGGAATTTGCCTAACAGGTCACTAAACCATTTTATTGCGCTTCTGACTGTAGGGAGTAAATCTTCTCCAAACGTTATCGCCAAGTTTTGAACATTAGCTTTCAGCCCGTC
This sequence comes from Clostridia bacterium, assembly GCA_024404095.1. Lineage (GTDB taxonomy): Bacteria > Bacillota > Clostridia > Oscillospirales > Acutalibacteraceae > CAG-488. Next base: position 29,232 of record JAKSQO010000021.1, on the reverse strand, counting down.
AAGTTCGCCTTTTAAACTATCACGCATTGTTTCAGCCATAACCGCAGATGCATCCTTACAATTACTCAAGTTGCCGTATAAAGTATTATAATCTTTATCTGTAGCGTTAATAATCGCAGACATTCCCGCTTGTGCTTCCGTACCGAACAACGTAGCAATAGCCGTTGTCCTTTCTGCTTCTGACAGACCACCCAACTTATCACGCAATTCGTCAGTAAGCTGTTTTAACGGTTTCATTTCTCCGCTTGCGGTTGTCAAACTAATACCGTATTTTTCCATCATCGTTGCAACGGTTTCTGACGGCTTTTCAAGGTGTGCCAGTGCGGCACGTAAAGCAGTTCCCGCTTGCCCCGCTTTAATACCACTGTTAGCCATAATGCCAAGTGCAAACGCTGTATCCTGTGCCGTATATCCTAACGAACCCGCAACAGGTGCAACATACTTGAAAGACTCACCAAGTTTTAAAACATCAGTGTTTGCACTTGTTGATGTCTTTGCAAGCAGGTCACAGAAACCACTTGTATCATTTGCCGTCAATCCAAACGCTGTAAGTGCGTCTGTAACGATGTCAGAAGTCTGTGCTAAATCTGTGCCTGTTGCGATGCTCAGCGTCATGATTGGCTCAAGTCCCGCTAACATGTCTTGTGTTTCCCAGCCTGCCATTGCCATATATTCGTAAGCCCCCGCCGCTTCACTTGCGGAAACTTTCAATTTTCCACCAACTAGCTTTGCATTATTAGACAACGCTTCAAGGTCTTTTCCCGTCGCGCCTGATATTGCACTTGTCTTTTTCATCGCGCTTTCAAAGTCACCCGCAAACTTAACCGACGCTGTAGCCGCGCCCATAATCGGAACTGTCGCGCCCTTCATCAACGCTTTACCGACGCTGTCAATCTGACTGCCAATACTTTTTGACTTTTTATTACCTGTGCTTTCTGCTTCGTCCAAGCCGTCGCTTAACTCTTTGTTTGCTTCGTTAATTGACTGTTTAAAACCTGATATATCAAGTTTTAAATAACCAACCGCGCTACCTACTTCTACGGGCATATGCTCAACCCCCTTTCTGTATTATTCAAACTGTTTATAGAAATCACTAAAGGATTTTGCTTTCACTTTATAGTGTGGCTCGTGCCCCTGTTCAAGTTCGCTATAAATATACGCACATGCTTCATCTAAACAAAACGCCGTATATTCGTCTGTAATATCAAAAAACGTGCTTACCCTGACGTTATACCTTTTCGCCATTGCAAGCACGCTCATTATGTTCTGACTACCTACGAAACCCGCTTAACGCTTTTATGCCCTTCTGTGTAAAGTTAAAAATTTCAATTAACTGTTCGTCGGTAAGCTGTAAGCCGATTTCCTCAAGCTGTTCATATGTCGGCTCTACCATTGACGCTTTCGCCATCAATACACACATATCAAACATTCTTGACATCATTGTATTGTCGTCTTCGTCTACTGCGTTGCTACCGTTTGCAAACAGGTCAGACGCTGTTGACAAAAGTGCATTCGGGATTTTGCCAGACTTAGCAAGCGCAAGCATTGACGGACGTTTAAGCCTTGCAACAAAAGGGTGCTCTGGGTCTCCGTCAAAACCCGTCAGCGGTACGACTGTCCCCTGCGTATACTGTTTAAGTGTTTCAATACTTGTAACTGTATAATTCATATTTTCCATTTTAGTTTTTCCTTTCTTTTATGTGCTCATAGCGTCAATGTTTGTTGTGCTTATCTAAAGCACTTTGTTATGCTCAAACTGTGCTATGCTCAAGTCGGGTCTGTAAGTGCCGGAAGCTGTGCGACGTAAGTAATCGTATAAGGTGCTTCACCTTTCTTAGCCGCACTGTTGATAATATATTCAGATGCACGGAAAACTCCGTCTTCTGCACCGAACGCGTATGGCTGTCCATGACAGTTCGGATACATAATCTTTTCATACTGAACAATGTCACCCGCTTCGTCATACTGTGCACTGTAACAGTTCAGTGTGAACTTTTCGCCCTCTGCCGCGTCACCTACAAGCGGCGGCGTATAGCCTGTGACTTTACCACCTGCTTCCGTGATTGTACCACCCTGCAAAATCTTTACAAGTTCCGGGTTGAAAAGATTATCCTTGAGTGTAATCTGATTTCCTGTGATAGTTACTTTCTTCGGCTTCTGTGCTCTTAAGATGCCCTTTACAATCAACTTAACGGCTTCCTGTGTTTCTAACTGTGGCTCAACGCTGACCTTATCTGACGTGTCAAAACCGATTTCCCGCGCCTGTGCACCAGAGCCAACGCTCACAGTTACAAGACAACAATCAATAGTAGCAATTAGCGCTTTAGGTTTATATACTGACATATTAGTTCATCCCCCTTTCAAGTCTATAGTTTTTATATTCGATGCTCACCATGTACCCTTTTACTTCTGAGTCGTAGTAAGGCGGTGTTTTGTTTCCCGTCGGCTTCACTTTCGGTAATAAGTCACGCATACGCCTTTCTACGTCGTTCACCGTCGGTTCTAACGTTCCGTATTTGTTCAGCGGTACATATATAAGCACGTCATATAACTGCACGTTCGATGAAAAATTCGGGTGTCGTGTCTGCGTACCATGCTTTACGACAATGTACGTTTTCACGCATTCACCCATGTGTGAAGCGGGTTGAAATACATCATAGCCCGCGTCAAGCAAACAATCAAAAATGTCATTCCACACGCTCATGAAATGTTCAACCCCCTTTCTACTGTTCAAATATCTTTTCAAACACTTCACTAATACCCGTGAAGTACTGCGTTGATAACGCATTGATTGACGGCATTATAACTTCATATTTCTTTTCGTGCGCTAACTCTAGCCAAATACCATAACTAACACCTTGCGAAAAAGTTAATGTTATCGTATTAGCATCGTCTTTTGATGCTTGCACATTTAAACGCTGTTTTGCCGCGCCTGTTCTATCTGTCCATGGTCTGTGACTTTGCATATACGCCCTATATTGCGGTGCTTTTGTAGTAGCGTACATCAAGCAAACTGTTGTGGCTTTTCTGTTCGCGTTTTTAAGTGCGTCAGATATTTCATTTTCAAACTTTAATTGTGTTTGATAACTTGCGTCCCCACCTGCGTTTATACTCAAGTTTCAATCACCTTCTCTACACTGATATCACAATAAATACCAAGTTGCTGTATATTGTTTTTACCAGTCACAGTGTAAGTATCACCACCAATAAAAACTATGTCACCGTCTTTAATCGTTTCGGCTTCTTGCCAACGACACAACAGCAACGTGTATTTTTTATGTCGTACCTGCGTTGCATCGTCAACAACCTGTATCATGTAATTGTTTGGCAACGTAGTTTCGTGATATATTGCATCAAGCGTTACAACGTGAACTATGTGCGTTTTATCGCCGTACTTATCGAAAGCATTTCTGTAAAACTCATACGCTTTGCCGTCACGCTTTAACGTCCTGTCAAGCTTGTAACGTTCAAACCTTGTATTTATCATACTTAAGCCCCGCCCGATAAAATACCAGTATTAAAAGGACGGTGCTTAGATGCTAAGCGTCTAAAATAGGCACTTGTGTCCGCGGACGTCAAACCGGACATTTCAAGCGTGCTATCTTCTGCCTTTATCAACAACATTTCGTAAACTGTAGCTTCAATATCACCGTTATTTTTTGACAGATAATAATTTATATCGTTATCGTCAAAATACGGTGACTGATTTTCACGCAGTTCACGCTTTATTATATCAATCACCGCCATAACTTAACCCCCTGTTATTTGTTATCTAAATACGCTTTGATTCTCTGCTTAGCTTCTGCAACATTCTTTGTATTTGAAATGTCAATTCCATGCTCAGACGCATACGCCTTAACTTCTTCTTTGCTCCACTGTCCAAGCGGCTTCATGTACGGGTCGTCTTCTACCGGAACTTCAACAGGCGGCTGTGTCACCTGCTTAGGCTCCGCAACCTTAACGAACCCCTGTTTTTTAAACACGCTTTTGTATGCACCTGACGGGACTTCGAAAAATTCAACGCCGTTTGTGATTTTTAACATTGCTTACTTTCACCCCTTTTTCTTTTATTCAATGCCTACCACCCGCCCAAACTCTTACGCTTTATTATTGAACACGTTCAGCGCATTACTGCTCGTTGGTGTCAAGAATATAGACTTCATCAGCAGATTCGAAGGACGGCAGACAAATCATGGAAACGATAGTTTCAACCTGCACCGGGTCAGCGTGCTTAACTGTGGTTACTGCTACGCCTGTATCTGTAATAGATACGTTTGCAACTGCCGCGGTCATAAGGTCGGATTCTGCCGGGGTTGTACCGAACCATGTTTTGCCAAGTGCACCATCCGGGAACATTACGAAAGTATCTTCAGGCATAAAGTTCACTGTGTCACCTGCTTCATCTTTGTAACGCTTCTTATTAACGTAGATGCTCAGACCGTCAAGCTGTTCTTCGATATACGCAATAAGCTGTTTATCGGACAGTGCACCAACACCGTTCGTCAGTACAAAAATAGCTTTCTTAATGTTCTGGTTTTCACGCAGGTTACGCCAAGTTTTAGCGTCGCACATAGCACGTGTAATAGTGCAACCTGTAGCGTCTTCAACTTCCATCTTTGCAAGTCTGATATCCTCAATCGGGTCTGAATTTTCGTGGTCACTCCAAGAAACAGCCGCGTTACCCTTATGTGTCAGTCCATAGTCAAACGCAAAAGTCTGTCCGTTAGACTGCATATATACAACGCCTGTTGTAAGTGCAAGCATTCTCATTCGTTCACGGGAAGCACGTGCGCCGCGCAGAAGCTGAACTTCATCATCAAAAATCTTAGCCATTACAGCGTCGATATAAGCGGCGTTGCCTGTCTCAAGAACAAGGTTGAGTTCCTGTCTCAGTTCCTCGTCGATATACGCGGATTCTTTGAAATACGGCATATCTGCGGCAAGCTTCTCAAAACCTACACGCGGACGCGGAATACTGAATGCATCAAAAGCAGAGTTCTTAAGAACAACCGGAAGTCCCTTGCTTCCCTTAATCCACTGTAAAGAAAGCCCACGCTTCTTATCATCCGGGAAAAGTGCTTCACACGGATACGGTGCTTCATCCTTTACAAGTTCAGACCAATAAGCTGTAAGCTCAACGGAAGTCATTAAATCAAAAATCGTCATAATCTTTATTCCCCTTTCTTTATCAAAGTTTTACAAACACAACCATATTGTTGTTGCCCTGTCCCTCTACTACAGCGGTAATCATTTCGGCTACGTCAGCTTCGACGCGGTTGACGTTTACAAAACCAAAGATAAGCGCTGTGCCGTTAGCGTTTCCAAGTGTAACATCGACATCATGCAGAAGTACGGCGTTCATCTGAACCGCGTCACCATCTGCAATAACGGCGGGAGTGTACGGATTGAACAAATCAATGTTAATCGGTGTACCCGCCTTAACATAAAGTCTGTTCCCAACTTCAACGCCAATACTCTGCGGAACGATACAGCCGATAGAGGACTGCATATCAACATTTGCAAGAATCTGACGCGGCGCGGCAAGTGCACGCCGTCTAACATCGTTTCTATTAAGCATTTAACTTCCCCCTTCCTTAAGCCTTAATAAGCTTAATATGATTAGTATTTGCATCTGCAAACTGCTCAGTTATTGCGCGGGTTTCTTCGTTAATACGGTTAAGATTAACAATGCCGTGCAAAAGTGCTGTACCGTTTGCCATACCATTTGTTACATCTACGTCATGCAGAAGCACAGCGTTGAAATTTGAACTATCATCACCGCCACCGCCGCCACCTGTGACAATTTTGATATCAAAAGATGTGTTCCTTAACACACTACCACGCGGAACTTCGCCACCGTCGAACCACATAAGGGCAACTTCTGTTTCCCCATCGGGTGCAAAGTATTCCTGTTCAACGAAACTGTTGTGCGGGTCAATTGTTTTAGAAACAACGCCCTTATCTGTCTTTAAGGAAACCTTACAAGCCTGTGCACCACCTGCCGCTGACATTTCAAAAGATACATGAAATTCTGTAGCATTAAGCCAGAAAGCGCGGTATGAATCTTCGTCAAGTTCTTCATCATCAATAAAGAAGGAACTGAACATGAAAAAGTATTTTTGCCACGGAAGAAACAGCAATGCCCAGTTCGCCCACCCGGCAGACTCATTTTTGTGAAGCGGAGTTGTGCCAGAAAGTTCGAACGTACAATCATAGAATACAACAAAACTTACTTTATCGTCATAACGTTCTGAGAGTTCACCGTCCCATGTAACACCGCAGACTGACGCATCATTAGGAAGTTCTATTGTGCCCTGCTCCTGTTCCTGAACAGACGGGTCGTGATTGATATAATAGCTAAGGTGTACTCCGTCACTAAGAAATACGACACCATTGAACACCTGCCCTACCGTGGACGGTACGTTAGCATTAAGATAACTGAGTAACTTAGCTTTATCTACAATCTTGAGGTGGTCGTCTGTACACATGTACTCAAAATAAGTATCAAGCTTAAGCGTCCGACTTCCACCACCAGATGAACCACCAGATGCACCTTCAAGCGACGCAATAGTGACAGGCTCAAACGGGTTTAACAAGTCAACATGGAGTGGCGTACCTGCACGAACGACAAGCCTGTTTCCTTCCTGTACGCCAATATCCTGTGGTACAATACAACCGATACTAGCCTGTTTCGATACATCAGCAAGTATCTGTTTAGTATTGCCATAGGTCTGCGTACGAACAAAACCATTATTAAACAATTAGTTTTCCCCCTTTCTTTTTATTATCAAATCATGAATATGCATTCCAACAGCGTCAGCAGGTTAAGAATAGCATAATCATAACTTTCTGTGATAAAGTCGTATTTTTTACCAAACATTTTTTTTCACCGTCCTTTTACAGTGCAACACATTTTAATGAATGCCCGTTATAATCTTTAGCCGCTTCTATTAACGCATCCCTTACGATACTAGAAACGCGGTTTGTATTTACAGAACCAAATATCAACGCTGTGCCGTTCCCGTCTTCTTCCGTCACATTTACATCATTCAACAAGATAGCGTTCATTTTTGTCTTCGGCGGCAAGTCACCGTTAATCAATCTCGCAACGATTGTATCACCTACAGCAAAATTACCAATGTAAGTAAATCCCATGTCATTTACTACAGTATCAAAATTATACGTGCCAATGACAGGAACACCGTTCCTTTTAATTTCGGCAGTTTCATCTGACAACTTTGTAAATGTCATTTCATCAAATAAAGAATTTTCTTCTTCGATAACACGCCCAAGGTATCCGCTTACAATCACTCTAAGATACTTTGATACATCAGTGAATTTCAAATTGTCAACGGATGTCATGTCTTTAAAAAACGGGTTAAGCATGTAGTTAAAAAATGGACAATAGATTTTTGCATTAGTAGTATTACCAGACAGAACTTTAATTCCAAAATCATTCTCAAGTTGCGCCTTGTCGTACCAATAGCGCGTATCATTACGCGTTTTGAGGTATGCTTCTCTGCCGTCACTATCAAATTTGAACATCGTCCACATGTAATTAAATTCCTGTTCTGTACAATTATCCACCATCCACTGATAACACTTATCAGGCTCAACTTGTAAATCTAGCGTCGGTGAATAAATAGCAATCCAACGTGCGGGAGTAATACTTTCACCACCTGCGTCTAAGTCATATTCGTATTCACCAACGGGCTTTGCAATCTTTTCAGTGTCCAACAGATTTAACACTATTGGCGTACCTGCTTTTACAACTGTATACTTATCAACATGTGTTCCCAACTTCTGAGGAACTACACACGGTATTGAAACCGCGTTATCAACGTCTAATAATATCTGTGCTATATCTAACACTAATTCACTTTCGACACCTGATTTATTTAACAAGGGTCATATTCACCCCCTTACTTACATTTACCCCCATACGCTCTTTTTGTTAGCGTTTAACGCTGAGCGTTTAGCCGCCAATCTTGCACCAATACCAGACTTAGAAGAAACTTCTTTCTTCTGCTCCTGTGGTGCTTTTCCTGTTCCTTCTGCTTCTGCTAAAACTTCGAACCATGCCGGATATTTTGTCTTTAACTCTGCAACGGATGCTTTCATATCGGAAGCATCACCTTTTGCAAGGATAAGCGTTACGGCATCATCAATAAACGCTTTGTTGATACCTGCTACAACAACTTCAGCTTTTGCTTCTGCAACAAGCACACGCCTTTCATTCTCTGCGTTCGTTGCGGCTGTCTCTTTTCTGCTGTTCTGTCTGCTCTGTGTGTCAATGATAGCCTTAAGCAGTTCAACGGTCTTGTTATCACCCGGCTTCAAGCCCAGTGCTTTATAAACGCCCTCTACAGCTTCTGTCTTGGCTTTTTCTACTGCGGCTGTATATTCATCCGCTGTGTATGTTTTCGCCGTTTCTGTGGCATCCTGTGCGCTTGTGGCTGTATCTACGTTGTTGTTATTATCAGCGTTGTTTACGTCAGTTACAGCGCTGTCTTTATTTTCATTGTCGCCCATTAACTTTCACCCTTTCTATTTTAAGAACGGACACGCTTTGAACTGCAAACCATTTTCAGTATAAACGATTTCACCGCGTTCTATTACGTGCTTTGACCGTTCCAAATTTGTTTTTAACTTTGCTTGTTTGACTGCTATTGCGTCAGATATGCGCTTTGCATCCTTGCTCAACGCGTCTGCTTTGGTGCGCACCTTCTTCAAGCGGCTTTGGTATTTCTGTATCTCTTGCGTCAACTTGACACTATCAGAATCATAAACAGCAGACGGGTAAACTTTACCACATTCAGGACATATCAAAAACAGCAGTTCATACTTTACGCCGTTGACTTTAAGCGTGTCGGTCTTTGGCGTTGCATCGAAAGATGTATTACATACGTCACACTGTACATTCATACGTTACCCCTTTCTTGCGACGTGATTTTCTGTATATTTTTCATACAGCTTCTTGCGTCTGCTATCAAGGTAAGCGTTCAAGTTATACGCTTCTCTGCTTATGCGTCTTTCCGCTTTTTCTGTCAGTGTGCCGTTACTAAGCCCACGAAGCTTACAGCCCGCAAGACGTATTATTTTATCAAGCGTCTTAATGGTTAATTCGTCGTCAACCTGTACAACGTTCAACTCACCACAACACGGGCAAATATAAGAAGTTACATAGTACTTTGCACCTTCTTTTAAAACAGGTTTGCGCGGCTTCAAATATACAAAACCGCTTTCTTTGTTCTCTTCCCCATCAATCGGAATGTGGGGGATAAAACTTTCACGGCAACTCTTGCACCTGACTTTAATATTCGCATTAGCTGTTGCTGACATCTATGCACCACCTTTTTAAAATATTCGGCGTGGCTGTTCTAACGACAAGTGACTATTAACTTTGGGGAGATAATACGGGTCAATGCCCTACACCTGCCATCTTACATCCCCGCTGTCTTCTAACTGCTTTGATGTTCTAACCTCTTTCGCGGGGCACACGTCCCCGCCCTTATACAATACCACATTGCCACATATAAGTCAAGCACTATTTTAAATATTTTTATATATTTTATAGCAAAAAGAAAAGGCGGTTAGTTACCGCCCGGTGTACGTTGCTTATTATCAATACTGCTTGTTGCCATAGCTTCCCTTGAGATAATTACCATCAAGATTCATTCTACCAGTGCTACAGATAAAACCGCTATGCTTTTCAAATCCGTGAGTTGTCCAGAATTGAACTGTGAAGTTAACAATATGCGTTTCATTGTCATATCTAAAATCATGAATTTCACTTTCAACTATCGGCTCATTAAAAAGGTCTGACAGCGTGTTGCAAATCATAGCAATAACCATTTTCTTATACATAATCGTTTATTCCTTTCTTGAATGCTTTGCTTAGTAGTCCTACGCCCTTACGGGCGTTTCGTCTTAATTTTCAAAGACTCGTCAGGGACTTTATTTAGAATGCGTATGCCAGTTTATACATACAGCTGTTTTTTGATAACTTAAGAAGTCCTTTCTTCTCCATACCGTTCATGATTGTAATGACTTTTTCGCGCTCGTCCTTGTTTACAAATTCGCGGGAGAATCTGCCGTGACGGAAGTGATTAACTTCAATTTCATAACCCATTGCTTCAGCTATTCCAATCATTACGCCCTCAATAGTTAAGTAACCGTTTATTGTGTAGAATCTGCCGCTCTTATATGCTTCAACTAAGTTTGTTTTAATATTTTCTTCTAACATCTGCTTTGTCATAATCTTTACTTCCTTTCTTAAGAGCTTTATTTTTATTTAATTGTTTATGTTATCGTGTTACACCTAAAGAATACTACTTATTTGCGTATTTGTCAATACCTAAAATCAATTATTTTTAATAAAAATATAAATACATAAAAAAATACTATATAACACATAAATACAATAACATAAAAGATATATTATTATATAAATATATTATATAGTATTATATATTACTCTTTTAAATAATCAAGGCATTCAAAACCAAGTAACACAGCGTTAGGCTTTCCAAGTGGGTATTCTTCACACTTTCCCGTGTTGCGTCTAATGATAGCGTCGTTCAGACGGTATACGCAATCTTTACAGCACAGCATATAATTATATACGCCCGCCGCCCCTTGTGCTTCGCTTTCTATACGCTCTTTCAATCTCTTTTTCATTTCTTCTTTGCTTTCTGCCGCCATGATTAACGCCCCTTTCATTCTGTCAATATTTCAGCGTATACACGTACTTCACTACCTGAGTGGTGATTCTTCTCAACATCAAGTATCTTTATACGCGTTTCTGTATTCAACAGCATTTCACCTTCACCCGTACCGAACTGTGACACTGACATAATACTGCTTGCTTGCGTTCCTTTCGGTGCGTAGAATATCATTTCAACGTCACCAGAAAAACCGCGTTCGTAAAGTGACGACGTAGAAATAAAACTATGGTATGTGTTAATTGTTCCATTAAAAGTGTCTTTCAATTCTTTAACGCTCATGTTTCTTACACGCTCTTTGTTTTCTCTGTAATCACCTTGCAAAAAGCCGCCAAGTTCACCGAACGACGTACCACGACGTAACACAAAATCTTCCTCAAGACTAAATTTTTTCATGCCCTTTATCAAAGTATTTACTGCATTAACGTCGGACGTATCATAATATTTTGTGCTTTTCTGTGCGGCTATATCACGTAAATAACCGTTCATCGAACTATAGGAACTACCTGTGTACTTTTTCAACGCCCTACGTTCTGCATCTGTGAGTTTGTTTAACTGCATATCTTCACTTCGTAGCATACGGCTTTCCGTCTGTGATAATATACGGTCAATCCATCTTTTCTTCTCAGACTTATCGAACGATGTTATTCGCGTCGCTGTCTTAGCCGCTGACATTTTCGGCGTTGACGCTTTCCCGTTCTGGTCTGCCAAGTATTTACTGTACCAGTCTTTCCACGTCAATCCGCTACGCTCTTTCATAGCTTTAGCAAGTGCTTTTTCTTCGTTGTCAAGCTTCTGCCACCAAGAAGCATACTGAATCTTCTGACCTTGATATTTTTCTATTAACTTCTTTTCTGCGTTTGCTAAAAGGTTTGGCGCGAACTCTTCCTTGCCGTCTGCGTTATTGTACGCGTTTGCAAGCTTAGCCCACAATACTTCACCCTTCTTGTAAAAGTCGTCAAAGTCGCTATTTGCGTAAGAATAGAAATAATCAAAAAATTCGTCATAGCTTTTTGTACTTCCCATCGACTTACACAACGCTTCTTCATACGATAAGCCCGCATACTTGGAATATATTTCTTTTGCTTTGTCGTCTAATACCTCTGTAACGTCTTTATTTGACTTCTCCGCGGGTTTATAGCCAAGTTCAATAGCAAACTTGTCTATATCTGGATAAGTGCCATCTGGCGACTTATACCACGCTACAAGGGCATCTTGCATTTTATCATCATCAACAACAGCTTCAAAAACACACATGCCGTTCGGGTGGTCTAAAGGTAAGTCGTTCTTGTCGTACAGTTTGCCGTCACGCTCAGCACATATTGGACATACACGGGAACCGTTTGCAATCCAACGGAACTTTTCAATAAACGGATTGTTTTTTACGCAACCTTGCAACGTTTGTTGATATGCATGTTGTGTTAGTGTACGTGCTAAACGCTGAGCATTATAATCAACGTCACGCGGGTAAATCCTTTTTCCGTCAGGGGCTTTCAAGTTCCATTTCTTCTTAGCTTTCGGGTCAACGTACCTTTCAAGCAACTTTGCAGTGTCATATATTGGTTCATTCTTTGCCATAGCACCAGCGACAATTTCATAAGCCTGTTTCGCGGTCTTTTCATTCGTGCCCCATATAGCTTTACTTAAGCCCCAACCTTCTCCGTAGATTTGTCCTGTTACAAGGTTGTTTATCGCATTAGCTTCGATGTTACCAAACGCCGCGCCCATCAGTTCACCATTGAATCCAAAGTCACGTAACCACTCTTTGTAGACTTCTGTAACCTTGTGCGCTGTAAGGTGCAAGTTGTGCTTAATGCCGTCTTCTAATTCATCCTCTAAAACAGAACGCTGACGCGAAATTGTACGGCGTAACTTTTTATATTGCATTTCCATCAACGGCGCGGATGCCGTTGTTTTATGTTTGTACTCTTTTGCTTTGCTTGCCATTTCAGACGACCAAGATATATACAAGCTTTGTATATCTTCCATCTGTTGCGCGGTGATACTGTCCCGCGCTTCCTCAGCGTCTTTCATGCTCAACTTCGTTGCCATATCACCGCGCCCCCTTTCTACTGCTCATTATCTGACAGCATAGCGTTAAATGTACGCATAACGCTTTCTGTTTCCTCTGTAGACAGTCCGCTGAATAACTGCGTAAGTTCGTCGTTTTCTTCGTCGTCAATATCATGCTCAACAGGTTTCAAACCTTCGTCAAGGTTAAAAGTACTATCTTCCAGAATCTGACGCTCAAGCGCAATCTGCTTAATCTCTTCGTCTGCTTCGTCGTCAGTCAGACCACGCCACTTTTTCATATACGCTTTCTTGCTCATTGTCTGGCTTTCTACTTCGTTCAAGTCCATTGCTTTTTCTTCGTTCTCGTCTTCCGGGATAACGCTATTCTCAAGCACTTCAATCTCGTACTCTGTAGCAACGATAAAATCAGAAGTATAACGCTCTGCACACTTAGGATAAATAATTGCACCGTCAATAATAATTTCAGCCATACGACGTAAAGCAGGTTTCCACATTTTCAGCTTCTCTTTACAGCGTACTATCAGACTCCAATAGATAGCTTTCAGAGACTTACCGGAAGTGATTGCACCTTGCATCGTTTCAAGCGTCACATTCGGCATATCTACAGAGTCATAAGCCGTTGTTTTGATACGGTCAAGTGAAGTTTTAAGGCTATCACTGTAACTCATACGCGGTTCAAGCATACCAACGGCGGGATGCGGTTCTGTGAGGTTTTGGTCTGTCATTAAGTCCCAAAAGCTACCCGCGCCGCGGCTCAAGTTCTTTGTGCTGTTGTGGTCTAAATCTAACGCATACAGTACAGGATTCATACTCTTACGACCTGCATCTAAGTCGCCGTTAGACATTTTACTATAATAGCTTTCAAGGTCTGCCAGTTCCTTTATCTCGCTTTCTCCGTCCATTTCACCCGTTAAGCCATCATTTATAAAGACAACTGCCGGAATTGTCTTAAGGGCTATTTTATGGCGTTCTGAAACGGTTTCAACGATTTCACCCGCACCGTTGAAAATCTGCTCAGTGAGATATACAACACCGTCAACAAGTTCATACTTCTTCTTAAAAATACGCTTGTTGTCTTGGCTTCTGCTGTTTCTGATTGTAACGAACGCTACGAACTTAGTTAAAGTGGTAACGTCGTTCTGCTTTGTCTCATAGATAAACTGTGTAGACGGGAGAAAAGTAATTGTTATGCCGTCCTCAACATTGAAGTTGATAACACACGCTACACGCTTACCGATAAAACAATCTTTAGCGGCTTTAAGCAACGCATCTTCAAAGTTATTCTTATCAAGTACAGCGTGAAGCAGATTATTTAACGCTTCTACCTTATCGGCTGTATTGTCTGAGACCTTAGAAGCACGTCCCTTAACAACAGCGTTGATGTCGGGACTTTCAGCAAATAGAAAACGTGCTTCCTTCTTGATAAGACTAGCCGAAAGTTTATAGTGGAGTGTAGCCGGGATGTAATCGCCGCCCGTTCCTTCTGTAAGGAAATCACTACCTGACTTGTATACCCTGTAATACCTGCATATCTGGTTTAATTCGTCTATAACGTCACCTGCACAACCTTCCGGGACTTCATCGGTAAGCAACCCGTAAGGGACAGCGTTATAAGAAACAAGAACGTTTTCGTCAATCCAATCTTTCAATTATCTTCACCCCCGTTTCTTTTTGAGATACTTGGAAGATACGAAACCTGTGTAAGTTACGCCGCCCACAACAGCATTCACATAAAGCCATTTCACGCCATTAAATTCTGTGTAGAATCCGTAGCACATAGCCATGTCTTTCGTTGTCAGTACTGTAATAGCTCTGTGGGACTTACCTGCACCGTTACGCATATATACTTCTTCTGTAGGTGCGTATTCACCGGAGACACTCTGGTCAAATCTTTCAGCATAGTCAGATGCTTCGAACTTTTCAACAGCTTCACCGATAACCGCTGTGGCGTTCTCAATTACAGGCTTTACGTTCAGAATATTATTGACGGCTTTCTGTACTGCGTTGTAATCATAACCTGCCGCTGTCAGTTTCTTCTTACGCTCTTCATTTACGCCCCACTTGCCCGCGATAACTTCACGTGCGATATACTCAACAGATTTCTTTTCTTCTACCTTGGTAACGCTTTCTATTGTGATACCGCCAGAAGCGTTTGTGTTGCCCTGTGCGCTTGTATCTGTATCATAGTGAGGTGTAATAAAACCGCGGATGTAACGACCGTTTACGGACATTGTACGGCGTTTAACAGCATCGTTGTAGTTACCTTCCATAACAACAAAACGCTTTTCTTTCTGGTACACTTCAATAACTGTTCCGATATGGTCAGGAGTACCGTAGTTATCAGTTACAGCGTAATTAGAACCGTCTTGCCAATCATACAAAACAGCGTCGCCAATCTGCGGGGTATACCCGTCAGCTTCATGCCAACATCCCATTTTCTTAGCTTCCTCTACGATGTAATAACATGACATCTCAATCGGCATGATAGCTGTATATCCTAACTTGATAGCCAACGCTGACCAAGTACAAGCACACCACGCCCAACTATAGGACATCTTTAAGCCACGCGGTAACTTACCCTTATAGCCGTTATAGATATCAATGATAGACTTGTAACTGCCATCTGCTTCCTTCTTACCTTCCCAACTCTTTACAAGGTCAACAACCTTTCTTCTATCATACATAATTCCACCCCCTACGTTGCAAGACGCACAAAAGAAATATCTATTATAGATTTCCTCACCGAATGCGGCACGTGCTTTCTTTACTGTTTCGCTCTGGTTTGCGGGCTGTTCGTACATCGTCAGAACTGCGTCCGATGCTTCACGGATTGTTTCGGCGTTCGTAAGGCGTTCCCACAATGCACCGTAATCTGTCATAAGTTCATTGACAAGAAAAGCCAACTGCATATCTATGTTTCCGATGCTCACACCTGCGTGTTTAGCATAAGTGTAAAGCTTCTGTTTACGTGTGTAATACGTCCACTGTGCCAGACCGTAGCCCGCGCTGTCGTGCACAAAACGATATTCGTTAATAGTTCCGTCGTCAACGCCTTGCGTATACTCTTCGTCTGACATCCTAAAAATCTCATTGTGCACGTCTTGCAAGTTGTTCGGACGCAAACCACTTTCAGCAATCAGATTCCCGACAAGTCCACAAATACCGAACACATTGAACAAGCGTTCAGACAGATACGAAACAACCTTTTCTTCGTTTACATATGCCATATGCTTACACCGTCCTTTCCTCAACCGTGCAAATCGTCAAACTGTTCAGCGTCGTTGTTCTCTGCCTTGAATCCCTGTACATGTTCCTGTTCGTCAAGGTCAACAGCTTTTCCCTGTGTACTGCTGTAGGCTTCTGTAATGCCCTGTACGGCGTTTTCTGCATCTGCCTTATAAGTTGTAGCCGGGGCTTCCGGGATGCCCGCCACGGACGTTACAAGGCTGTACACACCTGCAACAGCGGAGATAGAAAGAATATTAACCCATGCGATTTCGTTAATGCCCGCAGTACCTACGCTCACAGTAAGCATAGCGGCGGCTGTCTGTGCCATTGTCTTGATTGCTCTAATCATTGCACCACGTCCCCACTCAATCGCGTCAACATTGATATTGAAAATATTGTTCTTAAACATAAGCCTTTCCCCTTTCTTTAATACTGCATTGTTTCCATATGTCCTACTGTGCTACGCTCATTCACACGCTTTAGCCAACGCTCTGTTTTGCGAATTGCAACAGCGTCAATGTATCTTGGTACGTCACGATACTGTACTTCTTTATCAAGTGCCACCGTCAGAACATCAACAACATTGTGAACGTCTGCAATCTCTTCCATTACCTTTTCATATGCGTCGCGCTCACATACAGGTGTATCATTCTCTAACGCCCTGAGATATTTCAAACAAGCTTGTGACAGTTCGTTGCATTCCTCAGCGGCGTGTACTAAATGCATCTGTATCGTATACGCGTTAGCTATCTTTTCTTTTTTCAAATCTCGCGTTTCTGTGTTTACCATTTTATTTTCTTTTCCTTTCTCAACCTGCTTTACTATTGAAATCATGTTTAACGTCTGCCACGGTTACAGTGTCAAGTGCATACCATATCGCACTGAACGTATGTGGGTCAATATTAAATTCATCATAGATAACGTTACCATTTCTGTCTTTCTTGTACGTCAAGTCTTTCAATTCTCTTATAACGTTCTTACATTTCGGGGACACGATAATATGTTTGAATCGTTTTATCTTTCGCGTGTTGCTCAGGCGGCTACCTGCGAACTTGTTCTTGCAAGCACGTATTCTAAATTGACACTGTCGATAATATTGAATTGCTTTAGGGTCTTCGTTATCTGCAATTATTACGGCGTTGTTGTGTCCCGCTTCTGCCATAGCGTCAAGCTTATCTTTCAACATCTGCATCTGCGGCAGTTCTGCCATTTTATCGTCGGTCACATGATTAACATAGATTTCGTCATAGATATACAAGATACTGTTCTGAATATCAACCGCCATGCTGACGACTGCATTATAAGATTCTTCAAAACCAAAGTCAAACCCAAAGTACTTGTTGCTATCGCCTAACGCTTTAATTGCTTCTCTGAACTTCCTTGCGTTCGATGCTATTTCAAATTGTGGTAATACACGTGTACCTGTTGCACCAAATCGCCCCCACCGTGCTACGTTATATAACTGCGGGTCATATGTTCTAATGTCGTCCAAACGCTTTATATATTTACGTGGTAACCAGTTATTGTCTGTTGGCAAGCTGTGCAAGTAATACACATCACCACGTACTAGGCAACCCGCTTCATAAAGTCTTTCTTCGTCCATTATAACATCCTCTGTACCGTCGTCATTCAGCTTTCTAAAGAAGTGGCTGTATACCCAGTTTTCTTTTCCTACAGGGTTACACGACAGAATAAAGTGCATTGATGCTATCGGCGTTCGTACACGTCCAAGTAACTCTTCGTATGCTTCGAACTTTATTTCTGTGCACTCTTCTATCCACAGTATTGAAACGTTGTTGATTGACTTAGCTTTCTCTGGTTTATCCATGCCCTTGAATATTATCTTGCTACCATTGTGAAACGTGAACGATAACGGACTTTTACGGGCGTATACTTTATTCCTATCACGCTTGTATTCTGTGTAATCAGTCGTAAGCAAACGCATGTCGTCCAATATCTCACAAAACAAATCGTAACAGCTTTCCTGTATCGTATCGAATACTTGACGAACTACCAACGCTTTACGTCTTTCTTCTAACAGCTTCAATATGATTTTGAACGCTATGTGATACGACTTACCACTTCCATATCCACCGAATAGCAAATATGTTTCATAGTTCCAGTCGAAAATAAAATCTTCATACTTTGACGCAATTTTCTTCGTTATCTTCACCGTTTTCACCCCTTTATATATTATTATTTAGCGTCATTGTTTTGCGTCATTCCTATGCGCTCTTATCTGCTTTGACGTGTTTTTCTTTTTGTTTTAGCGTCAATGCCGTCTTCTTTTTCAACTAATGTTTTTCGTTTCTCTGCGTCTGCTTTTCTTTTCTTTGATATCTGTGCACGTGCTTCTGCTTGCTCTGCTTCTGTTGCTTTACGTAACGTTACAGATTCATTTACTTCATCTTTCCAATTTTCGTCAACCTCTGTTGCGTTATCACCATCACCCGCTCTTTCAACGGTAATCTTAATTGTTGTATCCTCTTCCAATTCGTCAAGAATACCACGCTGACTTTCTGGCTTGTATTTCTCCGGGTTTCTATTGAGTAGCCACAATCTAACAGCGGATACATTAGGTGCAACCTGCTTTTCAACTGTTTCCTTCTGTGTCTCAATAATACGCCCACCACGAATTGTTGTACGCACTGTTGTTTCTTTCGTAGTGTAGCCTAACGCAGATTTTAGCAACGCATTTTCGACTTTGTAATTAACAAGTTCTCTGCCTTGGTTTACGGCTTTCTTTATGTCGTCACTTTCATTCATGATGCTTAAAAACTGCTTATATGAAATTCCCATACGTGCCGCGATATCTGGAAGTGTATAACCGTCCCGCGCCCAACCCTCAAGCAGAATCAAGTTATCTAAGTCCGTCCAAATATCAATTATAGTTTCGTTGTTGCTTTTCTTTGCCATTTTCCTTTTATCTCACCACCTTTTTATAACGCACAAAACCGCCACGCTTTCCGTGACGGTAATTGTGTAGCTTCACGCTTTTTATTTATTACAGCATTCGTTATACTCACAGGTCTTAACGCCTTTACATTCAAGACATTCAGCATCTAACGGATATACGCAAGCCGACAAGTAAGCAACAATCCATTTCTTTGTGCTTTCTGCAAAATGCTTAAGCTGTAACCTGTTGTACTCGTACATCTCAACGCGTCTGCGTGCCAAAATATCCTTTTCAGCTTCCGTTATTAACGCGTCGTATTCTTCACCGAACACATCCGCGCCATGTACTTTCATATCTTCGTAAGCTTCAGCGTGTGCCCTCTGTACTGTCATGTAATCGTCAAGTATAGCAACCGCAAAACATCCAAGGACAGCATCACATTTACCCGCCATGATTGCGTCTGAGTTCATACGCTGTATAAACTCGTTTAAATCTGAACGCGGGTTAATCGCTTCCGGCTCAAGTGCAAACTGCTTTTTGTGCTCAACGTACCATTCAACAGGATGCAACAGCGGCGTTTTAACATAGCCCTGTTTCAAGTAGCTTTCAAGTGCGTCATTCAAACACTTATACTTTTCTTTTACCATTCTTATTACCTGCCTTTTTAATTTATTTATCTTATCGCGGGCGGGTATTTCACCGCCCTACGTCAGATACTATATTAAAAAATGAACCCCTTATCTACCAAGAAGGAAATCCAATCACAGCCCGTAACGCCATCCTGTTTTATAAAGTCGTTGTATTCTTCTGCTGTGTGTATATTTTCTCTTTCAAGAATTTCTTTAGCGTATTTTACGCCGTTTGTCTGAAATACACATTCAGCATAGAAAGATTTTTCAACTTCCACATATCCGTTGCGGTCTTTATTAGACGGTACGCACATTGATACTACCACCATAGGCTTTCCGGTCTTAACTCCAACAGCTTTACGAATAACAACCGCGTTACTAAATAACCAACCGTTCCACCCTCTTCTATTTGGTGCGAACTGTGTCCTCGGAACTTCTACTAAATCACCTGCATTAAGCTTGCTATAGTTAATCTTCTTCATAATCTCTTTTCCTTTCCTTAAGGGCTTTACTTTATGTTGTTATGTTTTTGTGTTACACCTATACAATACCACATAATGCAATATAAGTCAAGCAAAAGTTTCAAAGATTTTTGAATTTCTTTTCAACCTGTACTTGACTTATATATAACACCGTATTTAATTCTGCTGTGATGCATCTACAACGCTTTATATTGCTTTCTAAACGTTTCTAACAAGTTACTATGATATCTTTATCATATAAACAGGTATAACGCTTATAAGCCGCTTATAACGTTTTCTGGCAGTCCTGTGTGCCCGTACACCATGACATCAATATTTTTTTCATCCTCTTTACAGTTTCCAAACACTTCCGGGCAGAATCCCAACACTTTACACTGTGGCTTTAAAAATCCCTTAAACTCAGGTGCTACCTTTTCGACTGCCATGCAGATTCGCGCCATCACGTAACGTGTCGTAGGGTCTGCCTGAGTGCATAACCTCTTATGTGCCATGTTTAACAGTGCTTCTGCGTTAATATCCATGATATGCGTTACAACTGCCCCCTGTGGTGCAAGTCGTCTATCATACGCGTCTTGCCTGTCATTTCTCTGTGATACAACAAAGTGTTCAACGCCGTACTTGTGTCTAACAAGGTGCGTAGAAACATAATACGGAATTTCAAGCCTAATGCTGAACATCAAAGTCCTAATAGGGCTATGTCTACATGTAAGGATTTTTCTTTTCCATTTGTCAGACGGTACTTTGCCCGCGTCATACATAACATTTACTGTATTCAGTGCAAACAGCTTACACCGCGCCCAGTCTTCCTCTGTAGGATAACGCATAACTTCAACTTTTATATCAGGCGACAAAACTGAATGTTCGTCAATATTTCTCATATCACACCGCCTTTCTTACAATTCGCCATAATGCCCGCGGGTAATTGTGACACGCGGTGTAACGTTTCTTTTTGGGGCTTCTACTGCATAAGGCTCAAAAAATACTCTGCCGCCCTTGTGGTGCGTTACGTTGACTTTGTAAAAGCATTTGCAAAAGTGGCACTTCTGCGGGTTGTCAGTTTCTTTCATTACGACTTCATTGCCACAAGTAGGACATAACAGATTTCTATAAATTTTAGCCATAGATTAAAACCTAACCTTTCTTGATAATTAAAGTTTGCCGTGTCTTTCAAGATAGTCTTCAACATCTGCAACATAAAGCAACAGTTCGTTGAGTCTATCACGGTCTACCGTTACGCCGTCCTCAGAAACCTGTGTAAAGCGTTTCAATGGAATAGGCAACTCTTTCCGCGGGTGCATTTTCTCACCCGCAAAACACAAGATAAATGCGAACAACTGCACAAACATCGGAACAAGCAGAATTAACAGTGCGCCTTTCCTGTCTGGTATAATAGCGTACTTCATACCAAGTACTGCCATACCGTAGTAAGCGGCGAACTTAACAACTGTGCCAGTATAACCGATGTTAATGCTTATAGCATAACCCGCAGAGCGTTCCAGTTCTTTGAATGCTTCAACAAGCAGGTTGACAATCTTTTTGAATGTTTTTTCAACAGCGTCTAACAGCTTTGACATTATGGTAATTTCTTTCTGAATGTCAGCATCTTTAATAGCGTCAGCCATTTCTTTCGGTATCTGTTCCATTATTTCACCTTCCCTCTAATTTACGTTTAGCCATAACGGCAAGTGCGTCAGCAAGTTCATTAAAAGTGTTTCCGTCGTGCCCTTTAACTTTTATGAATTTAACATCACCATCATCTAAACAATCGTCTAAATTGTCTAGCGCTTTCTTCACTTCAAGCCATAGTGAAACGTTTTTAACTGGTTTACCTGCCGCCGTTTTAAATCCGTTATTTATCCAATTATCAAGCCATTTCAGAACAATGGCGTTATAACAATAAGTGCTATCTGTTATAATCTGAAACTGAGCGTGAGGAAATTGCAATATCAGCTTGTTATGAATGTACTTAAGAGCAACAAGCACGGCAGTCAACTCCATGCAGTTATTTGTTGTATTTTTTGCACCGCCTGATATCTTACGCAGTCCAGACGGAGTGGAAACAACAACAGCATAACCACCTACACCAGTTTCGACAGTACACGCCCCATCTGTATATAAAGTAATAATATCCAACCTATCACCCGCCTTTCACAATATGGAACGCATACAAAACAGCCTTTGAAAACAGTTCATAAAGCGTTTTAGCGTATACGATTCCTTGCGGGCGTAGTGTCGTGTCGTCAAGAATAGTCAACGAATAAATTGTTGTTGTTTCGTTGCTTTTTACATCAGCATGCAGGTTAAACAAAAAACCGTGCTTATAACAAATAGCGTGTAACACACGTTCAATAGCTGACAACGGCGGCTTCTTGCCCGCGTATCTTTTTAACGGTTTCAACGTCACTAAATCAGAAATAACTTCGTCAAGTCTGTCTGACAAATCAGCGTCTTTGAGTTCTAACAGCGTAAGCATTACGCCACCCCCTTATATAAAGCGGGGGCTGTCGCACGGACAACCCCAACTTAAACAGTTATCGTCTATGCGTCAAATACGCGCTTTTTAGATGTCCCAATCATCGTCGTCGTCTGCTTCCGGTTCCTCTTCCTCTTCTTCCTCTTTTTCCTCTTCCTCAACTACCTTTTTAGCAGGTTTTTTTGGCGCGGCTTTCTTAGCAGGTGCGGCGGCTTTTTTCGGTGCTTTCTTCGGGGTTTCCTCTTCCACCTCTTCTTCTTCGTCCCAGTCGTCAACGTCGTCGGCTTCATCTTCTACAGATTCTACTTTCTTCGGTGCTTTCTTCGGTGCGGCTTTCGGTGCGGCTTTTGCGGCTGTCTTCTTCGGTGTAGGCTTTACTTCCTCAACTTCTTCATCTGCACCGTTCTCAGCGTCGTAAGCTTCAAGCTTCTTAATGTAGTAAGCCGCTTTCTGCTTTGTAGCGGCTTCGATGCCGCGTTCCTGACAGAGTGCAAACAACTCAGACGCTTTCATTTCTGCGTAATTACCTGTGGCGGCGTTCTTCTTTGCGGTCTTAGCGGCTTCCTTCTTAGCGGCTTTACGCTCAGTTACGCGCTTATCTTCCTTTCCTTCGAAAGTCTGCTCTGGTTCCGCATCACCGTTCAGAATGTCGATATAATATGTTTTCGGTTTGCCAAATCTTGCAACCTTGTATCCCGCATCCTCACACATCTTAATCAGAGTTTTTACCGGAAGAGTGGAAAGGTCTACAGCTTCGGCTTCGTCGTCCGGTTCGTCCTCTGCTTCTTCCATCGGCGCGGGCATTGTTACCGCTTCTTCTGCATCCTCAACAGGTGCTGTAGCTGTAGCATCAAAGGACAGTTTTCTGAGGGTAAGTGCGTCAGGCAGGGCATTAGCGAATGCATCCCAATCACCACGGACAACGATAATAAGGAACTGCGGGAAGTACTTAGCAATATCTTTGATTGCTTCTGCATCGTTTGCAATAATAGCGTTAATGGCTTCTTTTACAGTATAATTTTTCATGGTTTTATTTTCCTTTCTTAATTTGTTTTATATGCTATGATGTTACATGCATCATAACAGAATTTACGATTTTCTTCTTGATGTTGGTTTCTTGTTAGGCGGGTTGATACCATCAATAACAAGGTTAATAGCGTCGCGAACAGCTACAAGCGTTTCGACATCCCTGACAGGAATTGCACCCTTCATAAACAGCGCGATTGTTTCGCCCGTCATGCTGTCAATGGACTTGACACGCTGTCCAAGTGTAAAGCCGCCGTTACTGCTTTCACTGATAACAAGTTCCCTGTTGCCCGTAACTTTTACGGACGTGATTTCTTTATAAGTCGGTTTTGTATACATTTTATTTTTCCCCTTTCGATTTTGATTTTACGGCGGGGGTTCTGCTTCTTCCTCAATCTCGTAGGTGCACCCGTTAGCATCTTCATAAATGCAGTCTGGATACTCATATACCCATTCACCATTGGACAGCTGAACATAATACTTCGGTTCTGTTGTCTCAGAAAGAATTACCCGCCTTACTGCTTTAAGCGTTCTATAGCTTTCTTTCTTTGCCATGCTGTGCACTTCCTTTTCTCTAATGCTTTGTTATATGATACGGTGTTACTCTTATACAATAGCATACGCTTTTCAATATGTCAAGCACTATTTTTTAATTTTATTCCTCTTCCATTTCTTCCCCGTCGTCTTCCATTTCAACCTCTGCTTCTACCATAAGTTTGAAAAGCTTATCATCATCAGAAGTCAGCGGGATAGAAGAAAGATTGTTACACTCAACATAATCAGAAATGCCTGTAAACTTGATTTTAGCCGCCCCATCACCATCAATCTGTGTGCTGTGGATTTTGAACATACCAAGCTTAAACGGAGTACCTGCACCAACCTTACACTTTACAAAACAGTCAACATTAAGTAACTGCTGTAAACGAATAACCTTCACAAGTTCGCTATAAGCGGTTTTTACGGTCACATTAACAACGCCATTTGCTGTCTGACTGTAGCCGCCATTTTCACCAACAAGGACAATTTTGAATTTCTGTAATGACATATTGTTTTCCCCTTTCTATTTTGCTGATTTGAATTTGTTGCGCTTCTGCTGTTCCTTTTGATAAAACGCGTTTCTAGCATTTTCGGAACTTCCTACACATGCTACAGCACGTTTATTTGACTTCTGCGGGGCTTTTGTTATATCCCCTAACAAGTTATCATCCGTGCGTTTTTCCCCTGTCTCAAGGTACTGTGCAACGTCACAGATATGTTGTGGTGATATCAACAAGAACGTTTCACCTGTTGATAAGAACTGAACGGCAAACACTGGTATTTTATGTGATACTTCCGCGTTATACTGCAACGTGTGTATATCTTGCAATTTAACGGATATACTAGCCGCGTCAGTGCTTTTCAATTGGCAAATGACGTTTTCGTTTTCCCCGTCCTCTTTTTCAATCCATCCGCTACCACTATTCTTTGTTGGTCTCAACCCTAACGCTTTCATAACTTCCGCTTCGTTGTCTCTGTAAAACTTTCCTGACCGTTTCAAATTATCGTCATTGCCCCCTCATGTAAAGACATAGAAACAAGCGTTAATTTTTGAACAACACCGTCAACGTGGTCACTCAAGTCTGTCAGTCCTTTTCGAACAATCAACTCAAGCGGACACTTTTTCGTCACAGTAATAACACAAGCGTAGCGCGGTAAAGTGTTGTTTAACGTTTCAAGCTTTACTGTCCAGTATGACATTTCAGCATCATTACTTCTCATTTTACCGAAAATAACATCATATTCATAACCAAGTGGAATTGTAAAGCTTATCAGTTCTTTGTCTTTGTGTACGACATTTACACAATTCTTTAAATCAAACATTAGCCGCCACCTTTCAAAGTAATAATAAACTGTGCTGATTTCGTCAGCTTCTCACGGTCTTTCTTTGTGAGTCTATCGCGTAAATCAAAACCCGTTGTGCCGTCAAAATCAAACATGCAATAGTTATAATCAGTTTTCTTCAACTGCTTTACGTCAGCTTTCTGCATCAGCTTAACCAATAGTTTACACTGATTGTCATAATCACGGTCTGAAACAATATTTTCATTCAAATCGTAGTAAGCAATACTATAAACGATTATACGGCGTTGCAAAAAGCTAATCTGTGTTTCTAAATCCCACCATATAAACGGCGGTCTTTTGTAGTAGTTGCTTACGCTATTACCTGCGTTAATCATACTCGCTCACCCATTTCAGCACGCCTGTTGATAATAGCGATGTCGTGGGCATCTTTTAACTTTGCGTCAACTCTGTTTGTTGCATCAAGTGTTTTAAGAAATAACGTATGATTGCAAACATCGCAGATGTGTAAAACGTTACTGCCTAACTTCAAGTCGAACATCATTAACGACTTGTTAGCTTTCTCACCACAACAAGAACATTTTGTGTTCTCATTTTGGTTAGTACGCATTTTAACATAGTTACTGTTAAGCACTTTCTAACCTTCTTTCTATTCTGTTTTGTTTATCTATCTTAGATACTATTAAGTGTTGCTCTTATACTATACTACAATAAGTGGTGTATGTCAACAATGAATTAACAGAATATAGAATATTTTTCTGTGTTATCTATCTACCATAGAACTTTGTGTTATAACGCTATATCCTTCTTTATTAGCGTCTATACTCTATAATGCTTTATGTTATAACGCTCTATATTCTCTTTTATGCTAATATGCTTTATTATCTTTTATTATGTATTCTATACTCTATCTTTATTTCCTGTGCGGGGCACATCCCCTGCACCCCTTAATATAGTATATTCATTTTTGCTTTTCTGTCAAGAACTATTTTTTGTGATATTTTCAAAACCATCAAAAAGTATTGATTTTAAGCCAAAAACTCAACATAAAAATTTTTCATTTTTACGAAAAATAATGCTTGACAAGATATGTGATGTGTTACAATTCTGTTAAATTCTGTTACAATACGCTAAACTGACGCATGTGCTGACGCTGACGGAAACCATGTTGCGGGCATCCGCAAAAAGGTCATATATATAATATTATATAGTGTCTGCTGTCAGAATAGCCATAGAACGCAATATAACGGCTTCTAACAGCTTCTATGGATTTCTTTGATAAAGATATCAAGTAAGCGGCTTTAAGGCTCTACGGGCAAAATAAAAGGGTTAAGCTGTTTAGGCTCAACCCCTTGCTATTTGTTACTTAGTGATGTGATAGAAAGCGTTTACATAATGCTTATCAAGTCCATTAACGTCAAACGTTCTAATCGTGTCTTTGTCCATTCCCTTGAAAACGCTAATCTTTAAAATGTTCTCAAGCGTTACTTTAGCGTCAAGTAACTTTCGAGTTGCTATGATTGCTCTGTAGCTGAATACGGCGCGGATTCCTTTTTCACGGGCTTGTTTTCTCATGCTACGGATAAACTGCACAAGTGCCATATCACCGTTTGCAAGGTATGTTTCGATTTTTGCGTCATAATCAAAATCTATAATCTGGAAACGGTCAAGTGATGCTATATCAAGTACCATTCTTCCGGTGTAGTTTTCATCTGCACCACTACCAACTGTGTTACCTGCGGCTACAAAGTGGATTTTGTTGAAATGAACTTTACCAACTGGAAACTCAAAATAACCGTTTGCAATCGCTGTATTAAGAAGTGTAAGGACTTCCGGGATACTTGCGTCAATTTCATCAATAAAGAAGATGCATTCATCTTTACAAGTAGCCGCCCTGTAGAACTGTGTATCATGGTAGTTGCCACCTGCGTCAATGAAACCTGTCAACTTGTATTCTTGCTGTATTGCGTTCGTGCTGAAAAACTTCCAACCGTTTTCGTTTGCTATCTGTTCAAGCACTGTAGACTTTCCTGTTCCCGCTTCACCTACTAGGAAAACGTTGAGGTCACAGTTCAGAACTGTGTTAATCAGATTGTATTGATAATGCTTTACAAATCCGTCTGCTGTGAACTCAAGTTCTGTTTCTTCTGCGGTTTCGGTTGTTTCCTCAAGCGGTTCTGTTGTTTCTGTCTCAGATACTTCTGTAACGCTTTCAGTTGCTTTCTCAGCTTCTTTTTCGTTATCAGTGATAGCTTTTTCGATTTCCTCAACAGTCGCGTTGTCCGGTAATTCAATAGTTTCTTCAACGTCTGTGTTATACTTCTTAGCTTCTTCTTTGATTTCTTCCGAAAGCTTCTTAGTTGTACGCTTGCGGGTTGTTTTCTTCTTTTCTACACCCTCAGCAACCTTTTCAATCTCTTTTGCTTTTGTGCTCTTACGCTTCGGGTAAAACTTTCTTTCTACGTTGATGATATCAAGTTCCGGGAGTGTAAGGGTGATTTCTACGCCGCTGATAATTACTGTGCCGATAGCGTCAACGCCCTTTTCCTTGGTTATCGTCGGTATATATCTATATACCTGCTTATGTGTCGGATAGAACGTTGCACAGATGATACACTTGCTTGCTGTCTCGCCCTTTTCGATGCTGACAACCTTAAGTCCGATTTCTTCCCAATTGTTAATCTTGTCGATGTTATGATTCTTTGACATATGCGTTTTTCCTTTCTATTCTAAGAACTGTTGCGTCTGTCTGACGCTGTTGTTTTATGTTTTATGTTGTTGTTATCGTGTTACAATACACATTATAATAGCGTCAGCGTCATATGTCAATACCTTTTTTAAAAAAATTTACGCAAATTAAAAAAGCGTCAGTTTTTACGCTGACGCTAATTGATTGATGCTATTTAGATAACATATCTGTCAAGTTGCTGTTGCACTTTTCAATGTCGCTATCATGTAGAACATTCGGAAGAACTAAAGCACCTTTAAAGTATTGTTTAAATTTTGCGGGTTGCATTGGTACACCGTAGCTGTCAACAAAACTTTTTGTAACATCCGGTTGCACTTCCAAATATTTGAAACTAAAGCGTCGTAACATCGACGGGTGCAACATTGGAAACGCTAACTTACTAAGATTCAAGCGTTCGTTGCAACTCTTAAGTTTTATGGTACAAATTTGAACATCGCCCCTGTGTGATTCACACGGCATTGTAACGAACAAATTAACACGGTATCCCTGTTTTTCAAGCATCTGCACGATTTTAAGGGCAATGACGCTGTATTCTGTTATCTGCTCAGCACTTACAAAACTGCTATAAGAGATACTTTTTACCACGTTAAGTATCTTCTGTTTTTTAGCTTGCATTTTGCTATTTACCATGCAGTTTGGTACATTGTTGAGATACAGAGGAACACACGGTTGAAAACCTTGTACATCAAGATAAGTTTTTAACTGCTTTTGTACGTCAACATTAAGTTTCTGCACGCCGTTTATCTGCTTGTTAAGTTTCTCTATGCCCTCGTTATAACCATTCGTAAGCAGGTTGCACGCTTCTTTATAATCTCGTGTACCATACCACTTTCTGCCGCTTCTTTCCACTTCCAAAGATGCTTGCTGTGCGTACTTAAAAGCGTCATTAACGGGTGTCGTTTCCAAGTACTGCATGAACTCAGCGATGTTATTAAACTGCATGTGAGTAACCTTGTGATACTGGTTTAACTGGTAATAATCTGTTCTTGGCATATCTAACGCCCCTTTCTTATTATCAAGCTTTCCAAACGCCGTGAATGCTGTCCCAACGTCCAACGTCTGCACTTGTATGTGCTTCTGCTTTCCAATCATACAGGTATCTACCACACTTAATGGTATTGATATAAGTGTATATATCAACGCGATTATCCT
>JAKSQO010000020.1 GCA_024404095.1 Clostridia bacterium | reverse complement strand
GGAAGGAACGTGTAAGAGCAGAATAACGAGCCTCGTTGAGGAGGAATGCACGGTAGCCCTCTGTTGCAGGAACCTTAGAATCAACTGTGAACGGATTCTTGCCCTCTGCCTTAAGAGCAGGATTGTAACGGAACATATTCCAGTAACCGCACTCAACAGCCTTCTTCATCTCAGCCTGGCAGTTAATCATACCGCCCTTGATGCTGTGCATTTCGCAGGGAGCATAACCGATGATGAGTGAAGGACCGTGGTATGCTTCAGCTTCCTGGAGAGCCTTAAGTGTCTGATTCTGGTCAGCACCCATAGCAATCTGTGCAACGTAAACATAACCGTATGACATTGCAATCTCTGCAAGGCTCTTCTTAGCGATAGCCTTACCTGCTGCTGCGAACTGTGCAACCTGACCGATCTGTGAAGCCTTAGATGCCTGTCCGCCTGTATTTGAGTAAACCTCAGTATCAAATACCATGATGTTTACATCTTCGCCTGAAGCAAGAACGTGGTCAACACCGCCGAAGCCGATATCGTATGCCCAACCGTCACCGCCGAAGATCCATACAGACTTCTTTGAGAGGTATTCCTTCTGAGCAAGGATTTCCTTAGCTGCGTCGCAACCGCACTTCTCAAGCTCTGCAACAAGCTTTTCAGCAGCAGCGCCGTTCTTAGCACCGTCATTAACTGTTGCGAGGTACTCCTCAGCAGCAGCCTTAACCTCAGCCTTTGCCTCGTCCTTAGCTGCAATAGCTTCTACCTTAGCGATAAGAGCGTTTCTGATTGCGCTCTGACCGAGATACATACCAAAGCCGTGCTCTGCATTATCCTCGAAGAGTGAGTTTGCCCAAGCAGGACCGTGGCCGTTCTTATCAGTTGTGTACGGTGATGTTGCAGCCGGACCACCCCAGATTGAAGAACAACCTGTTGCGTTAGAAATATACATTCTGTCACCGAAGAGCTGTGTGATAAGACGAGCATATGATGTTTCTGCACAACCTGCGCATGAGCCTGAGAACTCGAGGAGAGGCTTCTTGTACTGGCTGGAGATAACTGTCATCTTCTCTGTGAGTTCCTTCTTCTCAGATACGTTAGCTACGCAGTAATCAAATGCTGCCTGCTGTGCATCCTGGCTCTCACGAGAAACCATCTTAAGTGAATTTGTGGGACAAACGCCTACGCAGACGCCGCAACCCATACAATCCATAGGTGAAACTGCAAGTGTATAAGTGTAATTTGTCTTAACAACTGGCTTGGGAGCGAACTTTGTAACTGCGGGAGCAGCTGCCTTCTCCTCGTCGTTAAGAGCATAAGGTCTGATTGTAGCATGAGGACAAACATATGCACACTTGTTGCACTTTGCGCAGGATTCTGCGTTCCACTCGGGAACCATAACTGCAACGCCGCGCTTCTCATATGCTGATGCGCCCTGCTCGAATGTACCGTCAACGTGATCAACGAAGTCAGAAACCTTAAGACCGTAACCGTCCATATGACCAACGGGCTTCATGATGTTGTTAACCATCTTGTCGAGCTTTGAAGTCTCGCCTGCGTCTGCAGCAGCTGTCTCGTCAACAGCGTTTGCCCACTCAGCAGGAACGTCAATCTTAACGTAAGCTGTTGCACCTGCGTCGATTGCCTTCTCGTTCATCTCAACGATTTCTTTACCCTTCTTCATGAACTTCTGTGCTTTCTCTTTCATGTAGCCGATAGCCTCAGCCTCAGGGATAACCTTTGAAAGTGAGAAGAAAGCTGACTGAAGAACTGTGTTTGTACGCTTGCCGAGACCAATCTTTGCAGCAAGGTCGATAGCGTTAACAGTATAAAGCTGGATGTTGTTCTTAGCGATGATTCTCTTAGCCTCTGCATTGAGCTTTGTTGCGAGCTCGTCAGCATCCCACTGGCAGTTGATAAGGAATACGCCGCCCGGCTTAACGTCGTTAACCATCTTGTAACCCTTTTCGATGTATGAGGGGTTGTGGCAGGCAACGAAGTCAGCCTTATTTACATAGTATGGGCTCTTGATGGGCTTGTCGCCGAAACGAAGATGGGAGATTGTGATACCGCCTGTCTTCTTTGAGTCATACTGGAAGTATGCCTGAGCAAACTTGTCGGTGTGGTCACCGATAATCTTGATAGAGTCTTTGTTAGCACCAACAGTACCGTCACCGCCGAGACCCCAGAACTTACATTCTGTTGTGCCTTCTGCTGCTGTGTTCGGAGCGGGCTTCTCTTCAAGTGAAAGGTAAGTAACGTCATCGTTGATACCGATTGTGAAGTGTGCCTTCGGCTCGTCCTTAGCAAGCTCGTCGTAGATAGCGAAGATGCTTGAAGGCGGTGTGTCCTTTGAACCGAGACCGTAGCGGCCGCCGATAACCTTGATGTCTGTCTTGCCTGCTGCGTTAAGAGCTGCAACAACATCGAGGAAGAGGGGCTCACCGATTGAACCGGGCTCCTTAGTTCTGTCGAGAACTGCGAGCTTCTTGCATGTTGCAGGAAGAGCAGCAACGAACTTGTCTACTGCGAAAGGTCTGTAAAGGCGAACCTTAAGAAGACCAACCTTAGCGCCGTTAGCGTTGAGGTAATCAATAACTTCCTCAGCTACGTCGTTGATTGAACCCATAGCAACGATTACGTTCTCTGCGTCCTCAGCACCATAGTAGTTGAAGAGTTGATAATTTGTGCCAAGCTTTGCGTTAACCTTGCCCATGTACTTCTCAACAATTGCGGGAACTGCGTCATAGTACTTGTTGCAAGCTTCACGATGCTGGAAGAAGATATCGTCGTTCTCGTGAGAACCACGCATTACGGGATGCTCGGGGTTAAGAGCACGTGCACGGAAAGCATTAACTGCGTCCATGTCGCACATATCTTTAAGATCCTCATAATCCCAGATTTCAATCTTCTGGATTTCGTGTGATGTACGGAAACCGTCAAAGAAGTTGATGAACGGAACTCTGCCTTCGATTGCTGCAAGGTGAGCAACTGCACCGAGGTCCATAACTTCCTGCGGATTTGTTTCAGCGAGCATTGCGAAACCTGTCTGACGGCAGGCATAAACGTCTGAATGGTCACCGAAGATGTTAAGTGCATGAGAAGCAACACAACGAGCTGATACATGGAATACGCAGGGGAGAAGCTCACCGGCGATTTTGTACATGTTGGGGATCATAAGAAGAAGACCCTGTGAAGCTGTGTAAGTTGTTGTCATAGCACCGGCTGCAAGTGAACCGTGTACTGTACCTGAAGCACCTGCTTCAGACTGCATCTCAGCAACCTTTACTCTTGTGCCGAAGATGTTCTTACGGCCCTGAGCTGACCACTGATCAACATAGTCTGCCATGGGGCTTGAGGGAGTGATCGGATAAATACCGGCAACTTCTGTAAACGCATAAGATACGTGAGCAGCAGCGGTATTACCGTCCATGGTTTGTTTTTTTCTTGCCATTTTGTTTTTTCCTCCTTGATTTATTTGGAATAGAAAATTAAACATAATTTTTTAATTTACCACCGTATATATTAACACTTATCAGGGAATATGTAAACCTTATTTAGATAAAAAATATTGTCAAAGTTGTAATTTTACGGTAATTATTTTTGTATAAACTGCAAAATAGCCCTGCGTTATTGTGGATAAAGCGTTAAATATACGTTTTTGATATATAAAAATACTATACTTCGTGAAAAATATAATAATTATGTTGAAATTTACATTTTATTTATGCTATAATTACATATCAGCCAGATTGTTGGCAAATCTTGTAATAATAGGATGTGACAAGTATGAAATGTCCGTTTTGCGGTTATTCAGAAAGTAAGGTTATAGACTCCCGTCCGACAGATGAGGGCGAGCGTATCCGCCGCCGCAGAGAGTGCACAAGCTGTGCAAAGAGATTCACTACATACGAGGTAATCGAGAGTGTTCCGATTATCGTTGTCAAGAAGGATAAATCAAGAGAGGCTTTTGACAGAGCAAAGCTTTTCAACGGACTTCTCAGAGCTTGTGAAAAGCGTCCTGTTGCACTTGACACCATCGAAAGAATCGTAGACGATATCGAGCTTACACTTCAGAACTCACTTGACCGTGAGGTTACAGCAACGCGTATCGGCGAGCTTGCAATGGATAAGCTCAAGGATACTGATGAGGTCGCATATGTACGTTTTGCTTCCGTTTACCGTCAGTTTAAGGATATCAACACATTTATGGATGAGCTTGCAAAGCTCCTCGGTGAAAAGAAATAAATTGGGGGGAAATACATATGAAAAAAAGCACTCCCTTTAAGGTTGCTATGGGCGTTACAGGCGTTGCTGCTCTTACAGGATATCTTGCCTGCGAGCTTGCAATCAAGCGTCCTGACCCCAACAAGCCCAAGAAGCCTGAAACAAGAGAAGTTTATAAAAAGCGAGCTGAAATCAGAAAGATAAACAACCAGTATCTTTATGACCATAACCCTGAGGATTTGTCACTTCAGAGCGTTGACGGTCTTACAATGAAGGCGTGGTTTGTTCCTGCCGATTCCAAGCGTTTTGTTATCTGTGTTCACGGATACCGCTGTAACGGACCTGACGAGTTCAGCCATATGTTCCCGTTCTATCACGAAACAATGGGATACAACTATCTTCTTCCTGACCTCACGGGTCACGGCAGAAGTGAGGGCGACTATGCCTGCTTCGGCTCAAAGGATGCGAAGAACATTCTTCTCTGGGTTGACTATCTTATCAACCGCTTTGGCGAGGGCATTGAAATCATTCTTCACGGTATCTCTATGGGTGCCGCAACTGTAATGAACTGCAACGAGATGTCACCGCCGGATCAGGTTAAGCTTATTATTGAAGACTGCGGATTTATCAGTGCAGTTGACGTTATGAACAATACACTTAAGGGCATGATCGGATTCAAATGCAAGCCGATTGTATATCTCGGAAGTATTTTCAGCAAAATAAACGCAGGATACTTTTTCAGTGAGAGCAATTCGCTTAAAAATATGGATAAAGCAAAGAATCCGATACTCTTTATCCACGGTGAAGAGGACACATTTGTGCCCTTTAAGTACGGCAAGATGCTTTATGACGCTTGTCCTGTCGAGAAGGACTTTATGTGGGTGCCGAATACTGTTCACGCTTTCAGCTATTATAATGCCAAGGAAGAGTATGAGCAGAAGGTTAAGGACTTTATCAGAAAGCACATGGATAAAGAAGCTGAAACGGTTACAGCATAATCAGCCGGGGCACGGTTCCGTGCCCCGTTTAGTTTTGGAGGAATATACAATGAAACAGTTCTGTGAAATGTCAGAAGACGAACTGAAAAAAATGAAGTCGGAGCTTGAAGCTGAATATGAAGCATTCAAGTCCAAGGGTCCTAAGCTTGATATGTCACGCGGCAAGCCGAACAAGGCACAGCTTGACCTTGCTA
The DNA here is from genome assembly GCA_024404095.1 of Clostridia bacterium. Lineage (GTDB taxonomy): Bacteria > Bacillota > Clostridia > Oscillospirales > Acutalibacteraceae > CAG-488. The sequence continues at coordinate 45,440 of JAKSQO010000020.1, read as the reverse complement.
ACGGTATGCTTGATGTGCTCAGCTCTTCGAGCGATATGAAGGCATCAGACGGAATGGAAACAAGAAATTACGGCGGTCTGCCTGGAATTCCCGAGTGCAGACAGCTTTTTGCCGACCTTATGGGTGTTGACAGCAAAAATGTTGTTGTCTGCGGTGCGGCGAGTCTTACAATAATGTACGACTATATCGCTCAGTGTATGATTTTCGGCTGCGGTGGAGAACCGTGGATGAAACAGGGAAATATCAAGTTTCTTTGCCCTGCACCCGGATATGACAGACATTTCGGAATTCTTAAGCATTTCGGAATTGAAATGATAAATATTAAAATGAATGATGACGGTCCCGATATGGATAGTATCGAGGAATATGTAAAAGATAAGTCTGTAAAGGGTCTTTTCTGCGTTCCGAAGTATTCAAATCCCGACGGAATCACATTCTCGGATGAGGTTGTACGCCGTTTTGCGGCTCTTAAGCCTGCGGCAGAGGATTTCAGAGTAATCTGGGATAACGCATATATCATTCACGATATCAACGATACTCCCGACGAACTGCTCAACATCTTTGATGAGGCAAAGAAACAGGGCAGTGAGGATATGTTTATCGAGGTCTGCTCAACGTCAAAAATCAGCTTTGCAGGTGCGGGTATTTCCGCTGTTGCGGCTTCTGATGCAAATATAAAGGCAATCCTTGACAGAATGACAATTCAGATTATTTCACATGACAAGGTTAATCAGCTTCGTCACGTAAGATATTTCAAGAACCTTGACGGCATTAAGGCTCAGATGAAAAAGCACGCTGAAATCCTCAGACCGAAGTTTGAGACAGTTACCAACGGCTTCAGCAAGGCTTTCGATGGAACAGGTATTGCACGATGGAAAAATCCAAACGGCGGCTACTTTGTAAGCCTTTATGTAATGAACGGCTGTGCAAAGCGTGTCGGTCAGCTCTGCAAGGACGCGGGACTTACGCTCACAACTGTCGGCGCAACCTATCCGTACGGAATTGACCCCGACGACAGCAATATTCGAATCGCTCCCTCGTTCCCCGATGTTGAGGAGCTTGAAAAGGCAGTAGAGCTTCTGTGTATCTGTGTTAAGCTTGCCGCTTGCGAAAAACTACTGACAAAGTAAGGCGGATAAAAATGAACCGACCAAAATACAAGGTAAGAGAATTTAATAATTTTCGTGAAATGCTTTTACAGAGCGTTACACTTTACGGACACGACCCTGCTTTCAGATATAAAAACAGTATCGGTCAGATAAGGGATGTAAGCTACAAAAGGTTTTACACCCATGTCAATTCGCTCGGTACTTCACTAATCGAGCTTGGACTCGAGGGTGAACGCATTGCAATTGCGGGAGCTAACAGCTATAAATGGTGTCTGAGCTATATGTCGGTGGTGTGCGGTGCAGGTGTTGCCGTGCCGACGGACAAGGAGCTTCCGTTTGAAGATATAAAAAGTATACTCGAGGTGTCAGAAGCAAAGGCTGTTATTTTTGATAAGAAATTCGGCGAAAAGCTTCTTGAACACCGTGATGAGCTGCCTGACGGACTTGTACTGATTGGTATGGACGTTAAGCAGGATGAGGACGGAATCATCTCGTTCGACAGACTTGTCGAAGAGGGTGAGGCACTCATTGCTGACGGTCATATGGAATACCTCAATAAAGAAATATCTGACAATGAGCTGACTGTTCTGCTGTTTACCTCGGGCACAACGGGAATGTCGAAGGCGGTTATGCTCAGCGCAAATAACATTTGTTCAGATATCCGCTCAATTATGGGTATTGTAAAAATCAACCACGGCGAGCGAATACTGTCGGTGCTTCCGCTTCATCACACCTATGAATGTACGGTTACATTCCTTTGCTGTGTTTACGGCGGTGTTACAATCTGCTTCAGCGAGGGTCTGAGGTATATAACCAGAAATTTGCAGGAGTTTAAACCGCATATCCTTATTGTTGTTCCGCTTATGCTTGAAAAATTCTATCACAGAATTCAGAAGGCAATGGAAAAGGAAAAGGCGGCATCGTTTAAGGTAAATGTCGGTCACGCAATCGCGAAAACCGTAGGTGCTGTCGGTATTGACGCAAACGGTTATTTCTTTGCAAAGATTCGTGAAGCGTTCGGCGGCGAAATCCGTCTGATTATTTCAGGCGCGGCGGCGATTGACCCTGTAATTATCCGCAACCTGAATAAGTACGGTATTAAGACGTTTCAGGGCTACGGTCTGACCGAGTGTTCGCCTATTGTAATCTGTAACGGTGACAAGGACAGCAAGCACGATTCAATCGGCAAAGCGATACCCGATGTTGAGGCAAGGCTTGATAACCGCGATGAAAACGGTGTCGGTGAAATCTGTGTCAAGGGACCAATGGTAATGCTCGGCTACTATAAAAACGAAGAGGCGACAAAAGCCTGCTTTGACGATGAGGGCTGGTTCCATACGGGTGACCTCGCACGTGCGGATAAGGACGGATTTTACTATATCTGCGGACGAAGCAAGAGCGTTATCGTAACACGCAACGGCAAAAATGTCTATCCCGAAGAGCTTGAAGCGTTGCTTGTAAAGGAGCAGGCTGTTAAGGAATGTATAGTTTCGGGTGTTGAGGATGAAAAGGGCGCAACTATTGTATATGCCCGTATTTTCCCCGATTCAGCGGCTGTTTCCGCAATGAACAGCAACAGAAATGTCGGCGAAAAGGAGATTTCCAAGGCGGTTTCTGATGCGGTACGCAGCGTTAACTCAAAGGTTGTAAGCTATAAAATGATAAAGAAATTTGAAATTGTCAATAAAGAATTTCAGAAAACAACGACATCAAAAATCAAACGAAATCAGTAATAATAATTTTTCCCTCCTCATAAATTTAAACGAGGAGGGATTTTTATGCCCGTAAAAAAGAGAAAACCAAAGGCAGAAGCCAACTTAAAAACAATAATCATTAAAGCTCTTATCGGCTCGGTTGTAGGAACAGCACTATTTTTTGCGCTTACGGCTCTGACGTCATTTATCTGTCTTAAAAATGATTCGTCCCGGGAATCGTATAAGTTCTTTATGCTTGCAATCGGTGCAGCTTCGGGCTTTATTTGCGGATATCTTGCGGTAAAGCCTGTGCGTAAAAAAGGATTCCTTACCGGTGCGCTGAGTGTGCTGCCGATGTATCTGATAACGGCGTGTGTTTCAATGCTTGTTTCTCACGGCGGAGTGGGTGTTATCGGGTGGATTCTCTGCGGAGTTTTGCTTGTTGCCGGGTCTATCGGAGGAATAATTGCGGTCAGCTGAGGGATTATTTTTTATACATATTTACATTCTTGCCATATTATGTTAAAATTATCTGACTGAAATTCGGGAGGCGTAAATATGGAACTTGAAATTAAACAGGTTTCTTCTCTTGAACGTATTTTTCTTGACGGAAAATGTGTAATGAACGAAATAAACGGCGGAAAGGTGCTTAAGGGTGAGCGCATTTCCTATCAGCTTGCATATAAAAGCGATACGGTTATTGAGGCTCAGGTCAGCGTGAAGTCTGATATTGCAGATTATGTTAAAGTCAGCTTTGTCGGCAATGTACCTTCGGAAATTCCCATCTGGGAAGAGCATGATGACTATTATGAGCGCACAGAGCCGGGACTTTTCCCCGACGTGCTGTTCCCTGTTGAGAACGGCTGTCTTGCAATCAAAAAGCAGAACTGGTATTCACTCTGGATTACAGCTGACATCCCAGCCGACATAGCGGCAGGTAAGTACGATATTGAAGTAAGCATTACAGCTGAGGAATTCAGCACCTCAAAGACATTTACCGTTGAGGTTATGAATGCTGTGCTTCCGGAGCAGAGCCTTATATATACCAACTGGTTCCACGCAGATTGTATTGCCGACTATTTTAACGAGCCTGTTTTTTCCGAGCGTTACTGGAAAATACTTGAAAGCTTTATGAGAACGGCAGCAAGAACGGGTATCAATATGATACTTACTCCGATTTTTACGCCGCCGCTCGATACAAAAGTCGGCGGAGAGCGAACAACCGTTCAGCTTGTCGATGTCAGCACGGCTGACGGCGGTTACAGCTTTAATTTTGACAAGCTGCGCCGTTGGATACATCTTGCAAAGGACTGCGGTTTGAAATATTTTGAAATGGCGCATCTGTTCTCACAGTGGGGAGCAGTTGCGGCGCCGAAAATTATTGCCGACGGTAAAAAGCTGTTTGGCTGGGAAACTAAGGCTACATCTGACGAGTATGCTGCGTTTCTTAACGTATTCCTGCCCGAGCTGATTAAGGTTATCAAAGAGGAAAATATTGAGGATGTTACATTCTTTCATATTTCCGATGAGCCTTCGGCGGAGCAGATTGAATCTTACGGCGCGGCGAAGAATATTGTTAAGGATATTCTTAAGGATTTCCCGATTATTGACGCGCTGTCAGAATATGAATTGTATAAAAGCGGTATTGTTGATTTTCCGATTCCATGCACAAACAGCGCAGAGGAATTTGTAAAGAACGGATATGAGCACCATTGGACATATTACTGTTGCGGTCAGAGAGAAAAGGTCAGCAACAGGTTTTTCTCAATGCCGCTTGCACGTACAAGGATTATAGGCGTTCAGCTTTATCTGTATGAGATGGAGGGCTTTTTACAGTGGGGCTACAACTTCTATAATGCTCATCATTCAATCCGCCACATAAATCCGTACCTTGTTACGGATGCGGAGGGAACATTCCCGTCGGGCGACTCGTTCTCGGTTTATCCCTACAATGATTCAGCGATTGAGTCAATCAGAAGCGTTGTTTTCTATGAGGGCTTGCAGGATATGAGAGCTATGCAGTTAGCTGAAAAGCTCGTCGGCAGAGAAAAGCTTGTTGCCGAGCTTGAAAAGAAATTCGGAGCTATCACATTCGAGGATTATCCGCGCGGAGAGGATAAGATGAATGAAATCAGAGGCTTCGTAAACGATATGATTGAAATAAATATATAAAAACACAGTAAAATGAAGGAGAAGAAATATGCTGGAAAGAATTAAATATCCCGAACAGGTGGGTGTGGATTCAAAGGTTGTTAAAGCATGGATAGATTTCCTTGAAATCAACAAGACACGCATTGACAGTATTATGGTTATACGTGACGGCAAGGTTGCATGTGAATGTCATTGGAAGCCGAACGAGGCGGAGATACCGCACGAGCTGTTTTCACTTTCAAAGAGCATAACCGCTCTTGCAATCGGTTTTGCGGTTGAGGAGGGAATTCTTGACCTCAACACAAGAATTTATCCGAAATATTTCCCGGACAAGCTTCTGAAGCTCAGCGGAAAGCAGAGAGAATATGCCGAGGAACTTAACCTTCATCACGTTATTGCGATGAAGGTCGGCAAGGTTACAAGCGTTCTTGACAATAAGGAAAAGGGCGACTGGCTTGAAGATTTCCTTGCCTGTCCGTTCAAATTCAGACCCGGCACAGGCTGGAAATACATAAGCGAAAACGCATTTCTGCTTTCATGGATTCTTCAGAAGGAGACAGGCATGACAATGACGGAGTTCCTGACTCCCAGACTTTTTGAGCCTCTCAACATTCCTGTTCCGCAGTGGGATAAAAACCACGATGACATTGACGCAGGCGGTTGGGGACTTAAGCTGAGTGCAGAGGATATCTCAAAAATTGCAATTATGTTTATGAACAAGGGCGTTTATGAAGGTAAGCGAATTATTTCTGAGGATTGGATAAACAGAAGCGTTTATCCTCATACAGATAAGCTCTATCCGATTTATTCAAAGGATTCCGAGTACGGCTATCAGACATGGGTTGACCACCTTGAGGACGGCGAGACTGTTTACCGTTTCACAGGTCTTTACGGTCAGCACGCATTTATGTTCCCTGAGCATAACGCGGTTGTTGTTATGACGGCTAAGGAAAACAGAGATGAAATAATCCTTAACCCCACATACGATTTCTTCCCGAGAGCGTTTATTGAGCCGACAGAGGAAATTGACGAAGCGAAGGCTGAGAAATTCAAAAAATTCTTAAATTCAAAAGAGTACAAGCCCTGCTTCCGCTGCCCGACAAGCAGAAATCTCGCAAAGGAAAAGATAATCGGCAACAGGCTTATTAAGGTTAAATCTCTCAGAAATCTCAGCGTTATCAGCGCGGCAACATTCTTTATGTGGCGCGAAAGAATAGGCGACCTTGACAATCTTAAGTTCAACTTTACAGAGGATGCGCTGGAGCTTTCTTTCACCGAGCACGGATGCGGCAATCAGACAATCAAGGCAGGTATGAACGGAAAGTATGAGCGCAGTTACCTGAAGCTCGGCGAGGATATATTTGTCTGCGATGCACAGGCTTCGTGGAACGAGGACGGAACGCTTGAGCTGTTCCTCCACCATACAGGCAGGTCACAGATAAAACGCCTTATCTTCACATTCGGTGCTAAAACCGTAAAAATCAGCTCAAAGGTTGAACCGGATTTTGATACTCTTGCAAAGTTCAATGTTGAATTCAACAACGGTATCAAGGTTCCCGATTTTGCCTATAATGTAATTAAGTTCGCTATTCCTGTTTTTGACAAAGCTTATGCAAACCCTGACGGAATTGGTTTTTTCGCTGAATAACAATAAAACGTTGACAATTATTTTTGCCGACGTTTTTACATTTTGCCGCATTTGTATGTATACAAACGCTTGCAGAATTGATAAAATAAAAATATCTGTGAAAATATGAGGTTATGAGATGAAAACCAAAGTAAACTATAAGAAGTACGGCACCTTCCCTGATATGGATACCGTAAAAGAGATTATAATTTACGGTGCAAAGAACGGCAAAGACAAGAAACAGTTTGTGTTCAACAATTTTAATAATGAGATAGAAACAAAGACTTTTAATCAGAGCTTTTACGATACAACAGGTCTTGGTCAGTATCTTTATAAAATCGGTCTGAGGGGCAAAAAGGTTGCTATCCTTTCCGAAAACAGCTATTACTGGCTTGAAGCTTTTTATTCTATTGCAACAGGTAAAATGACAGCGGTTCCGCTTGACCCGAAGCTGACTGACGAGGAGCTTACCGATATAATGGTAAGAAGCGGATGTGACGGTATTTATTACACATCAGATTTTAAATCCGCTATTGATATGATGAAATCGACAGACGGTGTTGTGATTTCGCAGTATATCTGTCTGAACGATTTTGACAGCCTTGTTGCCAAGGGACACGAGGACTTGGAAAACGGTGCGTTCGATTATCTGACAGACGATGTCAGGGGCGATGACCTCGGATTTATCGTTTACACATCAGGCACAACAGGCAGAAGCAAGGGTGTTATGCTCACTCAGAAAAATGTTGCGTCTGACGGAATTGCAACCTGCCGTGCGATGACGGCAAGTCAGGCAATTGCGTTCCTTCCGTTCCACCACACACTTTCATGGGCAAGTGCGTTGCTTGCAAGTCCGCTCCTTATTGAGTGGGGATATATCTGCAAGAGCCTTAAGGACTTGCCGAAGGATATAAAGACTTACAGTCCGCAGAATTTTACCGCTGTTCCCATGGCGGTTGAAACGATATACAAAAAGATTTGGTTTACCGCTAAAAAAGAGGGCAAGGAAAAGAAGCTCAAAACAGGTCTTAAGATAAGCAACGCGCTTATGAAGGTCGGCATTGATGTCAGACGCAAGCTTTTCAAAGAGGTTATCGACAATCTCGGCGGCGAGCTGGAGGTTATCATCTGCGGCGGTGCGTATCTTGATGTAAAATACGAAAAAGGTCTTTACGATTTAGGTATTCAGGTTATCAATGGCTACGGTGCAACGGAATGTTCACCGACAGTCACCTGCAACCGACTTGACAATTTTAAATTCGGCAGCGCAGGTAAGCCGCTTGACTGCAACGAGGTTAAGATAAACAATCCTGACGAGGACGGTGTCGGCGAGGTTTATGTCCGCGGCTCAAACGTGATGATTGGCTATTATAACGATCCCGAAGCAACAGCGGAAACCTTTGACAACGGCTGGTACAGAACAGGCGACTACGGCTATTTTGACAAGGACGGCTTCCTTTTCTTCCGTGGAAGAAAGAAAAATCTTATCGTTCTCTCAAACGGAAAGAATGTTTCTCCCGAGGAGCTTGAGGACAAGTTTGCGGCGGTAGATATGGTCAAAGAGGTTCTTGTTTACGAAGAGGACGGACAGATTACGGGCGAGTTTTATCTTGATGAAACCGTTCCCGACGGTGAAAAACAGCTCAGAAACTATGTTCGTGAGCTGAACAGAAAAACACCTGCGTTCAAGCAGATAACAAAGGTTAAGTTCCGCAAAACGGAATTTCCGAAAACAACAACCCTTAAAATTTTAAGAAACAGATAAAAACAGCCGATGGTTAGAGTTTTCTGACCATCGGCAATATTTTTATTCAAATGTAATTCTGCTTATCCTTGTCCTCGACAAGCATTTTCCGTCTTCCTTTCCGCCGCAGCAGTAGGACATCAGCATTTCTTTTTCATTGAGAAACAGAATTGCGGGGTAGCAATAGCCGTGGTCGGGAATGCTTTCCACGGCGGTGTATTCCGAAAAATCAATGCCGTTGCTGCTCTGAGCTATAACAAATGGAAAACGTCCTGCGTGGCACCATGTTTCTTCTTTGATTCTGCCGTTATAAAGCGGAACGGGATTCCAGACGGAATAGTAAATTCCGTTGTATGGATTGCGTACAATCAGCATTGGTGATTCGGGGGCGGTGAAAACAGACGGAATGGGTGCAGACCATGTTTTGCCCTCGTCCGCCGAAAAGCTTTCAAACTGAAAGGCTCTGTCTGTGCGGAAATATCCGTAAAGCCGACCGTCGGGAAGAAGTGAGAGTCCCGGCTCCTGCAGGCCTGTCTCTGAATGACCCGGGTTTGGCATTTCAATAACATCGGAAACGGCGTGCCAGTTTTCTGCGTTCGCATCGCTTCCGAAAATCTGAGAGGTTGCGAAATATTCTCCTGCCCGCTCGTTGTTGCTGCGTTCTCTGATTCTGTGACATGCGGCAGGCACAAGCAAACGTCCGTCAGGGAGCTTGCGGACACGGCAGTTGTTGATGACGTAGTAGATGCTTTCACTCTGTTCAATGCAAAGCTCAGCTTCACCGAATTCTGTTTCGTTTTCAAGAGCTCTGCGCATATAATATGCTGAACTTGCGCCGAATTTTGCAAGGTAGAAAAGACAGAGCGTACCGTTGTTAAGTCGGCAGAACGAAACGCTCATAATGTTGCTTGTGTTATGTTCTTTGGCGGTGACAAGAAGGCGGGGAAGATGCTCAAAAGTCTTTCCGCCGTCGTGTGAAATCATTCCTGCAATATCGCACGGAGCTTCATCCTCGGAAGAACAGCCTGTGTAGCGGCTGTATGCAAAGAGGATTGAACCGTCATTCAGAACGGCGAAATCGCCCTCACTGTTTCGGGGATTGTTTTCACCGGGTGCAAGCTCGGCTATTGTTTTTATATTGAAAATCGGTGAATTTATATAATCACTTCGGGTTCCTGTCATAATAACAGGCTTTATTTTTTCACCGTCAAACTCCATTTTATCAATGCAGAGAAAACGTGCGTGAGCATTTTTGTTATCGAATCTTCTCCTGTGATAAACCATAAGGCAGCTGCCGTCAGAAAGCTGAAGAAATCCGTTATGACCCGGTCCCTCGGCAATCGGCTCCTGAGCGGAAAGAATTGTGCTTTCACGTTCAAAGGGTCCGAGCGGATTATCGGAAATCGCATAATTAACGCAGTATGTGCCGTTTGTCCAGCCGCCGCTTGACCACATAAAATAATACTTGCCGTTACGCTTCATCATACAGGGACCCTCTTTATATCCGTCGGGTGTGATTTCTTTATAGATTTCACCGTCAGAGAAGGGGACAAAGCCTGTCATATCGTCGTTCATGATGCACACGTTGCAATGATCCCAACCGCCGTAGTAAAGGTAGACAGTACCGTCATCATCCTTAAACAGGTGAGCGTCTATCGGCTGAGCACCGTTGATAATTTCACCAATGAGCGAGCGGTCAAGATAACCCTTGAACGGTCCCTCGGGTGAGTCGGAGACAGCAATTTCAAGTCCGCCACCCTCGTTGTCCTGATGAATATCGTTTGAAGCGAAAATGTAGTAGTATTTGCCGTTCTTTTCGATAATAGTCGGCGCCCATACGGCTCGTTTAACCCACGGGAATCCGCTCATATCAATGATAGATTCTTTCTTTTCCCATTTGCACAGGTCTTCTGAAACGAAAACATCCTGATTGAGCTGTTCGTCAAACGGAGCGGAGCGTGTGACGTATATGTAATATTTACCGTTGTACTCTCTTGCCTCGGGGTCGGCGTGCCACTCGGAGCAGAGAGGATTGTTTATTGAAATCTTCATTGAAATTCTCCTTTTCAGATTGTAATAATTATATTCTATCTGTGCGTTTTTTTCAATACAATATAAGTCAATCAGTAAAAAATAACGTAATATATAAAGTCTGATGTGTATAATATTGTTGAATAATCTGTATTATATGGTATAATTTAACAGAAGAAATACGGAGAGGAGAAGTGTTATGGGTAATAAAATTATTGTTGCAGGTCTCGGACACGGCGGAATAGTTACGGCGGCAATACTTGCAAAGCACGGCTATGACGTTACTGTATACGAGAAGAAAAGCGAGGGAACACTCGGACATGACTGGACGGATATCTTTGCGCCGAAATCGCTGAATTACGCAGGTATTCCTATGCCTGAGAGCGATAAGTACGAGCTTAAAGAGGATATGGTATTTTACAGTCCGTCACTCGGTGTACGTCTTAAACAGCACATTCCCGACAACGAGAAAGAAATCAAAATGGAGCGAAAGGATATCTACGCTCATCTGATTTCCTATGCGGCTGACTGCGGAGTCAGGATAGTCTATGACTGTGCGGTGCTTGGCCCTGTTATGCTCGGTAACCGAGTTGCGGGTATCAAAACCGAAAAGGGTGATTTTTATGCCGATCTTGTAATTGATTCCTGCGGTATTGATTCTCCCGTCAGAAAAAATCTGCCTGCCTGCGTTCCTGTTGACAAGGATGTTTCCGCAACAGACAGAATTTATGTTTACCGTGCGTTTTACAACAAAGCGAGTGATGAGCCGACAGATGATAAGTTCAAGCTAATTCTCTTCTTCAATAATAAAAAAGGAATTAACTGGGTTGCAAGCGAGGATGAGTATACCGACGTCCTTATCGGACGCTTTGAGCCGTTCGGAATGGATGAGGTTGAGAAAACACTTACCGAGCTTCGCAAGACAAACCCCAGACTTGGCACTGAGGTTGTGCGTGGCGGTCAGTTTGTGCAGATCCCGATTCGTCAGCCCCTTTCAGTTATGGTGTGGGACGGATATGCGGTTATCGGAGATGCTGCCTGTATGACAGTTCCGCTTATCGGAAGCGGTATGGCAAACTGCTTCAAGGCAGGCAAAATTCTTGCCGAGGCGATTATGGACGATATTAACGATGAGTTTGACCGCTATACACTCTGGAAGTATCAGGTCAATTATTACAAGGAGGTCGGCGGCGGACTTGCACCGATTGCCGCTGCAAAGAATCTTCTTGTCGGACTTGAACCGAAGGTTATCGACGCTTTCTTTGAGTCGGGTGCAATCACCGAGGACGATATCAATATCAGCGCAGAGTTCGGCGATATCGGCGATATGCTGAAGTTTGACACCAATGATCTTATCACAAAGGTAAAAGCTGTTGCCGCAGATAAGGAGCTGACAAAGAAGGCTCTTAAGTGCGGTGCTCAGATTGGTGCTGTCGGTACGCTGTGTATGACAATGCCCAAATCATACAGCAGGGACGCTGTTGCTTCGTGGGCGAAGAAATATAACAATATTTTCAAATAATTCAAAGCTGTCAAAGATTTTTGATTTCTGATAAATGAGGTGTAAAAAAAATGTTTGTTAGAGCTACACCCGAAAGTGCGGGAGTTTCGTCCCGTCAGATTCTTAAATATCTGAAAATGATTGATTCACACGGACTCGCTTCACATTCGGTGCTCATTGCAAGGGGCGATAAGCTTATCTGTGAGGCTTACTGGAAGCCGTTTGACAGCTCGGTGAAGCACAGAATGTACTCGCAGACAAAGAGCTATGTCGGAATTGCTGTCAGATTGCTTGCCGAGGAGGGGCGATTGTCGCTTGATGATAAGATAATTTCTTATTTTCCCGATAAGTTGCCCGAAACAGTACATCCGTATCTTGAAAAGCTGACTGTCCGCAATATGCTGATGATGCGCACCTGCTTTGATGAGTACGATATCAACTGGTTCAGAAGCGGAACGGATGACCGTGTAAAGCTCTATTTTTCTCAGAAGCCTGCGGTTTATCCGGGTACACAGTATCGCTATGACTCTATGGGCTCGTTTGTTCTCGGTGCACTTGTGGAGAGATTGAGCGGGAAACCGTTTCTTGATTATTTGCGTGAAAAGTGTCTTGACGAAATCGGCTTTTCAAAGTCGGCATATTGCCTTAAATGTCCGGGAGGTCATTCTTGGGCAGACTCAGCTCTGATCTGTACTCCGCTCGATATGCTGTCCTTCGGTCGGCTTGTCGGCTGTTACGGCAGGTGGAACGGGAAGCAGATAATTCCCGAAAACATAATCCGTGAAGCTCTTGCGGATGCATCCGATTGTATGACTAACGGATACCGCTCATTTGATAACTGCGGATATGCAAGTCAGCTATGGCGATTTTACGGCAATTCATTCGGCTTTAACGGAATGCACGATCAGCTTACGTTTTATGACCCCGATACTGATATCACTTTTACCTGTACTTCGGGCAATTATCGCACACCGTCATCGAGAGAGCTTCTGATTTCATATGCATTTTCTGAAATTATTGATACTGTCAGCGACAGTACGGAAGAGGATGAGACGGCATACAACGAGCTTGAAAGCTACATAAAAAATCTTAAGCTTGTTACGGCATACGGAGAAAAATCCGCTGAGCTTGAAAAAGAAATAAATGGCAAAGTTTTTATTGCCGAGGATAACAGGCTCGGCATTACCGAGTTTTCGTTTAGCTTCGGTGATGAATGTGAATTCCGATATAAGAATGAACAGGGCGAAAAAGTGCTTCGGTTCGGCAGATGTGAGAATATTTTTCAGCCGTTTCCACAGACGGGATATTCGGATATTGTCGGCGGTCAGAGCTGTGAGGGTCACACCTATGACTGTGCGGCTTCAGGCGCGTGGGGAACTGAAAATCAGCTGAGAATTCTTGTTCAGATTATTGATGTTTATATCGGCACTCTCTATATCAGTTTTGCGTACAGGGACGGACACGGCAGAATAAAAATGATTGGCGATGCCGAGAATTTCCTCGGCGAATATAACGGAACGGTTAATGCTGTTATAAAATAACAAGGAGGAAAACAAAATGGCAGACGGACTTGAAATAAAAGAATTCAACGGCAGAGGATATGATCGCACACACGTTTTCAAAACATGGTGTGTCGCATTCCTCACTCAGGATGAGGAGTACACCCACAACACATACATAGAACGTCATCTTGAAACAGACGAGGTTTTTGTCCTTCTCAAGGGCAAGGCTACGCTCTATATCGGCAAGAACAGAGAGCCTGTTGAAATGGAGCCGTGCAAGCTTTACAACGTAACCGCAGGCACATGGCACAGCATTGAATGTGATGAAGAGGCTTCGGTGCTGATTGCCGAAAACAGCGATACGGTGAAAGAAAATTCCGAATACATTACTCTGTAAAAAATAAACTCTGCAAAGCTCAATGCGATGCAGAGTTTTCGTTTTATTCTGAAAGTATTTTTTTGTAATTCTCTTTATCGGTGTCGCCCTCGGTTGAGATACAAAGCACAACCGAATTTTCATCAAGTCCGATTTCTTTTCTGATTCTTTCAAGCGAGCTGTCTTTCATCAGTTCAACCACAAGTCCTGTTGTTGACGCTCCGCTTTCACCCGAAATAATTTTTGCATCGTCGCCGAGAGGTCTGCCGAGGGTGCGCATACCTGTTGCCGCAGGATATTCAGGCATTGCAACGAAGTTGTCTGCGTGGTCTTTGAGCACATCCCATGCGAGCTTGCACGGCTCACCGCAGCAAAGTCCTGCCATCATTGAATTCATATCGCCCTGTGTGAAGTGGAGTTTTCCGTCATTCGCCTGAGCAGTACGGAAAATGCAGTCGGCGGCATTCGGCTCAACTACTGTAATCACGGGTCGGCTTTCATCTCCGTAATAATCGGCAAAAAAACCGCATATTGCGCCTGCCATAGAGCCTACACCTGCCTGCAGGAAAATATGTGTCGGCTTAACACCGTCAAGCTGATTGATAATCTCATAGCCGATTGTGATGTAGCCCTCCATAATGTGAGCAGGCACATCCTCGTATCCGTCCCACGAGGTGTCCTGAACAACAACCCAGCCGTATTTTTCGGAGCATTCCTTCGCAAGACGCACATCATCATCGTAAACAAGGTCTGTAATGCTTGCGTCAGAGCCGAGCTTTTTAATGTTTTCCAGTCTTTCGGGAGCTGTTCCTTTCGGCATGAAAACAACGCTCTTCTGACCGAGACGGTTTGCCGTCCACGCAACACCTCGTCCGTGGTTGCCGTCTGTTGCGGTGACAAAGGTTGTTTCACCGAGCTTTGCTTTTATTTCCGCGCTTGTCATTTTTTCATACGGAAGCTCGCTGATATCCATGCCGAGCTTTTCGGCAATGTAGCTGCCGATTGCATAGCTGCCGCCGAGAACCTTGAATGCGTTCAGACCGAAGCGGTAGCTCTCATCCTTGACATAGATGCTTTTAACACCGAGATAAGCGGCAAGATTTTTCAGCTCACGCAGGGGAGTGACGCTGTATTCGGGAAAGCTTCTGTGAAAGGCGTTGACTTTTTTTGCGTTTTCATAGCCGTATCTTTTGACGGAGCTAAGCCCGTTACCCGTTTTTCGTTCAAAATGTACGTTATAAAAATTATTACTCATATACAAACCTGCTTTTTGTAAAGTTTTTTCTGAATTATAACAGAATACGGAAAAAATATCAACAAATATACCCGTCTATCTTTGTAAACCATTTTAATTGAAAGAGAAAAAAATATATGGTAGAATTATCACATCAGAAAAATAAGGAGCTGATTTGATGAAAAAGATTCTTTCAATCCTGCTTGCACTTTGTATGATTTTTGCAACGGTGCAATGTGTATTTGCGGCTGACGGTGAATCAGATGAAATAATAATTGACAGTTCGTGGACAATTCTTATTCCCGAGACATACTCTCAGCAGGAGAGCTATGCGATTGACACGCTTCAGGGCAAACTGCACGATGTCCTCGGTTATTATCTGCCTCACTCAAAAACAGCGGCAGAAAAGTTTATTGCGATAGATATCGACTATGACGGTATGGCTGATATTAAGGATAACGGCTATGTGATAAAGGCTGACGGCAACAAGGTTTATATCAACGGAACAGGCGTCCGCGGAACACTTTACGGTGTTAACCGTTTCCTTGAGGAGTTCTGCGGCTACAAGGTTTATACCTCAAAGCTGACAGTTCTTCCGAAGACTGATTGTGTCAGCGTGCCTGCCGATACAAATATCGTTTACGCTCCTTTCTTTGAATATACCGAGACTGACTGGAGAAGTCCGCGTGACTGGAATTACTCAGTTGCCAACGGACTTACAGGCGGTGCGTACCGCAGAATGCCTGCATATATGGGCGGTACTGTAAATTATCTCGGCGGTCTTTGCCACACTTTTACAAGCACATTCTGCAACGCTGATAAGTATTTCGACTCACATCCCGAGTATTTCGCATTCCGTAACGGTGAGAGAATAAAGGACCAGCTTTGCCTTACAAACCCCGATACTCTTGAGGTTGTAAAGAGCGAGGTGCTTGACCTGCTTAAGGCTGAGCACGATCCGAGTGCATCACTTCAGATTGTTTCGCTCACACAGGCGGATAATTATAACTACTGCGAGTGCGAAAACTGCAAGGCTTTTGAAAAGGCTCACGGCGGTGTGCAGTCGGCAACGATGATTAACTTTGTCAATCAGGTTGCCGATGCGGTTAAAAATGCAGGATATGACAATGTAGGAATCGACACATTCGCATATCAGTATACACGCAAAGCACCGAAAGGTATTGCTCCGCGCGACAATATGATTGTACGTCTCTGCACAATTGAGTGCTGTTTCTCTCACGCTCTTGATGACCCGAAGTGTAAGGAGAATGTTGAGCTTATGAAGGACCTCGATGATTGGTCCAAAATCTGCAACAGAATCTATGTATGGGACTACACAACAAACTATGCCCATACCTGCTGTCTTTTCCCCGATTTCGGAGTAATTCAGAAGAATATTCAGATTTTCTATGAGCACAATGTCAAGGGCGTTTACGAAGAGGGCAATTACTATATTGAAGAGTGTGACACCGAATTTGGCGAGCTGAGAGCATATATGCTCTCAAAATGCATGCAGAATCCCTACTGTGACCTCGACAAGGAGATTGACGGTTTCCTTGAAGCCTATTACGGCAAGGGCGGCAAATATATACGCAATATACTTGATATCTGTACCGAGAACGCAGGCGATAAGTCGGGTCATCTGAAAATTTATCAGGATTCAAAGGATAATCTGCATCTCAAGGCTTATCAGATTGCTCAGATTGATAAATACTGGGAGTCGGCAAAGCACTTTGCGCAGAATGACACTCAGCTCAAGAATATTGAACGCTCCGAGATTTCATGGAGATACTGGAAAGCATCGGGCAACAGAGGTGAATTCAGTCTGATTAACCCGAAGCGTTTTGACGAGCTCGAAAAGCTTTACGCAGACGTTGTTGCAAGCGGAACAAAAAGGCTCAGCGAGGGTCAGGAGTGGGGCGATTACCTCGACTGCGGACTTATAAGATACGCAAAGCCCGATGACTGGAAGTTCTACGAGGTTGACGAGTTCGGCACAAAGGAGCTTAATAACTTAGGCAAGATATGGGAAGCTGCAACCAAAGTGCTGACAGCGTTCGGCGGATTTTATAAGCTGTTCCGTGCGGTTCAGTCAATTAACCCGAAAATCGTTGACCCCGAGTACAGTTAAATAAAAACGGAAGCATCTCTTATCGGGATGCTTCCTCTTTTTTAGTTGAAGAAATAGTGAATTGAAGTAAATACCTGATACATTCTTTCAACAAACGGACTGATGAAATACCAGAAATCATTGTGATGCTTTGTTTCCCACATTGTGCAGGGGAAGAGGAGATAAAGTGCGGGAATATCGGTCAGAACCTTTATGCCGCCTTCTCCGACCATTGTAAATCCCATATCAACGAGCTTGTGATAAAAATCATCACGAACCTTCATAAACTGATACGGTGTGCGGAAAAGCGAAAATTCTTTTCTGTAATGACAGCATTTCCAGTATGTCCAGCAAAGCTCCGAGCGCTCAATGTGTTTGAGCGCAGCTTCGTCCTGTGCCAGACTTTTTGCGTTTGCCCAAAGCTCATCACAGCGAGTAACTTCCTTAAGGCTGAGCTTCGGAAGAGCATCCTTAGGCTGTTGTCTGATGTAGAGGTGCTTGTTTTTTGTAACCGAATGCTCAACAAGAATATCAATGAATTCTCTGATATTTTTCCAGCCGTTTCCATAGTAAGCCTCAAGGAAACGGTTCACAACGTCATCATAATCGCAGTACGGATTTTCCATAAACTGTGAGAGCATATATGTTCTAAGGTCAGCAAACTCACCGTCACACCTGTCCTGATAATAGTTGCCTTCCTCATAAACGCCGATTACGTTATGCTCATAAAAGGTTTGAAGATTTGACTGAAGAACACCGAAATTTGCAAAGGGACAGATTGTTTCCGAGTAGTTATTTACGTAGTCCCATATGTAAATACGTTTACAGATTTTTGACCACTCGTCAAGGTCTTTCATAAATTCCACGTTTTCGGGGCAGTTCTTATCATCAAGAGCGTGACCGAAACAGCATTCAATCGAGCAGAGACGAACGATAATATTATCGTCGGGGACAATGCCTGTCGGGGCTTTGCGTGTGTACTGATATGCGAACGTATCAATCGCCACATTGTCATAGCCTGCGGATTTGACTGCGCGTGCAATCTGATTTGCAAAATTTATCATCGTTGCCGACTGCACACCGCCGTGCGCCTTTTCAAAAGCCTTACAGCTGTCACATTCGCAGTAGTTCTGATTATCGTTCTGAGTAACGGAAAGAATCTGCAAATCTGCGTTCGGGTCTGACTGAGCGCGAAGAACATCAAGTACACCCTGTGTTACAATTTTCAATGTGTCCTCGTTTGTCAGACAGAGCTGGTCGGGAACTCGTTTGCCTTTTGAAAGCGCAAAATATTCGGGATGTTCACCGAAATAAGTGTCTGCATTGCAGTAGTTTGTTGTCAGCGTGTGACAGAAACCGCCGAGGTAGGGGATGCTTCCTCCCATAAATGTCGGGATTTCTCTGCCGTTGTTAAGGCTGTTTGCGACCTGAAAATCATTGTCATTTGTGCTGACTGTATCAAGTCGTCTTGCTGAGAAAAACGGCTCATAGCTGATGCTTATATCAGCCGGGACAGCAAATGCTTCGCTGTGGTCAATAGTGATTACGTCCTTAGTATAGAAGTGCAGATTGCAATACTCCTCAAGAAATCTGTAAACACCGTAAACCGTACCTGCGTTACCGTTGCCGCAGATTGTAACCGAATTATCGTTGGAAGTGATATAATAGCTTCCGTCTTTCTTATCGGAGAAGTCAAAGTCAGCGTAAACCGTCTTGCCGACAAAAATTTTATTGCCGCCGATTTTTACGTCATCGCTAACGATTGACAGCTTGACACCTGTCATTTCAGCAATGTATTTCTGAAGTGTCTGCGCCGAATAGTATTCATAGCTTTCATACTCAGCAGGAATAACAATATAAGCGTTCTTTTCTGCCGAAACAATGACTGTTTTGTTTTCAACTGCGTAAGCACATACGCCGAGGGAGAATACAGTTACAATCGCAAGAATAAGCGAAAGGACTTTTCTGAAAGTTTTCATAAGCAACCTCTTTTCAGATTTTTATATATTTTTTCAAAAACCTTAATATCCATAATCAGACATTCGCACGTCGCTTCTGAAGCTCAGCGGTAATCTTTGCCTTCTTCTCACCGACAATATCATACTTGAACATCGGGATAGCGGCAAGCAGACTGAATATGCCCGGCGCACCGACATATGCGAAATAAACAATGTTCTTTGTTGAAGAAGCGATGTTCTCAATGCTTGCGGATGCGTCATAGCCGGAAACCTGAATGAGAATAAGACCGAGAGCCGCACCGATAGCAAGACAAACTTTAATTGTAAGCGTCAGAATAGAAAATGCAGGACCTTCGACACGCTTGCCTGTTTCATATTCGTAGTTATCAACACAGTCCGCAACCATAATCATCGGCATCAGCGTAACCGCACCGAACTGAAGACCTGTGAGGAAGAGCATAACAAGCATTACAACCATATTTGTTGTAATAAAGGCATACACAGCGAAAGCAACCATTGAAATTGCGAAGCCGTAAATCGACATACCGATAAATGTATTTTTTTCGCCAAACTTTTTAATTAGTGCGGGCGTGATTGCCATGCTTATCATCGAACCGACTGCTGTTGTAATGCCGAGTGCGATAACATAGTTTTCGCTGCCGAGCAGTACGTTTGAAGCCTGAACCTGAATAGCCATCGCCATCTGACGGCCTGCGCCGAGAAAATACGAGACAATAACAAGCATAAGCGGCTTGTTTGCTTTAAGTGCCTTGAACATCTCACCGAATGACATTTTTTCGGCGGAATAGGGTACACGCTCTTTGTTTACAAAATAGATGAGTGAGAACAGCAGACAACCGAGAACACCGACAACAATCGCTGTTGCGAGATATTCAGCAGAGCTGATAGGATTGTCCTTTGCACCCTCCTCAATGCCGAAAACCTTTGAGCCGCCCGGGATGATGATGCAAACAACAGGAACAATGACAGCGGCAGCGGAGAAGCCGATCTGCTTAAGTGTATTTGCGATTGAAATAACATTTGTGCGCTCGTCGGGATTAGGAGTAAGCACAGACGCAATGCCCTGTGACGGAACATCGCCGAGAGTCATTGCCATGCTCCAGAGCAGGAATGTAATGAATATGTAAGCATAAAGCCCGATGCCTGTAAACGGGACCTTAATGAAAAGAACAACCGTCATAACAAGAAGAGGAACGATTGAATACGCAATGAACGGCTTGAGCTTACCCTTGGGGCTGCTTTTGCGTTCAATCATGTTGCCGACAACAGGGTCGAAAATCGCCGAGACGACCTTGACAATGAGAATCAGAATACCGACAACCGCAAGGTCAGCCGCCATCTGAGCGTGATAGAATTCAGCCTGATAGGAGTTCAGAAAGCCAACAATAGCCTGAAACCCGAAAAGGCCGAGGGAGTAAGCGCCGACTTCTTTAAAGTTCATATGTTTCTGCAAAATAATTCCTCCTGAGCATATAATTGTATGAAAATATACTATCATAAAGGAATTGATTTATCAATTATAATTTTTACGTTGAATTATTACATTAAACACGATATGTCTGATTTGCTTAAGGGAACATCCGTACTGACGGCATTTGATAATAAATCCAAAATAAAAGTAAAAAAGATATTGACATTTTAAAAGATATTTGATAAAATGATTGAGCGTTGTGAAACCAGCATGGACCATTAGCTCAGTTGGTTAGAGCAACCGGCTCATAACCGGTTGGTCCGGGGTTCGAGTCCCTGATGGTCCACCAATTTAATATAGGGGTATAGCTCAGTTGGTAGAGCAGCGGTCTCCAAAACCGCGTGCCGAGGGTTCAAGTCCTTCTGCCCCTGCCAGAAAGCCTTGATTTTTCAAGGCTTTTTTCTTTTGCTTAACCGGTGTCCTAACACTCGTCCTAACATTTTCCTAACGCACCACAGATAAACCGCAAAAAACCGCAGGCAATAAAGTTCATTTAACCGCATATAATCCTGCTTATTTCGTCCTTTTTACAGGGCGAATTTTTATTTTTTTAGACTTTTCAGATACAGATTTTTTGTCGTTTTTCAACTGAATAAATCCGTTTTCGGCATCAATTTTATCAAGCTGATTTGCGATTTGCAGTTTTGATGTTTTATCAACATGAGCATAAAATGTGAGCGTGGTTGCGGCAGAACTGTGCCCGAGCCACTCCTGTACTTGTGTAACTGAAAAACCGTCATTGAGCAGATTGCTTGCGACGCTGTGGCGAAGCAGGTGAAGTGTTATATGCGGCAAATTACTTTTGGTAATTGTAGAGTGAAAAACTCTTTCAATATAGTTCGGAGAAATAACTCTTCCATCTGCCATGGTGCAGACATAGTCGCTGCTGAAATAATATGCTCCCATCAGCCTTTGATTTTCAATCTGCTTCGCCTTGAATTTAAGTAAAACTTCTTCTACTCTTTTCGTCATCGGCAATGTTCTGTAACTGCTGTCTGTTTTAGGTGCAGCTGTATAATCACCACCACCTGCACTCTGCTGAAGTGTTTCGCTTATCGTGATAGATTTGTTATAAAAATCAACACTCTTCCATTTAAGTCCCAAAACCTCACTTCTTCTGAATCCGTAAATGGAACAGAGAAAAACCGGAAGTTCTATAACCGATCCTGAAAACAACCTGTTAAGTTCTTCAAGCTGTTCTTTATTCAGGTATTCGGGTCGATAGGGAACTTTTTTCGGAAGTCTTACGGTTGAGGCAGGGTTCGCAACAATAAGCCCCTCCCTGACAGCATCATTTAATGCTTTGCTGATATTCTGATGATGGTGATGAATCGTTGTAGGAGACAGCGCAGTTCCTGTTGTCAGATTACTTTCGGGTTTTAATAAAGAATAATAATATTCTTCCAAAATCATCGGAGTAACATCCTGCAACGCTACGGGATGCTGTTTGAAATACGGGATAATATGGTTATTCATATTACCGCAGTATCCGCGGTAGGTTGATGGACGAATATCATGCGGTATAGTTTTGAGCCAATGTTCAAGATACTCCGCAAGACTTGTGCCGATAAATATTCCGTTACGTCCGTTCCACAACGCAAGTTGTTCCTGAAGGAATTTCTCTGCTTTGCGTTTGTTTCCGTCCTTGACCTCCAAACCTGTGTTTACCCATTTCGGTTTTCTTTTGCCGTTCTCATCTTTAAGATTTATAACGGCATAATATTTGCCTTTATTCGGTTGAATACTTCCTGTGACCAACATTTATAACTCCTTTCTGCAGGTCACGATCCGAGGAGATTATATATCATTCAAATCGTGACCGCAATTATATGTTTTTTTAGTTTATATCTGCAAGAAAATTAATTACAGATTGTTTGGGAATGATATACTTTTTTCCGATTTTTATTGTTTTAATCATTCCTGTTTTAAGAATATCGTATGCCGAGTTTCTGCCGATTTTAAGCATGTTCTGCAAATCATCAACAGTTATAACATCGGGATATTCACTGAAAAGTGCACTTTCGGACATTATTTTTCCTCCTTATTTAAACTTCAGGAGGTTATAACCTTTATGTTTTTTATTTCAGTACATCGGTTAATCAGTTATAACCTATTCTATTGTCATCACTCCTTATCTGGCCGAAAATAAATTATCTTCCTCGGTCCTCTCTTTTTCTTTGCAAATGACGGTTATAAAACTCGACGGCTTTTAGCACATAATCGCAATGTTTTTCAGGTGGTATGTTTTTCGGAATAGCCTCTGCAATTCTCTTGTCACGGAATTGCGGTTTTTCTTTTTGATTGGGTTTTTCTTCGCACATTATATCGTTAATAGAATCTGTGGTAAGATTACCCTCGGCAGAGAGCTTTCTCATGCGTATTGCCTGTGCGTGTGACGGCGTTGCATCATTCATTTCAATAGCGTTAAGTAAATCTCTCTGTTCGTCTTCGGTAAGATAAGATATTTCCACCGCAGGGCGAAGCTTCATTCTGCTCTCATCAACCAGCTCTAAAAGTTCGGGTATAAGATTGTTGAGACGGATATATCTGTAAATTTGATTTTTACTTTCTCCCACACCGTCAGCAAGTTCATATACAGACTTGTTCCCCACTGGGGAACCTGTTAAATCCGACCTCTGACCTTGATGGTTCATTGCATCCAACCGCATTTTGTAAGCCTTTGCTTTTTCGCTGGGGAGTATGGTCTCTCTGTAACAGTTGCTTTCCACCATTGTGATAGTAGCTTCTTCAAGAGTCATTTCCTGAACCCTGCAGGGTATTGTTTCAAAACCTGCAATTTCAAAAGCACGCTTTCGCCTGTGTCCCGATACCATTTCATATTTTCCGTTTTCAATCGGTCTTACAAGCACAGGCTGTAAAAGCCCGTGGTCTTTTATGCTTTCAACTAATTCCGTCATTCTTTCATCATCAACTACTTTGTAAGGGTGGTTTGGAAAGTTTTGAATATCCGAAATCGGAATGTCAAATATTCTTTCACGCTTCATATCAGCTCTGCTTTCGTCGGTTTCAAACATATCATCAAATGCAGAAAGTTCAATGTTATTCGCACTGTGTCTGCTCATATTTCCACCTCCGGAAAAGTTAAGTTGCTGTCCGCTGTCAGGATAATTGCTTCGTCATTATTTACTTCCAAAATGATGGCAGGAATAATTCTCATGCCAAGTATTTCTGCCGCAAGAACACGCCTTTGACCTGATATGATTTCATACTTTCCGTTCTTTTCACGCACGGCAATGGGCTCGATAATACCTATCTTGCGGATACTGTTCAGTAATTTCACAAAGCTGCCGTCCTCTGTGTTTTTGAATGGATTGTCTGCATTGCAAATAATATTTGTGAGTGGAATTTCACTTACATAATTTATAGATTTAATCATTCTATCTTGCTCCTCTCGTTTTTGTTTTTATGGTTTTTGCTACTTGCGGATTAGGCTGTAAATCTCGATCACATAAATCACGAATATTTTTCAATCGGCCTTCGATTCTCGGTTCGTTGTCCATAATTCTGTCGCAGATTTTTAACTGCTTTCGAATTATGCTTAACCTACCCGTTGTGTTTGAAATATCAGATTTCAATTTCAGTTGTTTTGGTTCATCTTCAGCTCTTATGGCTTTCTTTAATTCGTTTCTGTATATTCTCCGTGTATCAGTCAGCTCCGAAAATTCTTTAAGTAAATTCTCTTTGAAATCACAAATGTCATCTTCGGTAAACAGATTATTATCAAGCAAAAGATTCTGCTCTTCAACTCGTTTGTCAAACTTGATTAAGTCGTCTGCAAGCCAACGCTGTAATTCACGGTTGTAGTACTCTCGGTCCTTAACGATATTAAGTCCGTAAACAAAATGAACATAAACACTCTGATAGTTTTGAAACACGAGATTGTTGTTTTTGTCACCGTCAAAAAACAGAATTTCGGGCTTATCCTGATCGGGATATACAAGCACTCTTCTTCTCCAGTTTGAAGCAACTCTTTCTTTTATTGCCGTCGGAACATAATCCGCGCCGAGCGTCTTTAATCGTCTTGGTTTTTCAAAAGACGGGTGTGATATAGTTGTGTATTTGTGTGAAAAATCAAAAGTATAGCCGAGCAATTTCATGTCCTCATAGAATTGCCGTTGAGTAGTTGCTGTCATTAAACATTCATCAATATCTCTTCTTATGATTTCATTTTTTGTAAGATTTCCGCTCTTTTCAGCCTTGTATTCAACATAACTTTTCTTTGAACTTTTGGGATGATATATGACGTTTAATCCGTACTTTTCACATAATTCATCCGATACTTTTTGCATTTCTTTGTAGTCGGAATTTGTCCTGTGAAATTTCTTTCCGTCAACAAAAGATACTGTGTTTATCACAAAATGATTGTGTATGTGCGACTGTTTATCAATATGTGTCGCTACCACAACCTGATACCTTTCGCCCCATAATTTTCTTGCAAGTTCGCATCCGATTTGATGTGCAGTTTCAGCATCAACTTCATTTTCCGAAAACGATTGGTAACCGTGATATGCAACCGTTCCATCGGTTTTAGCAAAGAATTTTTTCACCTGCATCATCTCTTTATCTGCATTTTCAGGATTGCAATTTATACCACTTACAAGTTTTTTAATTTCCGTCGCCGAATCTCTTTGAGCATAATTCATAACTATATTCAAAACATTTTCGGGAGATTTTGTATCAAGGTCAGTATCTGAATTTTCGCCGAATACAGTTGTTTTGACGGGATTTTCAGCATAGTTAATAACCTTGTTGACCGTCCATTTAATTCGCCATAATGATGTTACCGCCATCAGTAAATCACCTCCATTATTCTGCCGATTACCGCCTGCAACATTTCATAGTTTTTTCTGTATAAGGGTGCGTCAATCAGGCCTAAAGTATTTGCTTTTATCGCCACCTGATGAATGTTGTTACCGATCATTCTCAACTGATAAAGTATGTCGAAAAAATCTGCCGATGGTTGTTCTTTTACTTCAATACCGGCACACATTTTTCTCAAAAATGCTGTTCTGGTTAAGCCTGATTTTTCGATTTTTCTGTTCAGTTTGTTTAGTTCATCATCATTCATACAAAACACAATTCTGTTGTTTCTGTTTCTCATAATATTCCTCCTTTACAAGGGTTTCAGGGGTGTTGCCCTGACAAGCTGCCGGTGTGTTGCAACAAAGGCGATGCTTGATAAGACGATACCGCATAACCTTGTCTTTTTATGCGTTACGATTGTTACGGTTGTTACGATAAATTACAGCAGTCTGTTTTATCGTCGCAATCGTCACCAACCGTCACAGAATCATCTTTGATAAGTTTCAATTCAATGCATCTGCCGTCGTGCGTGTGAATATTTTGATAATCAATACCATAGTCATAACGAAGCTTTGAAGCATTGATATTTAACTTTAATGTCAGTTTATTCGGTGCGATATTTGAATCCAAAAGTGTAGTTAATTCCGTTGCAGTTCCGCTCCATTGACCACCGTTTTGAATTGCGATGTCGGTGATTTTTTGAAGCAACGGGTCGGGTGGTTCTTCATATATTTCTGTTTCAAACTCATTCAATTCCCATATTAAAGTTTCGGGATTTTTTCTTATTTTGATCCTTGTATCGGCTTGATCACGACCTGTGATATTCAAAGTTGCATTAAGACTTGTTCGTGTTTCTTTGCTTAGTATCATTGTCGAATCAGCTGAACCCATAAGACCGTTTGTACCGTTTACATTATTGAAAGGATCGTTACAATCCTTGTCCTTTTTTGTGTGATGAACAAGAATTAAACAGATACCGTTTCGATCAGCAAAAGATTTTAATTGAGAAATAAATTCGTAATCTTTTGAATAACTGTAACTATCCGAAACTCCGCCCCTGACCTTTTGAAGAGTGTCAATGACAATTAACTTTGTGTTGTTATGTTCGTTTATAAAGTCAGTCAATTGATTCTCCAATCCGTTATTTACAGACTTTGCAGAAATACAAAAATGAAGGTTATCCGTGTTTTCTTCACCGTACATTTTGAACATTCTTCTTTGTATTCTTGAGTACTGATCTTCAAGTGCAAGGTATAAAACAGTGCCTTGTTTTACGGGCCTGTTCCAAAAATCTTTTCCTGTTGCAATATGGAAAGCAATTTGTGAAACGAGAAAACTTTTACCTATCTTTGAATCACCTGCAAGAATACATAAACCCGGATACAGAAAGCTTTCTATAATAGCAGGTTTGTTAGTATAAACGGTGTCGTATAATTCTGACATTGATATACTCGGCAATCTGTTTGGGTCGTAAAGTTTATCCATTTCACGAATCCTTTTGAGCAACTCGTCTGTTGTTTCTTTATTGTTCATAATGTCCCTCCTTTCTCTGATATTTAAGATTAGAAATGTGTCTCTTTCCGTTTTCGGATTGAGACTTTTTTGATTTTACCGATGGCGTTTTACGAAAAATAAAAGACAGATTTTTCGTTTTAACAGCTGCCCGAAGATAAAAAGTTTTGTCTTCATCATTGATGATAAAAACAGCCTCGGGGTCTTCTTCGGACAGTTTCAAAACATCGGCATTCAGCTTTTTATCAAAGCTGTCAATCTGAATTTCGTCGTCACCGATTTCATAGAACAGGTGACAGTGTTTTGCTTTTCTTGTCATAAAAATCCTTTCTTTGAAAATTTTTAATTTTTTGAAAAAGCCGATTTCGGGCGTTTTTTAATCGGCCGAGTTCCGTTGTTTTTGTACTGCTATCGAATGGATTTATCTTATTTAATGAGGTGGTCATTCAAAGATTTCTGTTCGATATCGGTACATTTGATTACTTCATTTTCACAAAGGAAATAATCATTAAAGAGGTTACCGTTTCATCACGCTTACATTCCTGCAGGTAATCCTTATTTGGCACGGTGCAGTCTTCGGAATATTATCCCGAAGCGCTCTCTTGTTTTCGGCAAGGTCATGGCGGTTTATATGTATCGGACGGTTATTAAGTTTTAAAACCCCTACACTTCTTACTGGACATTTTTTCAAAAGTTTATGGGTTTTTTTGAAAAAAATTTTTGATTTTCAGACATTTCAGCGTTTTCACTAAAATATCTCTTCGTTTATAGGGAAAAATTTCTGCAAATTCTGAAGTGGATTTTTGTTTATTTACAAATTGTTCATATTCAAAATGCCACATTTCACTTTTTACACATAAAAAATCCCCTTTCGAATGAACGAAAAGGGATTTTATTGCCGTGATTAAGGAATGCTTGAACCGGTTAACCAGAGACGATATGCAACATATCGTTATTGTGGCAACGCCTAAATTAACACTCATTTAACACGCATTAACGCAAAACAGATCTTGATTCGGTGATCACTCACAGTATCTGCGCTTATCTGTCTTTAAAGATTATACTTTTACATCGGAATATTCATTTTTATCAACCAAGTCTATAAGTTTACTTATAGTTTTTGACATAAACACTTGCAATTTTGCTCAAAAAAATGAGAAAACATTGGTCCATAAAGAGAACCGTAATAAATTTTTCAATTAAATATTTAGAATAATTAGTTGCAAATTGGGGAACAATTCGGTATAATATAACAAAAAATGTTCCCCAATGGTGATTTTATGGATAATAATTTTAGTGAAATACAAGAGCTATTAAGGCAAAAGGCAGATCTGCAAGCAAGATTAAACCTGTTGCCTTATGATGGTACGCCCGAAATAAAAGATAGAAACGGTAACAATTATCTTTATGTGCGTAAGCGTGTCGGCAGCAGAGTTACATCAACTTATGTGGATGTTTATACCGATGAGCTTTATCAATCATTATTGCGTTATAATCGTGAGGCAAGAGAACTTAGAAAAAGCATAAGACACATTGACAAGAATTTAGCTGCTTTAGGGTTTGCTTCAGAAGAGCTGTCAGGCAGAGTTATGCTCAACCTTGATTTCGCAAGAATGAATATGAAAGCCAATATTTATTCTCAAGCTGTTTTGGAGGGCGTTGCTACAACATTTTCTCAAACAGAAGATATTATTGAAAATGGTAAGGTTAATGGCGTAACAGCAAGCGATGTTCAAAAAATATTAAATTTAAAGCATGCGTGGGAGTTTATACTTGACAAGGATGTTATTCAGTGCCAAAGCAGCTATCATATTTTATGCCATATTGCGAAGCTTGTAAACGAAGGCTTTTATGCTGACGGCGGCAGAATCAGAGGAGTGCCTGTGACAATAGGCGGTACAAGCTATGTTCCGCCATTGCCAATGGAAACTATGGTTATTTATCATATTGATGAAATAATTAATAGCGAGAATGACAGTATAGATAATGCAATTAATTTATGCCTGTTTTGTATGAAAGCACAAATCTTCAATGATGGAAACAAGCGTGCAGCAGTTATATTTGCAAATCATTATTTGATATCCAAAGGTGAAGGTTTTATTGCAATTCCCGAGGATGATGTTCCTGAGTTCAAAAGACTGCTTGTAAACTATTATGAAGATAAAGACGGCGGCGAAATAATATCATTTATGAAAGAGAAATGTTGGAAAACACTTTGACTTTCAGAGATTTACATTATCTATAACAAAAACCTAAAAGTCATCCGTATAAATCTTCTGATACGTTGGACAAAATCGAAATTTGTGAAGATAATCAAAATATAAACATTGAAATTTGTGCAATTAATTAAAGAATAAATATGGGAAATTGTGCAGATAATGATCCAAACAATCCAATTAGACATAAAAATGGTTTTGAATTTTCAAAAGATAATATCAACTTGAAATTTTTCGATTTAATCGTATAATCGAATGAAATTCGTTTTTCTGATATACAGTGTTGGTTTTATACTTTAATAGTCAAGTATGATTTACCAAATCGTACTTGACTAAATTAAAAAGATAGACTATAATACAATAAACTCTGTATAGGAGGGTTATTATGTTTATCGGCAGAGAAAAGGAATTAAAAACTCTGAACGCCCTTTATTCATCTGATAAGTTTGAATTTGTTGTAATTTACGGTCGTCGCCGCGTCGGAAAAACAAAACTTATCAACAAATTTATCGACAATAAAAAAGCAATCTACTTTATGGGTGTTGAAAGCAACGCCAAGCAAAACCTTGATAACTTTTCAAGAAGCATCATCGAGTATGTAGGCGGAATTCAGGCGGAAACTTCTTTCGGCTCTTATCAGGCTGCACTCGAATATGTTTTCAAACTTTCCGAAAAAGAGAGAATCATACTTGCGATCGACGAATACCCTTATGTCGCCCGTGGAAGCAAAAGCCTTGCTTCTACCATACAGTTGTTGATCGATAAATATAAGGATACATCTAAAATGATGCTTATTCTTTGCGGCTCGTCAATGTCGTATATGGAAGACCATGTTCTTGCATATAAAGCACCGCTGTACGGAAGACGAACCGCACAAATTAAACTGTTGCCGTTTTCATTTGATGAAACCTGCCGCTATTTTAAAAGTTTTTCGAGTGAGGATAAAGCACTCCTCTACGGAATGTTTGGTGGTACTCCGCAATATTTACTCCAAGTTAACGAAAAACTCAATATTGAAGATAATATAAAAAACACCTATCTTAATCCTAACAGCGCTATATTTGAAGAAACCATCAATCTTCTAAAGCAGGAAGTGCGTGAGCCGGCAATATATACGGCAATTATCACGGCTATTGCAACTGGCGCATCCCGAATGTCGGAAATTTGCAGTAAGGTCGGAGAGGAAACCAATACCGTTTCCGTTTATATAAAAAATCTTATTACTCTCGGAATTATTCAGAAGGAAACACCATACGGAGAAAAGAGATCAAAAAAATCCGTCTATTCTATATCTGATAATATGTTCCGTTTTTGGTATCGTTTTGTTCCCGAAAATGCTTCTGTTATTTCACGAGGTGCGGCCGATCTTGCATATAAACGAATTGAACCTGAACTTTCCACATATATGGGCAGTGTTTTTGAGGATATTTGCAGGCAATACCTTTGGAAATTGTTGATTGACGGAAAATGCCCTGTTGAATTCAGCGATATAGGTCGTTGGTGGGGTACAAATCCGAAAAACAAAATTCAGGAAGAAATTGACATTATGGGCTCAAACAAGGATTCCGCCTTGTTTGCAGAATGTAAATGGACAAACGAAAAAGTCGACCTCAGTGTGCTTGAAAAACTCGTTGAACGCAGTGAATTGTTTAACGGTTACAAGAATAAACATTTTTATCTCTTTGCTAAATCAGGCTTTACAAAAGGCTGTGTTGACAGAGCAAACGAGATGGGTAATGTAATGCTTGTCACTTATGAAGATATGTTGAAAGTGTAAAACCAATGAATTTGAAATAAAAACATGCTCTTTAAGTAAAATCTATTATTAACTAAAAATGGAGAAATTACTATGGGTTTTAAGAATTTATCCTCGGAAGGTAAAATTGCATATTTAATAAAACCAATATTAAGAGTATTGCAAGAAGCAGGAGGTCAATTGGAACGTTCCGAAATTAAGGAACGTATTGCTGATTTAGATGACCAAATTGCTGAGTATTCAGAAGTGGTAAAGAAATCTAAAAAGACCGGCAACACATATAAAGAATTTAATTTCAAGTTTAATTTTGCAATTAAAGACCTACTCTTTAATGAGTTGTTGACATTTACCAATTCCTCTCCCGTTACACTAACCGAAAAAGGATTGTATCTTGAGCTTGATAAGCTTGATGTTCAAAAAGATATTATAGAGCCCTCTAAATTGCATTGGGCAGAGTTAAGCAAAAACAATAAAAAGAATAAATCTGTTGATGTCAACGACAACGAGGAAGAAACGCAGGAAGAAGAAAAAATCAAAGACGAATTCAAAGAAAATCTGCTATCTGCAATCGCCAAAATGTCACCAAAGAAATTTGAAGCATTTTCAAGAGCATTGCTAAACCGTATGGGTGTTGAATTTACTGAAAAAGGAGTTCAAATCAGTAACGACGGTGGAATTGACGGATACGGATATCACATCGATGCGAACGATTTCAGGACAACCCGTGTTGTCATTCAGTGTAAGCGTTATAACGCCGCTCCTGTTCGTGAGCCTGAAATCAATCAGTTCTTAGGTGCTATGAATAAGTATCAAGCTGATTACGGCGTGTTTGTTACAAATGGTAGATTTACAAATTCGGCGAAAAGCGCTGCTCGTGAAGGCTCACCTATCACTCTTATTGACGGAAACGACTTGGTAAAGCTGATCATCAGATATGAATTGTACATAACTCCGGTTAAAACCTATGTGTTAGACGAGTTTTACAATACGGAAGAATAAAATATTAACAGTTTTTGAATACTACTCAATTTCAAAGCTACGGAGGAAAAACAAATGACTTATCTTGAAAGAGCAAAAAAAGACGGATATGCAAATATTATAGGTGCGGAAGGCAAACAAAAAATTGTCTATGTTACCTCGGACAATCATACTGAGAATTATAACGATCCCGAAGAAATAGTTCGTGCAGAATTTTGGGCAGAGCTTATATACAAATATGAATATCCTGCCAACAGAATCAAGGTTGAGGTTACTGTTCCTGATCGTGTTCCGAATGACAGGGCAGATATTGTTGTATTTTCCGATGATGAATGCAAACGGCCATATACCGTTGTAGAATGTAAAAAAGATGGTGTAACCGATGCAGAGTTTTTGCAGGCTATCGAGCAAGGTGTTGGTAATGCCACTTGGGTTAAGCTTCGTGCTGATTATGTTGTAATTGTAGCTGGCGGCACTCGCCGTGTACTTGATGTTACCGACAAATACGGTGCATTTGAACGTGAGCAAAATATCATTGCTGATTTACCAAAAGCATACGGAAAACCGCAGGAATTCCGTTTTTATAAAGGTACAGAAAATGATATCAAAGAAGTATCCCGTGAAGAATTGATCACTGCAATCAAAAAATGTCATAATACGCTTTGGGGTGGTGGCCGTCTGTCTCCGCCTACAGCTTTTGGCGAACTTTGTAAATTGATTTTTGTAAAAATCAGTGATGAACAGAAGCCACGAAAAAAGGGAGAACCGTATCAGTTTCAGATTAAAACACATGAGCCATCTTCAAAGCTTGCAGAGCGTATCAATGCCCTCTATAATGAACAAAAAATAAAAGATCCTGAAGTGTTTACAGAGTCCATTAAGGTTGATGACCGTGTCCTTAGGACAGTTGTATCCCACTTGCAAGCTATTAATTTAAACAAAACCGATCTGGATGTTAAAGGCGTTGCTTTTGAACAGTTTATGGATGGATTTTTCAAAGGCGATTTTGGTCAGTACTTCACTCCTCGTCCTATTATTGAATTTGCTGTTAAAATGATGAAACCTGAGCATGATTGGAAAGTGTTGGATTCTTCTTGCGGATCAGGTGGATTCCTGCTTTACGCACTCGATTATATGCGTAAACAAGCATCAGAATACTACGAAAAAGACTCCATTGAATACTATAATTACTGGCATGATTTTGCTTCAAAAAATCTTTACGGTATTGAAATTAACGATGAAATTGCCCGTGTAGCAAAAATGAATATGATCGTGCACGATGACGGACACACTAACGTCATCAGCTTTGATGCTCTTGACAGCATTGAAAAAATGTATGACCATAACCATGGGTTTAAGAAAAATAACTTTGATTTGATTTTAACCAATCCGCCTTTTGGCTCAACAATCAGCAAGTCAGAAAAGCCATATTTGTCAGGCTATGAATTAGGTAAAACCAAGGATAAAAAAGGCAAAGAGAAAGACCGTCCTCGTCAGAGTTCGGAAGTTCTATTTATTGAACGTATCTGGGAATTTTTAAAGCCGGGAAAAGGTAAAGCGGCAATCGTTTTGCCGGACGGTATTTTGACAAACAGTTCCTCACAGTATGTGCGTGACTTTATTTTAGAGAAGTTCCAACTGCTTGCGGTTGTGAGCTTGCCTCAGTGCGCCTTTGCCCATTTTGGTGCAGGAGTTAAAGCATCAATTATCTTTGTTCGCAAACGCAAAACAAATGAAAAGCCAGATGAGAATGAAGCAATATTTATGGCTGCACCCGAATTGATTGGCTATGATGCAACAGGACGAAAAACAGAAACTCAGCTCGATGAAATCATTACAAAGTTTGAAGAATTCCAAAAGGACGCAACTCCTTTTTTCGCATAACCCCCGATGCGAATGACCTTTGCGTCTTCGCTGTCAAACGGGGGTACATAGAAAACAGAGAAATATATTGTAATCCATTGTATCCATTTTATTTAGCGCTTGTCAAAAAGTACAAATTGAGCCCGTATGCAAATGGTGTTTTGAACGATCATATTGAAGTTAATCCTAAAACTGATTGTTCAGTGCTCACAGATGAGTCGGATGTCAGCTTTGTTCCTATGACAAACGTACAAGAAAAAAACAATGTTGTTTCTTATGATTCTGTAAAATATAAAACTGTAAAAAATGGATTTACAGCTTTTCAACGTGACGATCTGATTTGGGCAAAGATTACTCCGTGTATGCAAAACGGAAAATCGTGTATCGTCGGCGATATGCCCACAGAAATTGGTTTTGGATCAACTGAATTTCATGTTCTTCGCAAGCGAAATGAAAAGATATATATGCCGTTTGTTTGGGCAATTTTATCCAATGAAAATGTTTTGAAAGCTGCACAAGCAACATTCAGTGGATCTGCCGGACAGCAGCGAGTATCCGCATCTTTTATTGAAAATTTTCCCGCAGTTTTGCCTGAATACTCTATGCAGGTTCGCTTGGTTGCCGAATTAGAAGAGAAATTGAATTTGTTAACTAGCAAGTTTCGGCAAGCGGATGAATTGTTGGCAGGAATGAGCTCATTCATTCATTCTGTTTTGAAAATGAATGAAATATCCAGCGAGAAACCTATGCTTTTTGCAGTTCAAAAGAAAGCTGTTGCCGGCGTACGGATTGATCCCGAGTATCACAATCCGTTTTACGCTCGACGGATTGCTGAAATCCGCAAACAACCATTTGATATGCTCGAAAATATCGTGGAGTTTTCCACTGAATCGTGGAATCAAAAAGATCACTTTAATGAGGCATTTCCATACATAGAGATATCAAATGTATATTTGGGAGAGAATAAATATGACATTTCTCACATCAATATTTCCGATGCTCCGAGTAGAGCAAAAATGATCGTAAGAAATGGCGATATTATTGTTTCAACTACACGTCCGCACCGTGGAGCTATTGCAACGATAAAGTGCCCTGATGATGAAATACAGATAGCTTCTACTGGTTTTTGCGTATTGCGGGAATTAAAACGCAAGGATGTGTTAAAGGAATATTTGCAATGGATGCTTTTAGATGATTATGTTTTATTGCAGATGTTGCAAAGAAGCAGTGGAGGTAATTATCCAGCTATCGTTTCTGATGAATTGAAAAAAATAGTCATTCCTATTCCTGATATTGATAAACAAAGAACAATATGCGACGAAGCGAAAAGAAGGCAGAAACAAGCGGAAACGCTTCGGCTCGAAGCTGAGCAGGAATGGTCTGCCGCCAAAGCACAGTTTGAAAAAGAATTGTTGGGAGAATAGATATGGAAGCTAAGCTTAGCAAGCGATTATTAAATGTATTTGGTTGTGAAACAGATGATGAGCCTGATTTGAGAAATGAATTAAATAGTCGTTTAAACAATATTTGTAAACCATGTTGGGAACTAAAGTATTGTCCATATGGAGCACTTGTTGAAGAGTTTCCATTACCTCCATTGCTTGTTTCTGAGCATCGTGAGCATATAAAATATTTAAAAAAATGTTTAGAAAAAAATGCAATGGGAGAATACTTTGATATTCCTTTGGATGATAAGCGACGGAAACTTTTTCAAGAAGAGGTTGAGAGTGATGACGAAAGTGATTTCGTACACAAACTTTCTAAGTTTGAAAAAGAAGCATCATGCACAGAATTCGGACATTTATGTCCTGCATATTTTGTCAGTGAACCATTTACAGAAACAAGTTTCGGGCGAAATCGTAGTAGAAACATACCTCATGCAACAATAATTAGAGTAGCAAGAAGAGATAATAACACGTGTCAAGTTTGTGGGAAGATTCTATTGGATAGAGATATTGAAATAGATCATATAATTCCATATTCACGCGGTGGAACATCAGATGAAAGCAATTTGAGGGTTACATGCTTGGAATGCAATCGAAAGAAAGGGAAGAAAATAGAAATCTAAAGGTGATAAAATGGTCAAGTTAAGCGGAATATTAGAATATTCAATGGGCGGATTTCTCTGTTTAAGAGGATTTGCAAATTTTAAAGAATTAAGCAGAATATCAAAGGAGAACCCGGATGTTCAGCGAAAACTGATAGAAGACCATAAAGGCGAAATGGCAGCTTTCTTGAACAAAGGAGAATATAAATTTTTCCCTGAAATAGTGTTATCAACTTCGTTGGAGACAAACAAGAACTTCGATGAGGTGAGCGTATTTTTTACCGCCATATTGAGAAACGAAAAATGGAGTAAAAAGTTGGGACAATTTAATATCAGTGTCTTTTATCACGAAACTGGTGACAAGAATAAAATAGCACATATTGCTTTTGACGAAACAAAGATAAAGTTGAATCGTGTTGATGGCAATCATCGCTTATCTGCGGCGGATGAGGTGACTGAAGATTTCAGAGTTCCTTTTTGCCTGGTGCTTTGTCAAACGGATGCGGAGGAAAAGCAGTATTCAACCGCTATATTTCATAATATAAACGCAAAACAGATTCCTCTAAAATTGGAGGAAAACCTAAGAGTAATTCTGAAACATTCCGAAGTTTTCTCGGATAGTCTAATCAAAACCGATCCATCGTTTGGATGGAAGTATTATCTTGCAAGAAAAACAATAGAAAGCATTGATTTTTCCTATTTCCCCGAAATCAGTAAATACATAGATACAGAAAAATGCAGCTTTTTTGTTGATTTATACGGTTTTTTAATCGAAAATGGTAGCCTATCAGAAGATGATAATGCCGTTGATAAACTGAAATCACAACTTACAGAAATTGAAACCGCTCTTGTTGAATCCCGGATTAGTGCAACGACAACAAATATCGCTGTTATCGGAGCATTAGCGTATTATAAACTGACAAATCCATCTAAATATCGTGGATTTCTATCTTGGATAAAGAAAAACAATGTTGGCAAAGTCGAAGAATTACATATTGAGGATGTAATTAACCTTTATGATGAAATTTACGAACACGTTCCTAAAAAGATTTTCTTGGCAAGATGGTACCCTTCTGCTGAAAATGATGGAGCTGATGAAACAGCAAGAGCTGAAAGTCGTGTGAAAGCAATTAAAGAAGTTGCCAAAGAATTAGGTCTTGCCATTACTGATTTGGGTACAAGAGATACCGGAACATTTGATATCAGAAAAGTAATGTATGATGACATAAAAGACTGCGATATTTTTATCGCCGACCTTTCTGGAGCTCGCCACAATGTAATGATTGAAGTCGGATATGCTTTAAAACACGTTGGAACAGGACGTATGGCTTTCTATTTTCAAGAAGGGGATAATTGCAAATCAGTACCTTTTGATGTAAGTCATCTTGCCTATGATAAAATTGTAGATTCTTCTGAGATTAAAACTAAAACTAAAGCAAGAATTCAGACAATTCTTCAACAATCAAGAAATGGAGAAATATGAAAAGAGCAAACAAATGTCAAAAACATATTAATAATCCATTTTCAGAAATATCAATTGAGCTTTCATATCAATTTGATTTAGCAACAATTAATAGAGATGTTGCCAAGTTAAAAGAGTTACTGTCAGAAGCTGAAAATTATTTGAATATTGGAAATAATCCTTCTCAAGCCAGAATGTATTATTCACTTGGTACAGCAAATGAAGAACTGGCTGAGTTAACAAATAGTATCAATGAGTCATCCTATAAAAAAGTTTTGTATTATTACAGAAAGAGCTTAAAGCTGGTTGAATCAGATGAGTGCAGAAAAGAGGAATACAAGCCATATATAACAGGATTAAAAATGAATCTCTATACCAATTACGCCAACACATTAGATCGATGCGGAAGAAAAATTGCTGCGATCGAACAGTACAAAAAAGTACTATCAGTTAACAAAAATTTTGGAATGGCTCTTGGCAATCTGGGAAGAGCATACCAGCAATATGCTGTGCTTGAATATGATAAATATTATAGAGATTTATTTCATTGTTATGCGTACCAATGTTTAACAAAAGCTATTGAATGCGATGATCCAAACACTTATGACGATGCAAAAGCTGTTTTTGAGAACTCAATAAAAATATATGCACCAGAATTCATCGAGCATGTTTTGTCAAAAAAAGTAACTTTTAAAAAGTATTCCTATGATAATCCAGAAGAGCTTTCTTATCGGATATGGTGCTTAAAAAACGGGTTATTTCTGAACACATTAAACGATTTGCCAACCGCTGAGTTTTGTTTTGCTGCCGATGTTATTCAACTTCCAGATATGATTGTAAATATAAATGACAAGCCAATATTTCACGGAATGTTTAGTCAACTTAAGCAAGAGTATATTTATGCACGGTATCTTTATTACAGTACATTGGCTTTTGATAGAGAACCGCATTTTGCAGACAAAGAAACCGAAATAAAAGCTTATACAGATTATGCCCAATATTCTATCAGAATAGAAAAACTGAAGACGTCGTTTAAAACTTTATATGGATTGTTTGATAAAATTGCATATTTTATTGAAAACTATTTCAATTTAGGAATTAAAGAACAGGAAATAAATTTTCGATCAATTTGGCAAGACTCTGGTGAGCGAGGAAAAAAATACTCTTATAAAAACGTATTAAACCCAGATAAGAATTTTGCGCTTTCATCGTTATATTGGATTAGTAAAGATTTCTTTGAAAAGTTTGAAGATTCTCCAAACCCGGAATTGAAAAGAATTAAAGATATTAGAAATTCACTGGAACATAAATACACCAAAATATACAATAGCTTTTTTAAAGATGAGATAGAAGAATACGGTGATGGATTAGCATTATACGTTTCAGAAGAAGAATTTTATGAAACGACAATGATGTTACTCAAAATTCTTCGTGAAGCTATCATCAGTTTATCATTATGTGTAAATGTTGCAGAAGAACCTAAAAGAGAAGAAGCTAAAAATAAAGTGGTAGTGCCTATAAGCCTTTTAGATTATGACGACAATTGGAAGATTTAGTATGCAAAAGACGACATAGTGGTATAAAAATCCTCATAACCAACTTTTCAATATATTCTGACGGTAATACAAGGTTGGGTATAAGATAGTCACCCTCCAAATGATAAGTGACATCGTTTTTCTCGTAGTCTGATAATACTTTCTCCATAAAAACAACCTCCTTGAATTTGGTGAATTGATTGCACCAATACAAGGAGGTGTTGTTAATTATATTATGTTTTAAAGTTTAAGTACTTCAATGCGTGTTTTGATTAAATCACAAAGTGATTCTTTCATTTCATCCGGCATATATGAAGATTCGCACATCTCGAGATATTTATTTTCCATCTTAACGATTTTTTTAATCAACTTCTCTGCAATGTTTTCTTCAAGACCGATTGTATTGGCAAAAACAATAAAATCCTTATAACGAATATTTTGCTTTTTGCCGTTAATCGTCAGTGCCATCTGTTCTTTATCGGCAGGAATAATAACATTTGTGGAAAGCATATCGTATGCCGCTGAAATTTTATACTCGGCATTTCCTTCATCTGTTTCTATCAAAGAGAAGTTTTTGAGATGCATATCCGAATTGCCAACTGCAAAAGAAAAAACTACTCTCAAAAACAGCTCTGTAATATCAAGCTTTGCCTGACATGAATATTCATTTACGATTTTTCCGCAACGCTCATAGGAACCGTGGTATTTATCCTCGGTAAGACGGCCGTCAAGCTGGCAGAAGTCCTCCATAGCGAGCATTTTTCCGTTATCTCTGTCAATTCTTTTTGTAATATATGCAAACGAATTGTTTTGTGAAGGCATTTTCACCAGTGCAAACGGAACAGTTGGTATTCCGCTTACCTTTGCCATCTGCATAATTGCGTGTTCCATTTCAGGAAGTGCGGTATATTCTTCTGTTTGCGGTTTCAGAATATAGCCTGTAGGGTAGTTTACAAGAGTCAGACGAGGCTTATTACCCTCTGTTAAGTGGAGTGACAATTTCTTCTGAACGCCGGGAACAGTGAATCCTTTATTTGTACTGTCAAGAGCTAATTGCTTCAGGACTTCCGGAGAAACATCAATATCCGGGAATACCGATGTCCCGAAGAATTTTTTGATGCAGGAACTATGCCACCCGAAGTGCTCGGCAGATTCACTGCGTAAGGGCTTTCCGCAGCATAAACAGTTACTCATTCCTGCACCTCCTTAATGCAAACATTACCAATAGGATCTTTACACGCAACAAGCAACAATCCGAAACGATCCTTCGGATTGATCTTCCAGTTCTTGCTTACAATATCAAGAAGCCAGCCTTCGGGAATCAGACCGTCGAAGAAAGCAAACAAAGTTTTTGATGTATATTCCTCGGTGCGTAAAGGCAATGTTAAGCTGACAGAGGATGGGTGTTCGCTGTTCAGGTAATTATAATCATAAATAAAAGAATATCCGGCATCTGTTTCTTTTAATGTACCTGCGAAGATATTTCTGACATAAACATATGCTGTTCTGAAAGCACTCATTATTTATCAATCCTTCCCGGTACGGCTTCAGCACCAAACATCGCCAGAGCCTGATTCACTTTATCCATACGGACGGTTTCTTTGCCTTGTTCCAGCTCACGAACGAATCGAAGACCGAGCCCTGAACGCAGGGCAAATTCTTCCTGTGTAAGACCTGCCTTTTTCCGATTTTCTTTTATAAATTCAGAGATTGCACTCATTATTGTATCCTCCAACAAACGAATTATACGCATATATTACACCCTATAGGGTATATTGTCAATATATTTTTATAAAATAAGTCCCTAACGGGTATAACTGATTGATGGCAAATCCTCAATATACCTTATCGGGTATAGTCAAAAGTTTATCTGATAAAATAAAGTGCTGTTCCTTGTTTAGATTGGTTCCAATAATCATACCGAGACGAAATGCTTCAATTTCAGCAACAGAACGCATTTTAACAATACTCTCATTATATTGCTTTAACTCTCGGAGTTGTGATTCTGTTAAATCATATTCAAGGTTTGCTCGTGAACAGCACACATCAGATAAGCACTTACGATATTCTTCACTCTGCAGAACAAAAGCATCAATTTCAGAAGCATTGCCGATTTGTATTTCTTCAAGAATGGATTTCATACATAAATCAACTCCTCGTTTATCATTTCAGTCACACGACTGCGGATATTATTCATTCTTC
The DNA here is from genome assembly GCA_024404095.1 of Clostridia bacterium. Lineage (GTDB taxonomy): Bacteria > Bacillota > Clostridia > Oscillospirales > Acutalibacteraceae > CAG-488. The sequence continues at coordinate 4,516 of JAKSQO010000020.1, read as the reverse complement.
CGACCCACTCCATCTGATTTTCCGATTTGAGCTGCTCGGTTACGCCTTCGGATTTTGCCAAATCCTTTACGAGCCGAAGAAACATATCTTCCGCCTGCTCATTCAGATCGGCGAGGTAAGTCTGTAATGTACCGTTCATCTGCATAATTGTAAAAATTGCTTTCTTATGATCCATAAGATAACGCTTGTGTCTTTTGCCCCATACACCGATTGGTCTTTGCTCTTTTTCGAGCGGTAATGTTAAATCGGGTATAAGATAATCTCCGATTTTTGTGTATGTGATTTCCATAAAAATACCTCCTTGAATTTGGTGACTTAATTGTACCAATTTCATGGAGGTTTGTTAATTGTGCGAATTTTGGAATCAAAGATTATATTTTGTTTAAGTCTATTTCATATAAAATCGCTTTTCCGGATAATTCAGTTCGTATAATGTCCAGCTTTTGTAAGGAGGGTGGTTAATTTTACAAATATCAAAATCGCATAATTAGGCTTGTCTCGGACCGTAACCTTTTAAGTGATTTTTTGACAAGCCTAACGCAATTTTACCTTATCTTTCCTAACATGCTTCCTAACATTTTCCTAATACTTCCTGAAAAAAACATATTTTATATGGTTTTGGGGTATGTTATGGTGTACTTTTTAGTGTTGTCTTTTGTTAGGAAAGTACAACAAAAAGTACTAAATAACACCATATAATGTGTAATAACAACAAACAAACACTATATATAGCCGCTCCAAAACCGCGTGCCGAGGGTTCAAGTCCTTCTGCCCCTGCCAAAACAGAAACGGATGCCGAAAGGTATCCGTTTTGTTTTGCAGAGAAACAAATATAAACCGAGGCACGCGGAGCGTGTCGTGGGGTGCGGGTCTCCAGTGGAGACCTCTGCCGAAGGCAGAAGCACCGACCGAGCCGACAGGCGAGACCAAGTCCTTCTGCCCCTGCCATGCAAAATGCCTGAAAGCCTTGATTATCAAGGGTTTCGGGCGTTTTTTTGTTTTTTCACATTGTTCGTTTTTATTTGCATTTTAGCATTATATTCGCATTTTTTGTGTCAAAAACTTGCGTCAGAACAATTTTTGCGTCAGATTTTTGCGTCAAAATTTAGTCTAAAAACAGCCCCCGACAACTCGGATCTGAACGAGTTATCGGGGTTGTTTTCATTGTATGGACTTAACCTTTTATTATCATTTTTTATATTAATATACCAATTATGACAATCCTTCAAAGAATTCATCATAAGAGCAACCATAGAAGTCCTTTAGCTGAATCAATACACTTACCTTGATGTTCAGCTCACCTGCTTCATATTTGGCATAAGTGGTTCTGCCGATATCACATCCACGTCTTTGTAACTCAACGCAAAGCTTTTCCTGTGATATGTCTTTCTGATTTCGCAGTTTGCGCAGATTGTCACCCATATTCAAATCTCTTCTGATTTTCTGTTCCATAACATCACTCCTGATTGACCAGTATAGGTTGCAACCAAGATAATTTTATGATATTATTATTTAAAATATTGTCCGCTATACTGGTCAATATTAAGTTGATTGATAGGAATGGTTGATAATGTCATTTTCTGAAAATTTTAAAAGAGCAAGACAAGATGCAGGATTAACTCAACAGCAGGTAGCGGACGCACTTGGCCTTGACAGGTCAGCGATAGCTCGGAATATGCCTCTGACTATTACAAACAAATTGCACGACCGCTTTACAAAATTCCTTATGACCGTGTGAATAAAGGCACAGGCAGGATGTACAGGAGTGAGGTGTACATCTGCCGTGGTGCCGACAAGGGTAAAAAGTTTGACAAAAAAGCCTTGCTTGAAGTCAGCGAAGCCTTAGGGCATTCGAGGATAAATGTGGTGGCAGAGCATTACATACGGTTCTGACATCAGAAGTCCAATTCTTCAAACGCCAGCGGTTCGGCCTCTTTCTCTTCACGGAAGCTATTGAATTTCGGGCAGAAATCAAGCACAGCCGTACCCTTACTGCCGTGGCGTTCTTTCAGAACACGGAAGTCGATTTTGATTTCCTTACCCTCACGGGCAAGCATTTCGTTGGTTTTGTGCAGTTCAAGAATACGCTTCGTACGGTCTTCCTTTTTTTCGTCGGGACAGTAGTCGATTCCCGAGTACTGCATACCGACAAGACAATCCGAGCTGTACTCAATCGCACCGCTCTCCTTAAAGCTCGCAAGCGACACAGGGGATTCGTAATTTTCACGGTTGAACGAGCTGATTGCAATAACGGGGATATTCAAATCACGGCTCATGATTTTCAGTTGTTTAACAGCCTGGTCAGTATTCTGCTTGTCAGTGGCTCTGATGTCCATCGGCTCCATAATCTGAAGATAATCGACGAACACGACACACGGCTTGCCTGTGATGTCAATGTGCTTTTCGACAGCGGCACGAACTTCCTTTACGCCCATCTTACCCATACCCTCAATGATGAACAGATGCTCGCCGATACGCTCTGAATAAATAGTCGCACACGCAAGAAGCGTCGCCTTATCCTCATCGGAAAGATGGCTCGTTCGGGAAAGAATATCACGGGTAGTTTTAGGCTTGTGAAGTTCCTGATAAGAGATACGGCTGAGTGATTTGGCGACAAGCTCCGCTGAATCCATTTCAAGCGAGAAGAACAGCACATCAGTACCCGACTGTGCAATGTTGTCGGCAAGGTTCAGACAGAGTGTAGTCTTACCGAGAGCGGAAATTGCGCCTATTGTATAAAGACCACGATACAGACCGCCGTCAAGCACCTTGTCAATTTTCGAGAAGCCTGTTGGATAGCAGACGGCTGAAACCGTGGCGGTATTAAACCTTTCAACAAGCTCTGCGGCAGTTTTGCCTGCCTTGAATTTATCGTCGGGAGAATAGCTTCTGGCAGATGAAATTGCCGATTTTATGCGCTCGGAAAACAGAGCCCTGTCGCTGCACAAGGTTTCATTGGCGTCTTTACAATCGCCGTAAGGCTGAACGGCAACAGAGAGTATACCTATTTCTTCAAGGCCTTTCTGCAGGCTTTCGGTGGCCTTTCTGACGTTCGGCTTGTCCTCATTGTCGAGGGCGATAATCATCGGACAGGCAGGCTTATGACCGTCAAGCCTTTTGAGAAAAGCATTGACATTCGCAAGCCCCGAGAGGGACACAGCCTGACCGCCGACATCAATAATGCTGAGTGCATCAAGCTCACCTTCAACTATGAATACAGGCTCTTCGGCAGTGTCGATGCACGCAAAATTAAAGAAATCCTTGCGCCCGATAAAGATTTTGGAGTATTCATCATCACTGTCGGTGCTGCGTGCAAGATAGCTTTCATCGGTGACAGGGATAATCAATCTTTTGGATGGTTTCGCTTTTGGCTTCTTCGGATTCACCCACGAGCTGTCGTAGCCGATACGAAACTTTGCGAGTGTTTCAGCAGACAGACCACGGTGGTATTCGGTGTCGTTGATGCGTTCTGCCGCCTGTTTGTAATACACAGCAAAGTCTGACTCGACCCGAGGAGCTCTGACCTCGGGCGGAGCATCGTCATCTGTCGGCAAAGGCGGAGCATCAAATACGAGCGGTTCAGGCTCTGACTTATACGGAATGCCGAGAAGCTCACAACATTTTTTAAGCTTTTCGGGAAAGCTTTTCAATTCAAATTGCTTGCCGATGATTTCAAAAATATCATCGTTATGTATTCCGTCACAGGCGAAACAGGTGTAATGCACACCGTCTTTTGTTGTCATGCCTGTGCCTTTCGAGCCTGTGCCGCTGCCACACAGAGGGCAGACATATCCACGCCCGCACTTGTCTTTTGTGAGTAATTCAGTTTGTCTTTTTAAAACTTGGTTTTTAATATTCAAAATTAAATTCCTTTCTATTATTTAATTTGTCACTGCGAGGGAGTGTAACGACTGCGGCAGTCTACACTTACTTGAAACGCATTGTCTGGATTGCCACGCTTCGCTCGCAATGACATTTTTATTTGATTTTATTTTTAAATTTGTATATAATAATGTTACAATGATTTAACGGAGTGATAAGTATGCCGATAACAACAGCTGATTTACACAACACTGAAAGCTTTTCAAAAGCAACGGAAAACAGTGCAACAGATTTTGCTATATCGACATCGGAAGCCGACCTCAAAAACAACGGCATTCTTCACGACAGCAAGGATGTTTTTGACGGTCTGAGGAAAAAGTACGGTGAATAAATTCTTTGCAATATTAAGTTCTCTGTCCATCGAAGTGCAATTCGGTGGGCTTTTTCTTTTCTTTTATAAGGAGCAGTGTGCTGTGCATCCAAGCGACAGCACATCTGCTTATATTAATATCTCTTGATATCTATTAATATCTATTACGGATTTAAAAGTGGCTGAAAGCCTTGATTTTACTGGGTTTGCGGGACTATGCTCCGAACTGAAATATTGAAATTCCGAACCAAAATATTGAATTTCCGAACTTAAATAATATCCACTGAATAACCCCAAAGCCCGCATAACACTGTACTTTACAAG
>JAKSQO010000002.1 GCA_024404095.1 Clostridia bacterium | reverse complement strand
ATGCTTGTAAAGTACAGTGTTATGCGGGCTTTGGGGTTATTCAGTGGATATTATAATATCTTATTTTTGGATAAGGCTCCGTCTTACACGCACAAGATTTATTATTGCCCACGTCAATGCAAAAGTGAACGAGCATAACATAAGAATTACATGCAGAGTGTTTATAGCGTTAACTGCAATACAATCCTCTGTTCCGATAAACATATAAATCAGTAAATTATGAACAAGCGCTACAACAAGCATTTTTGACGCATAGTATCGCATATCAACTTTGTTGACGTTTATTCCGCATGTTACTGCTATCCAGATTATAAGTCCTAACGAAACCAACCCTGCGATAACCATATAAATCAACTGATTCATTGAGCCTTCAAATCTTTCCATAATCGGACGTACGCTGTTTACTGCGATAAGCACAACATAGCCGAAAAGGAACGTCAGAATTTCTTTAAGTACCGACGGAACAGCCATTGTAAAAATATCGTCCCTGTCCGCCTGCGGTTTCATTCTGATTATGCCTGCGGTAATAATTCCGCCGGCTATAAATCCTGTTGCGTATTCCCACATTTCTCTCGCTTTAATGAAGCCTGAGAACATATATCCCTGTTCGCCATGATAACCGCCTTTCCCGAAGAAATAGAACAGATCAGCCAAAGTTATTGCTATCGCAAATGCACAGCACACCAGCAATCCGACATTTGCGCTTCTTTTATCCTTAATTATGAATCGAACAGCAAGAATTGCGGCAATTGAAGCTATCGCAGATGAAATAATCTCTATCGTGGCAAAATAGTTTCTGCCTCCGAATATATTCTTTGCCCACTCTTTATTGTCAAAGTGCTGAATATAATTTTTCCATATTCCGCCGCTTTGCTCTGCCTCAACAAGACCTCTGCCGAAAATTTCGCCTGCCTGCGGTTGAATAAGCTTAAGCACTCCGTGAGATACGGTTGCTTTTGAAATATACATTACTGCGTAATACACCGCCGCAAGAACAAGCATATGCCACAGCTTCCATTGCCGGTTACTATAAGCCTTGCCAAGAAGCAACCCGTAAAATATAGCTATTCCGAATCCGATACACAGCATCAGAAATGCCGCCGAATAAATCGGAACATATGCTGCGATGTAATCCTGACCTTCATATTCACAGGTTATTACTCCCGTAATCTGACGTATAACAGTACCCCATGCCGGTGTTGTGAGCATAAATGAAATTGACGTTATCGAAAGCCATCCAAGCCCGAATTTCTTCCTTCCGCCCATAAGACAGATAAGATACAAGGTAAAGATAAACCCTGCATTCAGCAAACCCCACGACGCACCCCAGCCGGTTTCACCCCGGATACACCAGAGCAAGCCCATAAGAAGCGCACCGATTAAAACGGTTATTGTATTTTTCAGTCCGCTATTCTGTTCTTTTAATGATAGTTCATTCATGAACTCACCTCCTGACATGAAAAAACATTTCACTTAATGGAATAATATAGCATTTTTAGAAAAAAGTCAATAAACAAGTTTTATTTCTTTTTATTACTCGACATATGTAAATTTATGTGATAAAATTCTAATAAATCCCGTATGGAACGGAGAGATTCAATGATAGAAAGATATTACAGACAGCTTGAAAGCCTTCACGTCGGATGTGAAAAACCGCGTGCATATTTCGTGCCGTCAGAAAATGAAAACACAGCTCTTCTTGAGCGTGAAAAATCGGCCTTTTACACCTCGCTTAACGGTGAATGGGACTTTAACTTTTTTGAAAATGTTGAGGAGCTTGAGCTTGAAGCCGAGAACTTCCCGTCAACAGTAGTCTGCCGAGACAAAATTGACGTTCCGTCCTGCTGGCAGCTTTACCTTAACCGCGGATATGATGTTCCTAACTACATAAATCAGGACTATCCGTACCCTGTTGACCCGCCTCACCTTCCCGACATCATCCCCTGCGGATTTTATCGAAGAAATATACAGCTCAATAAAAACAGCGACAAGAAATATTATATAAATTTTGAAGGTGTTTCGTCCTGCTTTTATATTTGGGTAAACAGCCATTTTGCAGGGTATAGTCAAGTGAGCCATTGCACAAGTGAATTCGATATAACCGACAAGCTCGTTGACGGCAAAAACACATTTGAGGTTCTTGTTGTCAAGCATTGTGACGGTTCATATATGGAGGATCAGGACTTTTTCCGACTTTCGGGAATTTTCCGTGATGTATATATTCTTGAAAGAGATGCTGTTCACATAAGCGACATTTTTATCGACTGCAATGTGTCCGAAGATTTGACATCTGCAAGCATTGACATCAATACCGAGCTAACAGGCAATGCTGAAATCAGCTATAAGCTGACCTGCCCCTGCGGCAAAGTTTTGTCCGATTTAAAAGCGGGCGACACAGTCAGCATTAAAATTGACAATCCCGTGTTGTGGAACGCAGAAAAGCCCGAGCTTTACACTTTAACAATCAACTGCGGTAATGAGTGGATTTCTTTCCCTCTTGCGGTAAGACGAATAGAAATTAAAGACAAGTGTCTGCTTCTCAACGGACAGAAAATAAAGCTCCGTGGTATCAACCGCCACGACAGCCATCCCGAAACAGGATATGTTGTTTCAGTTGAGCATATGCTGAACGACCTTAAAATGTTCAAGTGTGCCAATGTCAACTGCATCCGCACCTCTCATTATCCCAACGACCCGCGTTTTCTTGAAATGTGCGACAGAATGGGATTTATGGTAATTGACGAAGCTGACCTTGAAAGTCACGGCATGGGCTACAACTACGGTGACTGGTACTGGGACTACTGGGCATATCTTACCACCGCTCCCGAATGGAAGGAAGCCTGCCTTGACAGAGCACGCAGACTTTTTGAGCGAGACAAAAATCACGGATGCGTCATAATGTGGTCACTCGGCAACGAATCGGGTTGCGGAGAAAATCACCGTCATATGGCAAATCTTATTCGTGCAAGACTGCCGAAAGCAATCATTCACTACGAGAACGCACGAATTGAATATCAGGACAGACTCGGAATGGATTTCACAGACATTTCCGACGTCGAAAGCCGAATGTACGCTTCGCTTGATTATCTTGAGGAGTATCTCAACGACCCGAAGATGACAAAGCCGTTCTTCTACTGCGAATATGTTGCGGCATGGAGCACAGGCGATATTCCGCTTCATTGGAATAAATTTGAGGATTATGACCAGTACTGCGGTGGCTGTGTATGGGAGTGGACTGACCACGCTGTGAATATCGGTACTCCCGAGAATCCGAAATATCGCTACGGAGGCGACTTCGGTGACTATCCCAACGATTACATATACTGCGTTGACGGACTTGTTTATCCCGACCGCAGACCACGTCCCGGCTTCTATGATATGAAGATTACCTATCAGCCGTTTGACGCTGAATATAATAACGGCAAGGTTACAATCCGCAACAAGAGATATTTTACCGACCTTTCCGACATAGACATTGAATGGTCAGTTGAGAAAAACGGCAAGTCTGTAATGACCGGCAAGCTTGGTAAAACAGAAATTGCACCGAGAGAGAAAAAGGAATATACTCTTTTTGACGACTTTGAACCCAATGCCTTTACAACGCTTATCCTGCGCTTCCGTCAGAACACCGATACACAATGGGCAGAAAAGGGATATGAAGTCGGTCACATTCAGTTTGTACTCTGCGATAAGGCAATCGGAATTGAAGAAACAGAAAAAGCTTCAGTTAAAGCTGAGGAAACAAGGACTAAAATCAACATTTCCTGCGGTAATGTCAACTATATTTTTGATAAAATCACAGGCAGAATCATTTCAATAAATAACGGCACAGAGCTTCTTAAAGAACCGCTCAGCTTCAACATCAGTCGAAGCTATCATCCGAGCAACGGCAATCAGAATGAATGGAAGCGTGCGAGATACGACAAGGCATATCAGAAAACCTACAGCACAAATATAACACAGAACAGCAACGAAAAAGTTGTTATCCTGTCGAAAATTTCTTTTGCCGCTTCGGCAATGCCGCCTGCACTTTGGGCTGATGTATATTATACGTTTGACAACAGCGGAAAATTAAACATTTCTGTTAAAGCTAATGTTACAGACCGTGCACCTGCGCTTCCGCGATTCGGATTAAACATTGTTATGCCGAAAGAATATGAAGCTATGAAATATGTCGGCTACGGTCCTGTTGAGACCTATTGCGACCGCTTCAGAAGCCAGATTATTTCCGAATACAGCACAACAGCCACCGAAAACTTTGAGCATTACATCAAGCCTGTTGAATGCTCGGCTCACTATAAAACAAAAATTGCAAGCGTTACGAATACCAACGGCAACGGACTTGTTTTTGCGGACACAAGTGCTGACGGTTTCCTGTTCAACGCAAAGCATTACAGCGACAAACAGCTTCTTGAAACTCAGCATGATGACGAGCTCATTGAGCTTGACGAAACAATCGTTTCAGTCGACTACAAGATGCACGCCGATTGCCCCGGTTTCGCCAACATTGAACCGTGGCGCACATTCGACGAAAAGGAATTTGAATTTTCATTTGACATAAAAGTTAAATAAAGGAGCGTATTAACAATGAAACAGTTTATGGACAAGGACTTCCTTCTTTTTAATGATACAGCTAAAAAGCTTTTCCACGAGAGTGCGGCAAATATGCCGATTTTTGACTGGCATTGCCACCTCTCACCCAAAGAGATTTACGAGAACAAACAGCCTGCCGATATCACCGAGCTCTGGCTTGCAGGCGACCACTATAAGTGGCGTGCAATGAGAAGCTTCGGCATTGACGAAAAATATATCACAGGCGATGCATCAAGCTATGAGAAGTTCAAGGCATGGGCAAAGGCTATGCCATACTGTATCGGCAATCCGCTTTATCATTGGACACACCTTGAGCTTCAGAGATATTTCGGCATTTATGAGCCTCTTTCAGAGAAAACAGCAGACAAAATCTGGGAGGAAGCAAACGCAAAAATCGCCGCAGGCGGTTTCACACCCCGTCAGCTTATCGAGGCTTCAAATGTAAAATATGTCTGCACAACAGACGATGCCGCTGACACACTCGAATATCACAAGCTTATCAGGGAAGACAAGAGCTTTAAGTGCAAGGTTCTTCCTGCTTTCCGCCCCGACAAGGCACTCAGCATTGACCTTGCAACATATCTCCCCTGGCTTGCAAGCCTTGAAAACGTAAGCGGAGAGAAAATTGACAGCTATAAAAAGCTGACAGAGGTTCTCAAAACAAGAATTGCTTTCTTTGCAGAAATGGGCTGCCGTGCAAGCGACCACGGCTTCCTCTATGTTCCCTACAAGCGTGCAACAGATACAGAACTTGAGACAATCTTTGCAAAGGCAATCAATAAGGAAGAACTCAGCGAATATGAAGTTGACCAGTACAAGACAGAGCTGTTCCGTTTCTTCGCAAAGGAATACGCACGTCTCGGCTGGGGCTGCGAAATCCATATCGGACCGATGAGAAACAACAACACAAAGATGTTCAACGCTATCGGCCCCGATACAGGCTTTGACTCAATAGGTGACCGCAATATCGCAGAGGACCTTTCAAAGATGCTCGACTCACTCGCAGTTGAGGACAGCCTGCCCAAGACCATTCTTTTCTGCCTCAATCCCAAGGACAACTATGTTCTCGGTTCAATGCTCGGTAACTTCCAGAACAGCGAAGCTGCTTCAAAAATTCAGTTCGGTTCAGGCTGGTGGTTCAACGACAATATCGACGGTATGCGTGAGCAGATGAAGGCACTTTCAAACCTCGGCGTTCTCGGCAAGTTTGTCGGAATGGTTACCGACTCAAGAAGCTTCCTTTCATATCCCCGTCACGAATATTTCCGCCGTATTCTCTGCGGTCTTGTCGGCGATATGGTTGAAAACGGACTTTACCCCTACACACATGAACTTGAGCAGATTATCAAGGACATTTCCTACAACAATGCCGTAAACTATTTCGGTGTTGAATAATCTTCAAAGCTTTGAGGAAAAAACAATGAAAGATTTAATCATCATCGGTTCAGGCGGTCTCGGACGTGAAACCGCCTGGACTGCGGAACGAATAAATAAAATCAGCCCCGAATGGAACATTCTCGGCTTTATGGATGACAATATTCAGGTACAGGGTCGTACAATCGACGGCTACAAGGTTATCGGAACTACTGCCGCCGCTAAAAATTATCCCGATGCATACTATATCTGTGCTATCGGAAGTGCAAGAATCCGAAAGATTGTTGTTGAAAAAATCAAGAGTATTGCAGATGTAAAATTTGCAACCTTGATTGACCCCGCTTCAACATGCAATACTGAGCGAATTGAAATCGGTGAGGGATGTATCATCTGCGGAAACACCTACATCACACTTGATATTAAAATCGGCAATCACGTTTATATCGGCGGCAACGCAACTGTCGGACACGATGCGCAGATAGGTGATTACGTCACGATGTACCCGGGTTCAAACCTTTCGGGCAGTACCAAAATCGGCAACGGCTGTGAGCTTGGCACAGGCTCTCAGGTTATACAGGGTCTGTCGGTAGGAAGCGGAACTATTGTGGGCGCAGGCTCAGTTGTAGTACGCAATCTTCCGCCCGACTGCACAGCGGTCGGTGTACCGTCAAAACCGATTAAGATGCATAATCAGAATATCTGACAAAAAAACTCCGGGCTTCCATCTGAAAGCTCGGAGTTGCTGTTTTATATGTTTTATTTTACAAACTCATCAATAAGAGCTGTATACTCGCCAAGGAGGAATGAAGCCTGATGCTTACCGACTGAAAGTATTTCGTCTGCGATTTCCTCGCCGATGATGTGTCCCATAAATGCAAAGTAGTTATCGGGAACAACGTAGCCTGTTGCATCGTCACAAAGGCTGATGCAGTAAACATCTACATCCTTAACTGAGTTGTGCATTGAGGGATATGTCCACTCCTTGCCGTCCCAGTTTGCGCCGCCTGTTATTTCTTCACCCCAGAATGTTTCGGGATAAAGCTCACCGGGGAACATTGCAAAGCCGATTTCATGACCGAGTTCGAGATAACCGATTTCGGAAGAAATTGCAGGACCGTCCTCTGTGTAATAAACAGGATTATTTACAAGCTTAACCTTGCAAGCAAGAGCAAGAATGCTGTTTTCAGGCTTGTTGATAATCTCCTTGTGCGTAATATTGATAATAGGAGCAAGCTCGTTCTTGTATTCGGCTGATATGATGTCCTCACCAAAACGGTAGCCGAGTGTCTTTGCCGCTGCGCCCCACGACTCAAACTCTGTCAGACCTGTTTCGTCAACAACAATATCTCTTGAAATCTGACCAAGTGAACCCTGGCAGAGAACAAGATTTCCGCCTGTCTTTTCCTTGATGTACTGATCTGTATAGTAAGGATAGTCAGAGTTTACATACTCGTGGCTTGCGCTGTTTGATGTAGGATGGCAGGTAACATTTGCAATATATGTTTCTTCACTGCCGCTGTCCGGAACAAACTTAAGCGCAACGATAGGAGGAAGATCCTCTTTTGAAACAAGATCTCTCTTGTCCTTAACATATTCGCTTGAGTCGATTACATCATAGAACAGTCTGCCGTCCTCAACGTCTGCGAACGCTTCCTTGCAGGCAATAATTGACTGTTCAACGAAGTATTCCTTGAACTCTGTTGCCGGCTCAAGACCGGGAAGCTCGGGGAAAATCTTAAGAGCATTGTTGAATGCATTTGCAAAAAGCTTGTAGAAAAACTGTGTGCTAACACCCTGTGTATCAAGTGCTGAATGACAGTGTGTTGCGCAGATATCAACAGTCTGAACCTTAATACCCTGCTGCTTACAGAAATCAAGAACCGCTGCACGGATGGCACGTGTATCAGTTGATGTAATACCAAGACAGTCAAGCGCACCGAAAACGATAGCACCGTCACCGCTGTTGTCGTCAATTACTGCAACACGAATACGCATATCGTCATAAATGCCCTGTGCCTTTTTATTAAGGAGATCTCTGCCGAGGTAGTACTTACCTGCTTCAAAATCCTCGGGAATTACACTTCTGCTTGAATAACCGAGGCTCCACTTTGCACCTGCGGCAGGTGTTGTACGGTAAACTGTATCGCCCTTAAGAACATCTGCGCCTGTGTCCTCGCTGATATCTTTCCAGTAATCGGGGTCAGGATAAACGTAGCAGATTGATCTTACAAGCACCTCAACAAGTACGTTAAGGGTGTTGTAAAGCACCTTCATAACATTGTCAAGAAGGTTATCCCATGAATTCAGGGGAGCCATTCCTTCAAAAAGTCCTGCAACCGTTTTAATTGTATTTGCAGTCATATCAACAGCCGCGTCATAAAGCTGATCGGTGTTGACAGCAGGAATTGTTGTCTCAACCTTTTCCTCAGCCGCAAAGACACCTGTGCTTCCGATTGAGAAAATCATTGCAAGACAAAGGACAAGTGAAATAACTTTATTGATTGTCTTTTTCATAATTGTTCCTCCTTTTATTTTATGTAAACTATATTATACAATATAAACAAAAATTAAACAATATATTTTTTCACCAAAAAACAAATTACTCTTTTGTGGGGTTGAAATAAGATTGAGAATATGGTACATTAAAGCTGAGGTGATTATATGAATCTTTTCAATAAATTAGCAGAAGAAAGAGAGCCTGTAAAAATACTTCACGGCACAGACTGGTGGACAGACTGCGACGATATTGCCGCTCTGAGACTTCTCTGCCGCGCTCATAAAGCAGGTGCCATTGAGCTTAAGTGTGTATGCGCTGACGCTGTTATGGATAAAACCGCGTCCTCGCTGAATGCGTTTATGAAAAATGACGGCGTTGATGTGCCGATAGGTCTTGACCGTACATTCAATCAGGATGACCGCAACTGCACATATCAGCACACCCTTGACAAATATCCCCACGACGTTGAAAACGATGACTGCGAAGAAGCTTATCGTCTTTACAGAAAAGTTCTTGCGGAAATCGACGGCAAAGCTGACATTACCGAAATCGGATTTCCGCAGATTATTCATCAGCTTCTCGAAAGCAAGCCCGATGATATTTCTCCTCTGAGCGGTATGGAGCTTGTAAAACAGAAAGTCGGAAAAATATGGATTATGGGCGGCAAATGGGATCAACCTAACGGCAGAGAGTACAATCTGAGTAAATATCCTGCCGCCTGTCAGGCAGCACACTACATATTTGAAAATTCACCCGTACCGGTTACTCTTCTCGGATGGGAAATAGGAAGCACTGTTGTTACAGCCAACAAGCTCGACAACGATGATCTTCTTAAAATCGCCTTTGATGCTCATGGCTCTCCGAACGGACGTTTTTCGTGGGATCCGATGCTCGTATTACTTGCAATAATCAATGATGAAGAAAAAGCAGGCTATGAAAAAGTCTGCGGCAAGGCAACAGCTGACCCCGAAACAGGTACAAACAATTTTACCGTCGGCGAAGGCAATCACGCATATGTTGTCAAGAAGCATCCCGACAGTTTCTATGAAGATCAGATAAATGATTTGCTCAAATAACAGGTGCAAAAATATTATACTTTTAAATAACGAAGATGCGGTCAGCTAAAAACTGATCGCATCTGTTTTATATTAAATCTTTTTCAACATACATACTGAACACAAGAACAGGTTCAATCTTTTCTCCGATTGGAATATCAAGCACACTGCATATTATCTCATCGGCTATAATTGACATTGTCTGCGAATAATCGCTGATTATTTTTGTATTTCCGTTTTCGGCAACCACTTTGTAAAAATACTCGTACCCTTCAACGGCAGTCGTGTCAATAAACTCAGTTGTTTTTACCGAACCGACAACCGAATATAAGCCGTCAGCCTTGCCTGCACGGTAAACCGTGTAGCCCTTTGCGCCGTCTGAAGCGTCCCACGTCACTCTGACAGAGGATGCAACGAAATTTGTAACAGACAGGTTTTGCGGAGCGGAAAGCCTTGCTGTTGTATAACATACCTCACTCAGATCGCTGTCATACTCATCACTTTTAGCGAGAGTACGCATCTGATAATAATATCTCATTCCGGGTTCAACATCGTTGTCCTCAAAGCTTGTTTTGCCCGAGCCGAGCTTTGCGTATTCCTCAAACTTTTTATCGGCAAGCGATGTTCTGTAAATCACATAACCCTTTGCGCCATCAACGGCATCCCAGCTGATGTTGATTTTGTTCGGAGAAACATTTTCAAGTGTCACGTTCTGTGGTGACGAAATAAGAACATTAGCAACACATTGACTTGTTTTGTCACCGTAATTAGTACGTGCGGTTATGATAACCTTACCGTAGCCCTCACCTTTTATAACGCCGTCGGAAACAGTTGCAATCTTTTCGTCAGCGGATGACCACGTGATTCCCTTATCCGTTGAGCCTATCGGTAGCTGAGCCGCCATAACCTCAACCGTCTGACCGACGCCGACGTTGATATTATTTTCACTCAGCACAAGCTGCTGAGGCTTATCGTTGACAGTAACAACGGCATATGTCGGGCCGAGATAATCTCTGCCGTCAATGGTTACATAGCTCTGATAATAGTAGGTTGTGTTAGGAGTAAGCTGAGCTTTTGTTTTCTCTGCAACATCCATTATCAGGTCTATATGACTGCTTCTTGTAGATGAAGCAACAGGATATTTTGTCATTGCAAGGCTGTCCTTACCGAAAAGAAAGCCTGCGGAAACAGCGTGCAGTCTGCCCGAATTTTCAATCGAACCGTTCAGCACGGCATTTGTGCTTGTTATGTCAGTTGCACTCGTTGTAACGACCGAGAGCTTTGATGTGCTGTAAGCAATCGACTGTGAGCGTGAACCCGAAGAAGATGAAAGAGATGATGCAAATGAGTAAGAACCGACATAGGTGCTTGCGTCATTATATGCGGGTACACCGTAGCCGACAATGTACTTCGCCGTTCTGTCTCTTGTTTTACCTGCACAGCGGTATCCGTATGAGCTGTCAGTATTTCCCTCAATCGTATATATGTTCTTGCCCGAAACACCTGTAATAATTCCTATGTGCTTTGCGGTTTCTCCGCCTGCCCAGTTAAAGAAAACAATATCTCCGGTCTTGGGGATATATCCTGTTTCGGGTGTATAGAAGGTTGAGTGAGCCTTATACCATCTGACTGTCGCGGCACAGTTGCCGAGACGCGGAACAATTGACGTGGGAATTGCCGCCTGAGTAGCGCACCATGAAACAAAGTATGCACACCACGCACCTGTTGAATCGCCAAAGGACGCGCCGTACTTTGTATATCCGCCGTCCTGAGACGAACTGAGCGGCAAGCCCGTTGATGTGTTCAGCTCAGTATATCCAAGCTGAGTTCTTGCAACGGCAATAAGGTCGGCAATATGATGTCCGGTATTTCGATGAGTATTCGGGAAATTGTCAACGTATGCTGACGCTGCGGTTGCAAAGCTCAGACACATTGCAATCGCTAAAAATAAAGCGAAGATTCTTTTTGCTGTTTTTCCCATTACTCTCACCTGCCTTGATTATACCATTTATTTTAGTTTCAATCAATGTAAAAAGCTGCTGATAACACCAAAAACACCCGTAAGAGCAATCAGCCCCGCAAGTACAAGTGCAATTATTCTTGTAGCCTTTCCGCTCACTTTTTTCTCCGTCCTTTCTTAAAGAAGCCTGCCTTTGAAAATGCAGTTATAAACATACCTGTAAGTGATCCTGCCGCTCCGACAATCAGGTCAATCATTGTGTCAATAAGACCAGCCTCTGTATTGAACGCAGAACGCTGAAGATTAAGCCCGTAAAGTCTGTCCATTGTGAACTCATAGAATTCCCAACCGACAAGAAGCATTACTCCGAACGCAAGCGCAAACATCGCCGCAAGCGCAGGACTGAGCACCTTATCCTTAGGTCTTTTGCCCTGAATAATAATTGCAAGGTCATAGCTTCCTGCCGTTGCGATAAATCCTGCCATAAAATGCTCGGGAATGTCGATATATTCAAATGTTGTAAACTTGTTGACAGTCGAGCCGACAACCACTCCGAAGCAGATAAACAGATTAAGCATCGTCTGAATTCTGTACGGCACTAAAGTGATAAACGTCTTGCCGCCGAGCCATTGAAACAAATCCCACAGATGTGTGAAAATGATGGCGAAAATAGCTTCAAGAAATTCGGTTGTGTATCCCGAAAACAGCATCACCGAGCCCCATATAAAAAGAAGGCCGCGGCAAATCCACCACGCATATCGGTCAAACCTCGGCAAAACGGGAATCTTGTTAAAAGTTTTTTTCATCGTTACACCCTTTTTAAGTTACATACAGATAATATAAACCATTTCATAAATAAAATCAATACATTTAACCTAAAGTATTGATTTTTGAACTGTTTTGACTTATAATCTTATGGTAAAAAACATATGGAGGTATAAAAAATGGCAAACATGGTTTTAGTTGAAACATCTGCACGTCATCTTCACGTTACTCAGGAAGTTCTTGAAACTCTCTTCGGTGAAGGTTACGAGCTTACAAAGAAAAAGGATCTTTCTCAGCCCGGTCAGTTCGCTTGCGAAGAGCGCGTTCAGGTTATCGGTGCTAAGGGCAGTTTCCCTGCTGTTTCTATTCTCGGACCCGTTCGTCCCGAGACACAGGTTGAGCTTTCAGCTTCTGACGCTCGTTCAATCGGCGTTGTTGCTCCCTGCCGTGAGTCAGGCGATATCGCAGGCAGCGGTGCTTGCAAGCTTGTAGGTCCTAAGGGTGAGGTTGAGCTCAGCGAAGGCGTTATCGTTGCAAAGCGTCACATCCACGCAACTCCCGAGGATGCAGAAAAGTTCGGCATCAAGGACAAGCAGATTGTAAGTGTTAAGGTTGAGAGCGACGGACGTTCACTCGTATTCGGTGACGTTATCGTAAGAGTAAGCCCCAAGTATGCCCTTGCAATGCACATTGACACAGACGAGTCAAACGCAGCATTTGCAAAGCCCGGCATGATGGGCGAAATCATCGCTGACTGATTAAATACTGATAACTAAGACGGGAAGCTTAACTGCTCCCCGTCTTTTTTTATCCTACTGTCACAGTAACAAGTCCTGTGACCTGACCCATAAGCTTCTCGCTCTGATACGCCTGAGCCGAATACGAGCACTCATACTCGCCTGCTCTGACAAAGGCTGACAGCTTATCCTTTTCAAGGTACTGTCCCGGTTTTATCACGGGCGATACATAAATCATCTCGCCGTCCGCGTTATAAATGCAAAATTTCAGATCGTACTGACAGCTTTCGGGGTTTTCGAGCATAACCGAGCCCTGGGCATATGAATCGTCAAAAAACATATGCTTATTGATAAGATAACGCACCTCACCGTCGGGAACATCGGAAATATGCTCCTCAACCTGCGGCAGAACACCGTCGCACACCGTACCGCTCTTTGTCATCGACAGTCTGATAAGCGGAGCTTTACCTGTAACAGCTATCACCGAAATCACAATCGTAATAAGCGCAAGTAAAATAATTATCACTATTTTAATGTCGATTTTTTTATTTTTCATCGCCGTCTACACCAACTGCAAGCTTAATTTCAGCATACTTAGTCCCGATTTTTTCATTTGTTTTTTTGTCATACACATTGACCGCAACCTTAACATTATGTATGCCGTATTTCAAACTTTCAAACATCTTCGCATCATTTATTTCCGTTCCGTCAACAAGACCGAGCGAACGGTAAATTACCTCTCCCTCGCTGTCAAAAATTGTTGCTATCAATACACAGTCATTTCCCTCGGGGTTACCGAAGCAAAGATTGTGAGTATAGCCATCATCCTCAACCTTTATAACAGGATTGATATAAAAATCAAATTTTCTGCTTCCTCTGATTTCAAGCTCATTCAGGTAATCCTCCTGCTGAGCTTTAAAAACATTTTCGCAAAGTGCTGTCTCATCTTCAAGTCTGCCCTTGTATTCGTAGCTTCTGATTTCAGACGGTACATTGAACGGAACCGTCTTAAACAGGTTGACAAATCCAAGAATAATTAACACAAGCGGAACTACTATAAACAGAAAAATTCGTCCGTAATTAAATGAACCGAGAAACTTTTTACTTGTGTAATACTTAAACTTTTTCCGAAAACTTTTCAGGCGTACAGCACTACGCTCACGCCATTCAATCAGTTCATTTTTCTTCTGAATTTTTTTCTGCTCTTTTAGCTCAGCTTTTTTCTGCTGTTCACTTTGCTGCGCACGTTTCTTTTTGATTTCTTCGCTCTTTTTCTGACGCAGAAGCTGTTCCTTCTGCTTATTCTCAATCAGTTTTTTAGCGTATCTCTCAGCATCAGCCTTGCTTTTCTTTGTATTCTGTTTTGAATTAGTTTTGCCTGCGGCAGTTTTTACCGCCGCAGGCCTTTTTTTCTTATCAGACATAAATATCAGCTTCTATCATTTCCATGGTAAGGTATCAATATTCCACATCTGGGGATAGCGATTAACCTGAACAGCATCAACCTGAACCAAAAGCTTTATACTTGTGCTTTCAACAAATCCCGCTGTATCGAAGTTGGCTTCATCAAAGCCTTTAATAAGCTCTGTCTTTGTAAAATCAGCTTTGCCCGAACCGTCGCCCATGTAATAAACACAGTAATCTGCTGTACGGTTATCAAACCACTTGCTGTCAAATTTAAAGGGAACAGAAACATTGTACTGTGTGCCCGCACCGTCAGCAGCAAGTTCATAGTTCATCTTAACTCTGACTAATGCGTTACCGCCCGAGTGGTTAACATTAACGCGAAGCTTTCCGATATAGTTTGAAGCATTTTTATCCGTGCTTACAAGATAAAGACCATTTTCATCCTTGTAACTGTTTGCGCTGATTTTCTTTCCGTCATTATCAAAATACACATTGGCAGAAACGTCAAAACCGAAAATGTTGAATTTCTGCACCATTGAACTGCTTGTTGTAAACCATGCCAGCGAAGTGCCGACTATAGCAATAACTGCAACAACAGCTACAATGATAACAAATGCGCGTCTGTTCAATTTTTTTAACATTCTCTGCCACCTCACTTTTATCTCTGTACTGCTCCGTCTACGTCCTGAGTTGCAAACAAGGTCATCTGAACGTCGCAATTTTCAATGCCAAAGCCGCCTGACAAAGCTTTGCTTACTGAGTCATAGTCAATCCATGTTGCAATCTTGACAACAAGTGTTTCGCCCGGATTGATAAGAATATAGCTGCCGCTGTTTCCGTCAGCACCTACGTTATAAACGCTGAGAGCTTCATCGGTAAGCTCGGGAAGAACAGATTCAATAGTCTTTTTAACGCTTGAATCAACAAGCATCTTGTCAGTATACATAAACCAGCGAAGACCCTTCATGTTTCCGATGTTTGCAACACCCGCATAAAGTCTTGCGGGAATCGTACCCTGATTTGTAACGTGAATCTCATTGACGTTAATCACATCGTCAAACAGCTTTTCATCTGGGTCATTAAATTTTGTTGCACCGTCAAAAACCACATTGTTTTTAGAAACGAACTTGGTATTAACAGACAAATCACCAAAGATGAAGCTGTTGCCGCTGTCGATAACACCGCTGTCATAGAACCACGCTGATGTTGGTGACATTGCAGAAAAATATCCGATACAAAGCACGAGCATAAAAGCCATAACCAAAGCAGATATTCTCTTAACCTTATTCATTGTTGTCACCTCTCATTTTCTGTTTTTTTGAAACAATTGTATTTGCGGCAATCAGTAACGCCGCTGTAACAATCTGAATAATCAATAAAATATTTGTGTGTGAGCTGTTGCCAAGCACGATAGAAATATATCCGAGAAAAGGTATGCTATAAACCATACGTCCTGCAATTTTCTCAGCCTCAGCCGGCATGGGGTCAACAGAATTGTTTGCATCACCCTTTGTTGTTACCGTTCTTTTTTCAGAATCAATATCAACAATTCTATGGGTAAAATATCCCGATTCGTTCACTCGAACCGTTATCACGTCGCCTTTTTTCAGCTCGTTAAAATCAACTTTCCGCGAAAAAACTATATCTCCGCGATTAAAGCTGTCCGCCATACTGTTGCTTGTGACGGCATAGCCCTTTGTTCCTGTTATCAGATTGAATCCGACAAACAGAACGGCAATAACCGTTATAATCGCAAGAATATTAAACAAAATATTTCTGACTTTAATTTTCGCCATTACCGCACCTTATTTGTTAATGCCATTTACATCGTAAGAATCAATTGAAGTCCATGTAATATTCTCAGCCTGCTTTGATTCAAAAACAACCTTAACATTTACGGGCTTACCTGAATAAGCAGATGAAACGTCATTCTTATAATAAATACTTGAAATAGCAGGGATTGTATTAACTGTCGGCGCAATAGCGGGAACATTATCAATTCCGCTTACATCTTCAGTTTTGTACTCGCTACCCATATAGTAGAAATAACAGATTCCGCCGCCGTTTATATTCTTTGCCCATGTATTCGGTGCAAAATCAACAACAATATCATCTTCATCGCTTGCAGAATAAATCTTCGTCTGAGCTACGCCTGTGCGATAACTTGTGTACTCAATAGAAATTCTGAGCTGAGTGTCTGTTGTTGACTTGTTCTCAATCTGAAGCATTGCCGGCTTTCCGTCAAGATTTACAAGGTTATCTCCCTGCATAATAATTGTGTGATAGGGAGCTTCGATATCTGCAAGGTATGCGGAATGGACACTGCTGACAGCAGCAACAGAAATGCTCTGTTTTTTACTTGTTGTAGTCGAGAACCATGCATAAGAACTGCTTGAAGTCATAAGACCGATAACAGCCGCAAGTGATGCAATCAGTAAAATTACTCTTTTACTCATCTCTCTTCTTCCTTTCCGCGATAAATACTTCTATTTCTATGGCTGCCCACGCAATATAAATAACGGCAACCGCTATTTTGATAACTGTTTTTCTGAGAAAACCCGCAATAAATCCGAGCAATGGGATTGCAAACTGAACCTTACCGACAGCAAATTCAAAGGGAGTCGGTGATATGTCAATGTCAGCGTTTGCATCACCCTGAGTTTCAAAGGTTCTTTTCTCGCTGTCTATCCTGACAATTCTATGTGTAAAACTACCCTGTTCATCATTAGCAGAAAATGTAACAACATCATCAACGCAGTATTCCGAAGGGTCGGATATCGGTTTAACATAAACCATACTGCCGCGCGGTATTGTCGGCTCCATGCTTCCGGTTTCAATCGAGTAGGACTGATAACCCATGAGCTTTGGCGCATATACAACACCGACACAAATAACCGAAACGAAAATTATTACAGCTGTCAGTAATGCGTTAATCTTCTGTTTTTTCAGGTCGTTCATTTTCTTCTTCTTTCTTTTCCTCTTTACTGTTTACAACCAGCGTAACAAGGTTGACTGCTTCACCAAAAGTTATAAAAATCAACGGAAGAACAATAAAAAAGAAAATAACATTCGGATTCTTTAAAACGCTGATTACCGAACCGCCGACAGCACCGATGCTGTATACAACCTTTCCGATAACCATTATTGAACTTACAGACTCTCTGTCCTCAATAGTATTTGCATCACCCTTAGTAGTAAAGGTAGGTACGCCCTTCATATTAGAAGAAATTTCAGTAATTCTGTGAGTAACAACTTTCTGTGATATCTCTTTATCTGTAGAATAAAAACTGATTACATCTCCTGTTTTCAGTTCTTTTGTATCAATTTTTTTTGCAATAACAATTGATCCGACGGGATACTCCGGTTCCATACTGCCTGTCTGAACCTGTAGAAAACTATATCCGAATACGCTCGGTACCTTACCTGCTGAAGCATTTAGTACAGTAACAAATATAAACAAACCGAAGAGGAATATCAGCACAGACAGAACTGACATTATCCTTGTAAATATTTTTTTTGCTTTTTCCATAAGTTCTAAGCAACCTGTGCGCTGAAGCGAACACTACCAAGCGAAGATGACTGACCCTGGATGTTGCTTGCACCTTCTGCGATTCCTATTTCGTAATATACAACAAAGTAATCCATATCTGTGCTTTGATACTGACCAAGCGAAAGTGAATTGATAATTACACCGTCTGAAAGTTCAGACAAAGGAACATATGCATCGTTGGAAGATGAAATCAATGTACCTTCAGTAAATGTTCCGTTCTGGTTCTTAGTAGCAGAGTAAAGTGAATACTTTATGCAAACAGCTTTTTTAAGGTCAGCATTCATATTTCCCGGTAAATCATCAATGCCAAACGAAAGCTTAAGCTTGTCAGAAGTAAGTGTTGTTACAACCATTTTATACTGAGAAAAAGTACCGCTTACAGCACCCTCAAGACTTATATCGCCGTCAAGCTTTTCATAAACCGAGCCTGTCTTTTCATAAAAGTCTACGTCAATCAGGTCTGCACCGATGTTGTGCCTAAATCCTGAAACGCCGTTAAGATTTGACGTGCTGAACCATGCAAATGTAACAGCTATAAGAGTGAGGGCTGATGCCACAACTAATATTATGTTTTTATAAAATTGAAACTTTTTCTTCATCACAACATCAACCCTTTGTTTATTTACCTATTGCACCCCAAACAGCGTGCAAGCCCCATACGCTATTGCTCTCAGCTGTAATCGTTACAGCTGCTGACTCAGCATTTTCAGCAGAAACAAAGTAACCTTCGCTGCCTGCATTTACGGTTTTAAGCTCATTTCCGTTTTCGTCAACAGCAGTTACGCTGTAAGATACGTTCTGGGGAAGAACAGCGCTGATATAAATTCCGTTGTCAGCTCCCGCAACAGCGGCAACCGTCTTTGAGTTAACCTTTATAAAGCTGTCTGCTGAATATACTTTATCATTGTCCTTAGTCTTTAATGAAACACCGATAAGCTTATCTTTAAGTGCACCGTCAGTCTTATCCTTAATCTTTGCAGTAACAACCGTTGTGTCCGCAGCTTCCGGCTTATTATCTGCACCTCTTACTACATCAACTGCAATTTCAAGACCGTCATTATATTCAAGAACAGCTGTTGCATTGTCTACATTATCCGAGCTGAACCTCAAAGAAGAATCTGCACTATTATATACTAACGCATTTTCGGAAACAGACTTGACATTTTCAAGCTTAAAGATTTTATCCGCTGCGGTAAATGACTTGTAATCGCCCTTGACACCATTCAGCTTAAGCGAATCTGCATCAAGTACAACCGCATCCGCACCGCAAACAATTGAATCGTATTCAGCACCGTCCGCAACAAACACTATATTGTTGAGATCTGTTGCATCGTAATCCGCATACTGATATGCCTTAATCTTATCATTTCCGAACAGGCTCATATCGTTTTGGTAAGAAGAATAATAAATATCATTAAATACTTTTGTATTAACATTCTTCTTATCACATACAACCTTTTCAGACACAGCACCAAAGAGAATACCGTTTGTTTCCGCTTTGGAAATCTTTGAAGTAATTACTGTATCAACAGCGACAGGAGCCTTAGCATTATCAAGACCCGTCTGACCGTTTACTGAGCCTATCAAGCCCGCAGCAGTCTCTGTTCCGTTAACCTCGCCGCTTATGTAACACTTGTTAATACTAAGCTTGAGAATGTTATCAACACTTCCGACTGCGCCGCCTGCTATATCCGCTGTAACATCAGCGTTTACTGAAACACCGTTAATGACAGCTTTGCCGCCACGAACTTCACCGATAATTCCGCCTGCAAGTGTACCTGCTTCGACGCTTGAATTGTTCACTGCAATATTCTTAACAGTTCCGTTGAATACACCTGCAATTCCGCCTGCAATCTCAACAGTAGCTGAGGTTGCATCAAGATTTGTCCTTATTGCAGAACTGTTAATCTTTACATTCTCGATTTCCGTATTCTCAGCATATCCGACAACAGAACCTGCATATCCGCCAAATTCAGTTGCCTTAACCTCTGATGAATTGATTGTAATGTTCTTAATTACAGTATCCTTTGCGTGTCCTACAATTACACCTGCGTAATTGAGACCCGAAACATCAGCTTTGTTAATTACGATATCTGAAATCTCTGCACCGTCTGTTGCACCGAAGAGACCGCCAAAAGCATTACCTGCAAGTGAAAGACCTGTGATTGAATGAATCTTTCCGTTGTAAAGTCCGCTAAATGATCCCTTGAAGCCGTTTTCTGCATTGCCGATTGTAATGAAACCGTTTCCGACATTGTAGAATGCGCCACCAAACTCAAAATCAGCAGGAGTAAGAACAATATCCTCACTAAGAACAAAATATGCATTGTCACTACTGTACTGAGCTACTGTTTCAAGGTCATATGCGCTTGAAACAAGGTACGGACTTGCTTTTGTGCCGTTACCCTTAAGAGGTGTTCTGATATCAGAAGAAACTTCAAAGTGAACCGGAACTCTTACCTGTGCATCACTGTCAAGTACATAATATGAAACAACTGAAATATCTGCCATGTGTTTTGCCTTAAGAACAGCAGAATTCTCTGTTGAAGATACCACTTCGATTCTTTCGTCAGATTCTGAAATCCAACCTGTTGTCGAATCAAATACAAAGCCGTCAACGTTCGGAAGATTGCTGATTGATACAGGCACTTCGTCATATGTTGAAATCTTTGAAACAGAAGCAACTATCGGATTGCCATTCGGCTTATCCATATCAATTACATTTCCGCCTGCAAGTTCGCTCTGCTGAGAGTAAACTCCGACAGAACCGTAATAAGTTGAAACAATTACATTTGTAAATGCCTTATTGAGCATTTTTGAATCAAGAACCTTGTCAGATTCAAGACCGCCGACAATCATTCCTGCCTGTGTCTGAGGATTGAGCACCTCGAGCCGGGAGAAAGCGATTGATGCTGAAACAACCGGTGATTTTGAATTATAGCTCTCGCCCTTCTTGATAAGACCTATAATTCCGCCGACTGTGTTAAGTCCGCTTACCGAGCCGCCGACTGTAACACCGTTGATTGAAACGCTGTTGATTGCTGATGTGCCTATACGTCCGAGACCACCTGCGGCAGAAACCGCATTTGCTGTTTCCGAACCATTTACATCTGCAAACGATTTTGTTTCTTCTATTTTAAGTATACTGTCAGCACCTGAGCAATCACCGACAATTCCGGCTGTCACAGCTGCGCCGTTTATACTTGTTTTTTCGTCAACGAAGCCACTCTCAATTACAGCGCTTCCCTTCGTATTGTGTACTGCAAGAATACCTGCGGCAGCAGTATTGGCACCGTCTGAAGAAACATCAGTTGACACAACCTTTGCACCCTTAACTGTAAGTGCACAATCAGCCGAAGTCTTACCGACAATTCCGCCTGCAATACCTGCTGTAATTTTTGCTGTATCAACAACAGCGTTTTCAATTACTGAACCGAATACAGCCGAAATACCGCCGGCAACAAATGACGAATCGGTTGAAAGGGTATAAAGCCCTGAGGACTTAACCTCTGTATTCTTAATAACAGCGCCCGAACCGATGCCCGAAGCAATACCTGAAATCTCGGATACACCGCTGATATCAGATGCATTTACCTTAACATTGCTTATATTGATTGACTTTTCACCGGTTGCAAGGCCTGCAATACCTGAAATAAAGTTTGAACCAACCGCCGTGAAGCCGTCAACGGTTACATTGTTTACAGAGCAGTTATCGGTAATCTTACCTGCAACCGCACCAGCATAGTTTGCGCTTGACTTAACAGCTGAATTCTTAACATTGATATCAGAAATTTTAACATTCGATGCATTGTCAACCGAAGCAACAATAATTGCTGAGTAATTATCTGCGACATTTACGTTTGACTTTTCAACAGTAATTCCGCTGATAACAGTCTTTCCTGTTGCCTGACCTGCGACAACTGCCGCATATCCGCCTTCGGAAGTAACCGAAGCGTTTGAAAGCTTAATATTCTTTACGGTTGCGTCAGCAAGCGTTCCGAAGAGAGCCGTCTTTGCTGTGCCGTTTATCTTAAGATTTGAAATTGTATGACCGTTTCCGTCAAAGGTTCCGCTGAATGCAGTACCCGTTGAACCAATCGGTGTAAAACCATCGACAACCGACATATCAATATTCTTGCTCACCGCAAAGCTCGCCTTGTTCATCTCTTCGATGTTTTCTCCGATATAAGCAAGGTCAAATGCAGAAGAAACAATCCAGTTGCCCTTTGCGTCCTTTTCGAGTCCGTTTGATACATATATAACAGCTGAAAGACCTGTCTTTGTATTGATAACAGTTACAGGAACCGCCTTGACAGTAACAACACCGTTTAAACGGCTGACGCTGAGAACTGCTTTGCCATCCGCAACAGTAACTGATGCAGAAATCTTTGTCTTGTCATAAGCAAGGCTTAAGTCTGACGCAGATGAATTCTTAACAGCTTTTACTGACGGAAGAGTTGTTTCAAACTTGCTTCCGTTGCCTGTAAAGAAGCCTGTATTTCCATTGTCAAACTTCCACTCTGTAAACTGATTCTTGTCTATCTTTTCACCGCAGGAATTGAAATCAACAGGAAGTGCTGCCGCCGACTTATCAGCGCCGTAATCAACGCAGATATTCTTTACAGCTATAGACTTCACATCTGCCGTACCGATAAACATATATGAACCGGCTTTGTTTGCACCGCCTGCATAACAGTTTTCAAATATACTCTTATCAGCAGAAACAGTACCGATAAAGTTTACCGCTGATTTGTATTTTACACCTTCAGCTGATGTGATGTTTGTTACTGCACCGCTGTTTGTAAATATTGAGCCTTCACCTGCTGCAATACCTGCAAAACCGCCGATATTTGTAATTTTATCCGAAGTAACAACGATATTGCCCTTTACTCGGCAATCGTCAAATGCTGATTTGCCTATAATTTTATCAGCGAGGATACCTGAATTTGAGCTTTCAGCCTTAAAGCTTACACCATCTTTCAAGACTACACCGATATTGCTCATAGAAGCACCGATTACGTTACCGAATACAGCTCTTGATATATCCTTGTTTACAATAATATTGAGATTCTCTGCTTTACCGCTGAAGGTGTTGAAAAGAGGACTCTTTGTGCTGATAGTATATCCGCAACCGTCAATTGAACCTCTGAACATATTCACCTTGCTGGTGGCTGTTATATTATTCACAAGTTTGCAGTGTATGCCTGTTGCATAAGCAAGGAAACCAAATTCAGCTGTATTTTTTATTTCGAGAGGATTCTCCTTTGTTCCGTTACCCTTTGTATCCGCAGGAACATTAAGAACATATATACGCATATTCTGCTTGACAGGAGCACCCGAACCGACAGAAGCCGGAAGAGAAATCTTAGCAGCATAAGATACTGTATTTACAGAATCAATCTTTCCGCTCTTGACAGTCATCTCAGTTGCGTTGTCATTCGCAGTAATATTTTCATTCTTTGTTTTGTATCCGCCGTCAAGCTCAAATACAGCCTTGCTCCATGATGTTGTCATAGTATCGGACTTTCCTATTTTCAGAGTTTTTCCGGCAGGAAGAACCTTGAATGAGCTTACAGCAAGATTGTTTTCATTATTTGCATAATCCGCTGTCGGAACACTTCTGCGGCTTACGTCACTTGACCAGTAACAATCAGTCAGCATATCGGCTGTACCAGCTGTACCGATTACAGCATAACCTGACACCGAATTTGAAAGTGTAACAAGTGTATAGTTGTTTGTTAATTTAAGTCCTGTCTCAGCCTTACCAACAATACCTGATGCAATATCAGTTGATTTTCCGCCGAAAACATTACCTGTCGATACACAGTCGGAGATGATGCCCGAGCTGCGACCTGCAATGCCGCCGTAAACTGTCTTAGAATCTGCCGCTGTCGGTATGAACATACCGATATTGATTGCAGATGAAGAAATAATTTTTCCGCGGTTAACGCCTGCAATAGCACCAACAGAACCGAATGCAGATATTGTGTGATTGTCAGCAGATGCTGCACTTGCATTTGTGTGCGAAGCCTTTACTGTAACTTTTGATATTGTTCCATCATTTACTGAAGCAACGAAAGCAGCAGACTTTGACTTGGCAAGCGTGATTACAGGATATGTAATCTGAACATTGTTGATTGTACCCTTGTTTTCATATACAAGTGTTGAAGCTGAAACAAGATTTTCACTCGTTGAAGTAATTCTCGGCTTCTCAACAATTATGTTCTTGATTGTAGATTTGTCATTAACGAAACCAAAAATCGAAACAATAGATGAGGATGTTACATTTACATTAAGACCCTTGATTTTATGTCCGTTACCGTTAAGGTTAAAGAAAACATTTTCTGAGCTCTTCGCAAGCTTCTTGCTGACACCGACAAGTGAACCGCCGTTCTTTATAAAGTTTTCTTCTGTAACTGTAGAAAGGTCAATATCTGAAGTAAGAATAAAGTATTTATCTGAGCCGGTAGTAAGATTGATTTTTGAGGTCATTCTAAGGAAGTCTTCTGCGTTTGAAATCTGATAAGGATTCTCAACACTTCCGTCACCCTTTTCGTTCTGAACAAGGGCTCCGCCCTCTTCAACAACATCATTCTTTGCTACAACTCCGCCTTCCTGAGCTACTGTTGTGGAGGAAACAGACTCAGAAAACGCACTTGTAGGCGCAGAGGAAGACTCACTGACAGTTGCAGCCAGTGATGACATTATTCCGGTTGATGAAATCAGCATAGCACTGCTGAGGATCATCACCGCAACCCTTTCAAGTCTCCTCTTTTTCATGTTCCAAGACCTCCACTAACCGACTTACGTCGGCGAATCAAATAATTTAATCTTCCTTAGAAGCTTTTGCTGTCTTCTCTTTAAGAGCCTTTTCCTTAGCCTTTGCCTTTTCGCGGGCTATTCGCTCCTGCTCCCTGGCTTTTGCTTTAGCTTTTTCTTTTGCTATACGCTCTTTTTCCTTTGCCTTCTCACGGGCAATGCGCTCCTGCTCTTTGATTTTCTCGCGGGCAATGCGTTCTTTTTCCTTAGCTTTTTCTTTAGCTATTCGGTCCTTTTCCGCCTGAGCCGCTTTCATCTTTGCAATGCGCTCTTTTTCTTTTGCCTTGGCTTTTTCCTTGTCAGCCTTTGCTTTTTCAGCAGCCTTCTGCTTTGCTATGGCTTCCTTTTCCTTAGCCTTTTCTTTAGCTATTCGCTCTTTCTCAGCCTGTGCTTCACGAGCTTTCAGAACAGCTTCTTTTTCTTTTTGTTTTGCCGCAGCAGCTTTTGCTTTTTCCTTTTCAGCAGCTTTCTGCTTCTCTATCTTTGCTTTTTCAGCAGCTTTTTCTTTTGCTATTCTTTCCTGCTCTTTAGCTTTCTCTTTTGCAAGGCGTTCTTTTTCCTTAGCCTTTGCCTTAGCTATGCGGTCTTTTTCAGCCTGTGCCTCACGAGCCTTAATAATAGCTTCTTTCTCTTTCTGCTTTGCTGCCGCAGCCTTGGCTTTTGCTTTTTCGGCAGCAAGAGCCTTTGCCTGACGCTCTTTCTCTTTCTCTTTCGCCTTAGCCTTTGCAGCTTTCTCTTTATCTATTGCAGCCTGCTTTGCAGCTCTCTGCTTCTCGAGTTCTGCCTGCTTCTTAGCTTTTTCTTTTGCTATGCGCATTTCTTCAAGCTGCTTTTCCTTTGCAATACGTGCTTCTTCGCGTGCTTTGAGCTTTTCGGCACGTTCTTTTTCTTTCTGAAGACGGAGCTTTTCTTTCTCCTTGGCAATTCTTGCTTTTTCTCTTTCCTTCTGTTTTGCAATCTTTGCCATTTCTTTCTCTTTTGCAATTCTTGCCTTCTCTTTCGCCTTTGCTTTTGCAATGCGCTCTTTCTCTTTCTGAAGTGCAATACGTTCTCTCTCTTTTTCTCTTGCGATACGCTTGCGCTCCATCTCTTTTTCATGAGCAATCTGAGCTTTAATTTTATCCTCAATAGCCTTCTTGCGTGCATTCTCAGCATCAAGAGAACGCTGGATTGCTTCCTGAATCTTCTTTTCTGCTTCCATCTTGCGCTTGCTTACACGCTTAATTTCATCAACGAAAACACGCTGAATCTCAACGTCTTCCATATCGTAGTCAAGAACAAGCTCCTCAGCAAGTCTCTTAAGAAGTTTTGGCTTAATCTTACGGCGCTTCTGCTTGCCGACTGCATCCTCTGACATCGTATTGGCTTTGAGCATCATATAATTGATAGCGGCCATCTGACCGATCTGTCTTCTGTACTCATCGCTGACCATATCATTAGATTCCTTAACGGTAATCTCATAACCAAGGTCTGTATATGACTGAATAAACTGCCATAGCTTAAGACAAGCTCTGAAATTTGGATTCTTCTGAATAGCATTTGTTCTCATAATAGGAGGACGGACAGGAACGCAGTTCTGAAGCTCCTTCATGAATGAAGAATGTGCGTACTCATTGATAATCTTCTTAATACGCTCAATTCTCTGAAATGCTGATGCGTTTTCTCCGTCAAGACCGGTTGCGGTGTCGTCTGTTTCACCGCCGCCTGACTGAGCTGAAACCTCAAGCTTATATGTAATTTTCTCACGTCCGCGATAAAATGAGCTTTCGGTTTTAAGTGAAGCCATGTTATCGTCATCGGATACATTGAAAATTACATTATATCTGATATCGATAAATCTGATAAGATTCTGCATCAAAGTGAAAACAAATCTGTTTTCATAAACCTCAAAGCTTTCCTCACGGAAAACATTGAGTATCTGGTTGGGAGTAACATCGTCGCCCTCAACCTTGGCAATCATATTTGTGTGCTGAGCAAGGTGACGTATAGATTCATTTGTAATCTTTCGTGCACGCTCAATCGGAACAATTTCTTCCTCCTGAACAATGAACTTTCTCGGAACACGCATAATGTTATCAAGGGGGATAATACATGCTTCTATTTCCTCAACCCATCTGAGGTCGATTTTCTTTTCAAAATATCTGTTAAACAAAGAATATTTGTTATCACCTGTTTCAATGCAATTTTCCATTGCATCATAGAACACATTACCCTCGGTAAGGGCAGCAAGACTATCCTTGTGCTCCAAAAACAGTTCAAGATATGATTTTTCCATGTACTATGTCCCCTTTTGACATTGATAGATTCAAGTAAATTACATAAGTCTCTTGAGGAGTTCAAGATATTCCTTACACTCGTTCATGTTAGCTTTACCGAAGTGTTTATTAAGATATGTAACAAGTCCGTCGATTTCATCACGGATAAATGAAAGGTTCAGACTTTCAAACTTACGGAAAACTTTCTTTGCAAGAACGAAGTCGATACCGTCAATTTCTGTACCGCCGCAGCCGACATATGCAGGAACAAATTCCTTGAGCTGCTTAACAATACGGTTACCGAATGCAAGACGGAAATGCTCAATAACATAGTCGTCAAGCTCTTCAATTTTCTTAAGATTTTCATCAGAT
Source organism: Clostridia bacterium (assembly GCA_024404095.1). Taxonomy (GTDB): domain Bacteria; phylum Bacillota; class Clostridia; order Oscillospirales; family Acutalibacteraceae; genus CAG-488. Next base: position 115,371 of record JAKSQO010000002.1, on the reverse strand, counting down.
ACTTTGTATTTTGTCTGGCACTCTCTGAACATAGATTCAAGATGCTTGTAGCTGAGGGCGAGGTTCTCTGTGTAAGGAGCCTCAAAGAACTTACCCTTACTGTTAAGGTCGATAGGAATAGCACGGTCGTAAACCTTATCGGAAACAGCGAACGTAGAGTCGTCGTTGTTGATTGTACCGATGTACCACATATTCTCAGGAAGCTTGAGCTTACCGTCGATAACGTGTGCAGGGTCTGTAGGCCATACGCTCGGAACAAGCGAAACAACCCACTCATCTCTTGACGGCATTTCAAGGATTGAAAGAAGCTCAGCGAAGTAATACTCAACACGGGCAATATTCATCTCGTCAAGAACTGTAAGATAGATTTCCTCTTTAAATGTTGCTTCGTACATTTTCTTAAGAACTTCAGTTTCGTTAAAACGCTTTGTGAATTCGTTAAAGTAACCGAAGATTTCAGTACGGTCACGCCATGAAGGCTGAACAGATGCAATTGTAACAGGGTTCTGGAGGAATTTACCCCAAGCATAAGCAAGCGAAGTTTTACCAGTACCTGAAATACCCTGAAGGATAATAAGACGTGTTGAAGCAAATGCCGAAAGGAAAAGACGGATAATCTTTATCTCATAGAAAAGACCAAGTCTTGAGCAAGCATAGTTACGGAACATTTCGCAGATCTCGGGAAGTGTAATCTCGTTATCGAAATCAGGAGCAACGTAATTCGGAAGTTCAAGGTCAACCTGAGTACATTTGTAGAATCGGCTGTAATCGTCTGCGGTCTTATCAACCTCGCCGTCTTTCTTTTCTTCCTGCTCCTCACCGTTTTCTTCATTTTCAAGATACGGGCTTTCACCGGGCTTAAGTCCAAGCTGTGAAACCTTCATTGCAAGAATCTTTTCTTTCTCATTTGAAAGCTTGATAATTTCACGGTTAAGATTACCAACCTCGTTAAGAAGCTCTTCCTGATCAACAAGAGTCTTACGTACTCGGATGTATTTTTTAATAAGAACAACAAGAATAATTACAATTGCTGCAAGAACTGCTACTGTTGCAAGAACCGATACAATTGCAAGTATCCAGTCAACGGCGCTGAAATCGCCTGACCATGACTTGAATATTTTTACATATTCAGGGATATTGAAGATATTAGCTATACCAAGACCAATACCCTTAAATATACCCCAGACACCTTTTATAAAGAACTGATTTAAAAACTCCGCAATGAATTTTGTAACTACCATTTTCAGCCACCCTTTAATTTTGATTTAGGTCATATTTATGTGTTAAGATGTGAATGTCATTTTTATTTCTCTGGTTAAGAATTCTCTGCGTTTTCAGAGTTCTTTTTCTTTTCTTATTCCTCTTTTGCTTTTGCCTGCTCAGCAAGATACTCTTCTACTGCACGTCGTTTTGTATCCTCGTCAATATCAGCAGCCTTTACTTCCATAAACATAGCAATCAGCTTATAAATCTGCCAGATAAAGAACAGTGCAAGAGGAATAATAATACATACCATAAATCCTGTACGGCTCTGCAGGAAATTCAATGCCGAACCGAGGCTTTTGATTGTTACGCCGTTTTTATATGTTCCGTCTTCATTTATGCCTGAGTTAACCTGCTTAGCGAGAACCTCATCGGGAAGGACTCGCATTGCGTCGGTCATATCCCCTGCGTCTCCCTTTGTTTCAAAGCACGAAACCGTACCGTCGGGATTGAGCTCAATATCATAAATTCTATGGGTATTGTTACCTCTGACGCTTCTGCCGGTTCCGTCAACAAGTACTGTTGAATAAGTAATAACATCTCCGACCTTAAGTTCATTAACGTTTGTTACTTCTTTACCTATTATCAGGTCACCGCTTGTAAACGTCGGTGCCATTGAATTTGATTGAATTGAAAAAGGTGTATATCCGAGGATATTACCCACATTGTTGTCCGAGCTTTTTGATGTGAAAGTCATAACAGTAATTGCAATAGCTATAACAATAATAACTACCAGCAAAATATCAGATATAACCCCCATCGCATTTTTTAATTTTGCATTCATTAAAACATTCACCTCTGATTTATTTGAGCCTTTTAAAGGTCATTTATAAGCACCTTATAAAAGTGCCTATAAATCGCCTTTAACCGGATTACTCGGGTGACGCCCTAAGGCGTCACCCGTACAGTGACGGAATAAGTAATAATTAGTCGATGCTGAGCTTAAGGTTGAAGTCAAAATTATTACCGGCAACATCATTTGTACAATCAGGATCATTACCCTCTACCCAAAGATAGATTCTTATGCGGTTAACGCCCTTCATTGCAGTGAATGTAAGACCATCTGCATCAGCTGATTTGCATACATTGGCTGCATATGTGGGATCAACACCGTACTGTGTATATACACCACCACTTTCTTTGACGAAATCACCCGCGTGGTCGATGTAGAGAGTGTTATCTGATGCATTTCCATCTACAACCCAAAGAGAAATATTACTTCTATTGCTTGTTGTCTTTGTCTTAACATTTGCTCTATTCTGGTACTCTTCATATCCGCAGTTAATGATACCCATTCTCATAACTTTAAGAACACTTTCTTCAGTATTTTCAATTGAAGATCCCTTAAAACTTACGACCTTATTGTTCTCTGAAACCTGAACAAAAAGATCAAATACAACATACTTACCGTCCTTATCGCTGGCAACCTTTGTTGTATTAACATAATAACCATTTTCACTTATTGAGCCTGTGAAAAACGCAGGAAGATAACCATCAGATGCACTAAGTGTAAGTCTTGAGGACGCAGGAGCGAGAAGCTCAGGAATGTTATTTGTATGATCTGCATCAGCTGCAAGACCCTTGCCGGCATTGTCAGCTGTAGGAATAATGTCGTCAACAGTAACTGTTGTACCGAACTTCTTTGTGTTTGCAGAAATTGAAATACCATCAGCAGTTGTGATATTAAGGTTCATTGAAGAAACCTGAGCTTCTTTTGACATTGAGAACCATGCAAATGTTGATGATGTAAGAACAATTGCAGAAACGATAAGCATTGCAATTGCAGAAATGAATGCGCGTTTTTTCATTGTTTTTTTCATTTATCTTTACCTCCATAAAGATTTTATGCTTTTTGGCGACCGTTAACGCGCCGCCAAACGCACAAGTGATAATCTAAAAATGTTTTTCTTCCCGGGAAAAATAAACTTTTTACAGGCCTGTTTGCAGGCAATTTCCTAAAAAGGTCATTACCAATCGTTTAATCTTTCCCGGAAGTATTAAACATAATTAGTAAAGAAATAATTTAGGTTAAACCAGTGTGAAAACGATATTTGCTGATATGTACTCACTCATAAGATCGTTTGTGCAGTTAGCATCCTGACCTTCCATCCAGATGTAAACTCTGAGCTGGTTAACACCTCTGGAAAGAGTAAGAGTAACATCCTCAGAACCCTGGTCAACCTGGCAAGCATAGCTTGTAGAAAGACTTGTAACTGTGCTTGCACCTTCAGCAACGTCATACTCGCCGGCAGCCTTAACAGGCTTTGTGTTACGAGCATCGGATTCTGCAATACCGAAAATAGTTGCCTCAGTACCTGAAGGAGTCTGGTTTTCTGAAGTTGTAACACCGCAGTTAACAAAACCCATTCTCATAGCCTTAGCTGTTGCTTCATAGAAAGCAGCATTGCCTTCTTCTCTTGACTCGTCGGGATCAGCTGTAACGTTGATAGCAGAATTGCTCATCTTAATCTTAGCTGAATCCTTACCTTCAAGCTTAATGAAGATGTCAAAAGCGTAGAAGCTTGCAGCTGTTGCACCTGAAGGGACTTCATCATTGCCTTTACCGTAAATTGTTTTACCGTCAGCAGATGTTGAAGCAGTAGCATACATCTTCTTTGCAACCTTATCAATGCCGCCTGTGAAGAATGCGGGCAGAGAGTTAGTTGTAAATTCTGATGATGAAGGGCTGATTCTCTCAGGGAAATAGTTATACTCTGTAGAAACTGCTTTAAAGTCTGAAGATGCTGTACCCTGAAGTTCTTCAAAAGTAATTGTATCTGTAAACTTTGATGCATTTGCAGAAATTGCTATACCTTCGCCTTCTTTTGTAACCTTAAGATCAAGGTTATCAACCTGAGCGCTTCTTCCGAGTGAGAACCAAGCAAATGATGCTGTTGTCATTACAATAGCTGAAACAAGGAGCATTGCGATAGCAGCATATATTGCTCTTTTCTTCTGATTCTTCTTTTCCATTTCTTTACCTCCTTATAGATTTCATTAAAACGGGAAAACGTTAAAATGATTTATATATCCAAAATGTTTCGGATATTCTTCTGAAAAATCAAGCTTAACTGAATTTCTGCTTTTATGCAGCCGATCCGTCACTACCATCGAGCTCGTAAGCAGCGAAATTCATTGAAAGCTTAACCTCTCCCTGAAGAATGTCGTCCACACATTCAGGATCCCAACCTTCCAGCCAGATAACAACTGTATACTTGTCAATTGCTCCAACCGGGAAATACTTCTCTTCACGACTCATAACCTTTTCGTCTGAAATGAAGTTCTTATCTATTTCATAATAACCTGCGTTATCTTCAAGCACGCTCTGTGTGCCCTTCTTCGGCTTTGCGTAAATTGAAGGCTCGCCATTATGATATACCATTACACGCATCGCATCGTCAACGCCGAGAGCGGCTGAATCAATTTTGATTGATGCATAATAACCTACGTCAACCTCGCCTGCATTCTTTACATAGAATGTATATGCAAGAAATTCCTGTCCGTTGGAACGATTATGTGTACCGTTGATATCATCGATATCTTCGGGCAGCCATCCAAGCGTACATTCGCGCATATCCTCGCACTTTTCACCTGCAAGGAATCTTGTAGGTCTTTTGAAATCTGGTGTTTCCGAAAGGGTGATACCCATGTTGAAAGCATCCTTATCCATAGTAACCGTGAAGTCACCGGCCTTGTTTATGTATGATGAACAAGCAAACATAATTGAAAGGAACAGTAAAAGAATAACAAGTATAATAACAAGTATTCTTATGAGAGCCTCTCTCTTTTTAACTTTTTTCGACTCGGTTTTAACACCGTATTTACTCATTCTGTCGTCATACTGAAGAGCTTCCTCGTTCGGTGCCTGGTCGTTCTTATTCTTCTTTGCCAAGCTTATCCTCTCCTTAACTGATTTGCTTTTCCTTCATGGGCTCTCCGAAATAAGGTCCTGTAAACTGGTCAACACCCATCTTATTAAGTAAATCAAACATTTCTTTTGATTCAACGCCGTCAACTCTGACCTGCGTATCAAGTTTCTTACAGAAATCAATAATGCCCTGAAGCATATTCTGAACTTTTTCACTTGTCATTATTCCGTCAACAAGGCTTGAATGAATGCCTATATAATCAACTTCATAATGAGTAAGGTTTGAAAGTGATGTATATTCAAGACCAAGGTCATCAATTGAAACCTTGAAACCGTTTTCACGAAGCTTTGTAATACTTTCTATAACCTGTTCCTTAACAGCCTCAAGAATACTCTCGTTTATATTGAAGCAGAAGCTGTCGTGGTTAATTCCGTATTTATCGGCAATTTTAATTACCTTATCAACAAAATTCTTTTTAGCAAGAGATTTGACAGAAATCCAGAGTATAACACTGTTTACATCAGCCTCTCGTTCCTCACATCGCTTCATCGCTTCACAGGCTTCCTCGACTGCCCAGAGATTGAGCTGAATAACCTGGCTTGACTTTTCCGCAACGGGAATAAAAGTTTTTTCAAGAAGAACACCAAGCGAACGATCGTTGATTCGCATTGACGTTTCATAGTCAATCGCCATATTCAAATGAATATCAAATACCGGTCTGTACAAAAGCTCTAAAGGTCTGAGCTTGCTGCCTGACGCAGAATTTGTCTTTTTTTCAGCCATAAGCGACACACTCCGTAAGGTTATTATCCTGCAATACAAGATATTGTGGTTGTCTGCAAAAGGGCGCACTATACCCATTTAGACACTTATACACATCAACTAATTTATCACATTTTAGCAAAATAGTCAATACAAAAGCAAAAGAAAATTGCGGAAATAAACAAAAAAGATTCCCGCAATTTTTTGAATTTTTTATTTAATTTGTGATTGTTTTTTCACTTCAGACATGAGCTTGGAAACCGCAAGAATTTTTGAATTATTTTCAAAGTATTCTTCCTTGAATTCATCAAAGTTTTTTATGTAATTATAAAAACTTTTTGCTTCATAGCTCATAAGCTCGTGCTTTGGAATTTCACCAAATATTTTCTCTGAACTCCCGTCTTTATAATGAATATTTATATTGCAAAGCTTCGAGATTGATTCAATGGTGATTGTACCCTCATCGCCTAAAATCTGCGAACCGAGATAGCTCTGTCCAAGTTTAGAGTATGTAAGCGTTACCTGCTTATCCGCATAATCAAGAATTGCAGTACCCCAGCCGTCTGCACCTGTTTCAACAAAGCCCGCTGTCGCTGTAACTCTTTCGGGAATTCCGAAATACTCTACCGCAGGATAGAAGCAATAGATACCTAAATCACGCAAGCAACCCGTCTTCATTTCCGGGTTAAAAATGTTCGGGTTTTCTCCCCGTTTCAGCGCAGGATATTTTGAAGAAAGCTGAGAAAAATCGAAGTGAGCTGACGAAATTTTTCCAATCTTTTTTAACGCATTTTTTAATTCATTCTTCGCAGGAAGATGAAGCATCATAATCGCTTCTGTATAGATAAGATTTTTGCTCTTCGCAAGCTCAGAGAGTTCAACGAATTCATCGGGTGAATTTGTTATCGGCTTCTCACACAAAACGTGCTTTCCGTTTTCAAGCATCAGCTTACTCTGTGAATAATGTAAGGAATTAGGGCTTGCAATGTAAACTGCGTCTATATCAGACTTAGCAAATTTGTTTAAGTCTGTAAAAATCGGGACATCGGCATACTTAACGGAAAACGCTTTCCCTTTTTCATATGTACGCGAATACATAGCCGAAAATTCCATTCCGACAACAAGTTGTGTGCCTTTTATAAACTCTTCTGCTATCCAGCCCGACCCTATAACGCCAAACTTAAGCATATTTGTTTACCTCCATGAAAAAATCCCCGAGCGAACCCGGGGATTTTTATTTATAATCAGTTGTTATAAAGTCCGCGCTTTACATAACTTGTATGAAGAATCTCGTGAGCCTTATGGCTGCCGGGTTCACCGAAGAACTCCTCATAAACACGCTTAATAGCTGTGTTCTCATGTGACTTACGGTTTGCGTTTTCTTTATCAATATTGTAAAGAACAGATGCACGCTTTGCTCTGAAGTCTTCAAAGTTACGAACATTTGCATCAACAATGGGCTGACCGCCGCCGTTGATACAACCACCGGGACAAGCCATTATCTCAATGAACTGATACTCGCTTGTACCATTCTTAACCTGCTCCATAATCTTCTTTGCGTTAGCTGTACCGCTTACGACAGCAACCTTAACCTCGAGGTCGCCTACTGCGTAAGTTGCTTCCTTAACGCCGTCCATGCCACGAACTTCTGCAAACTCAACATTGTCAAGAGTCTTGCCTGTAATCTTCTCAACTGCTGTACGGAGAGCTGCCTCCATAACACCGCCTGTTGCGCCGAAGATAACAGCTGCACCTGAACCCTCACCAAGAGGACTGTCAAATGCTTCATCGGGAAGCATATTGAAGTTGATGCCTGCGCCCTTGATCATTCTTGCAAGCTCACGTGTTGTGATTGAAATATCAACATCGGGATAACCCGCAGCGCTCTGATCGTCACGTCCAACCTCGAACTTCTTTGCAGTACAGGGCATAACGCTGACTGAAACAATCTTAGCAGGATCAATGCCGAACTTATCAGCATACCATGTCTTGATTGTTGCGCCGAACATCTGCTGAGGTGACTTGCATGTTGAAAGGTGATCAAGCTGCTCAGGATAGTAGAACTCACAGTACTTAATCCATCCGGGTGAGCATGATGTGATCATCGGAAGTGTACCGCCGTTTGTAATTCTCTCAACAAGCTCGTTTGACTCTTCCATAATTGTAAGGTCAGCAGAGAAGTTTGTATCGAATACCTTATCGAATCCGAGACGACGGAGAGCTGCAACCATCTTGCCCTCGCCGTTTGTGCCGATAGGATTGCCGAATTCCTCAGCGATTGCAGCACGAACAGCAGGAGCTGTCTGAACAACAACATACTTATCAGGATCATTGATAGCAGCAAGAACCTTGTCTGTATCATCCTTCTCACGAAGAGCACCTGTGGGGCAGTTTACAATACACTGACCGCAGGAGATACATGAGTATTCCTGAATATTTCTCTCGAAGGGAGAAGTGATGCAGGTATCAAAGCCACGGGCATTTGCGCCGATAACTGAGATAGCCTGATTATTACAAGCAGCTACACAGCGACGGCAAAGAATACACTTGCTGTTATCACGAATCATATGAGCCATTGAATCGTCATATGCATAGTTCGGCTTTGCACCGTCGAAACGGCCTTCATCCTCAACACCGTACTCCTTGCAGAGCTTCTGAAGCTCGCAGTTGCCGCTTCTTACGCAGGAAAGGCACTTACGGTTATGAGTTGAAAGGATAAGCTCAAGTGTTGTTTTTCTTGAATCACGAACTCTCTTTGAGTTTGTGAAAATTTCCATACCCTCATTTACGGGGAATACGCAGGCTGAAACAAGGCTTCTTGCGCCCTTAACCTCAACCATGCAGATACGGCAAGCGCCGATTTCGTTAATTTCCTTAAGGAAGCAAAGTGTAGGAATTTCGATTCCTGCATAGCGAGCTGCCTCAAGAATTGAAATGCCGTTGGGCACGCTGAAGGGCATGCCGTTAATTTTAATATTTACCATTTCCATTATGACACGCTCCTTACTTCTTTGAAATTGCATTAAATCTACATGTATCCATACATACGCCGCACTTGAGGCACTTGTCTGTGTCGATAACGTGCGGATTCTTTACAGTACCTGAGATAGCACCTGCCGGGCACTTTCTTGCACAGGCAGTACAGCCCTTACACTTATCAGCATCGATAGAGAAGTTAAGGAGAGCCTTACATACACCTGCGGGGCACTTCTTGTCAACAACATGAGCAATGTACTCATCCTTGAAGAAGCGAAGTGTTGCAAGAACCGGGTTGGGAGCTGTCTGACCAAGACCGCAAAGTGAGTTATCCTTGATGTAATATGCAAGTCTCTCAAGCTCGTCAAGATCTTCAAGAGTTCCCTTACCGCTTGTAATCTTATCGAGGATTTCCATCATCTTCTTAGTACCGATACGGCAGGGAGTACACTTACCGCATGACTCGTCAACGGTGAAGTTGAGGAAGAACTTAGCGATATCAACCATACAGTTGTCTTCGTCCATAACGATAAGTCCACCTGAACCCATCATACAGCCGATAGCTGTGAGGTTGTCATAGTCGATAGGTGTGTCCATAAGTGAAGCAGGAATACATCCGCCTGAAGGACCGCCTGTCTGAGCAGCCTTGAACTTCTTTCCGTTGGGAACGCCGCCACCGATGTCCTCGATGATTTCGCGGAGTGTTGTACCCATGGGGATTTCAACAAGGCCTGTGTTATTAATCTTACCGCCGAGAGCAAATACCTTTGTACCTGATGACTTCTCAGTACCCATTGAGTTGAAGAACTCAGCACCATTGAGAATAATCTGAGGAATGTTAGCAAATGTCTCAACGTTGTTTTCTGTTGTCGGCTTAGCAAAAAGACCCTTTACTGCCGGATACGGCGGACGGGGACGAGGCTCACCGCGGTTGCCTTCGATTGATGTCATAAGAGCTGTCTCTTCACCGCAAACGAATGCGCCTGCACCAAGACGGATATGAAGATCGAAGTCAAAGCCTGAATTGAAGATGTTCTTGCCGAGAAGACCGTACTCACGAGCCTGCTCGATAGCCTTCTGAAGACGTGAAACAGCAATCGGGTACTCAGCACGAACGTATACATAACCCTCAGTTGCGCCTGTTGCGTAACCGCAGATTGTCATAGCTTCAACGATACAGTGGGGATCACCTTCAAGAACTGAACGGTCCATGAATGCACCCGGGTCACCTTCGTCAGCGTTGCAGACAACATACTTCTGGTCTGCATTGTTCTTAGCGGTGAAGCTCCACTTAAGGCCTGTGGGGAATCCGCCGCCGCCTCTGCCTCGAAGGCCTGAATCCTTAACTATCTGGATAACGTCTTCAGGCTTGAGCTCTGTAAGACACTTTGCAAGAGCCTGATAACCATCCATTGCGATATATTCGTCGATGTTTTCGGGATCGATAACACCGCAGTTACGAAGAGCAATTCTCTTCTGCTTTTTGTAGAAATTAGTTTCGCTTAAGGGCTTGATTTCATCCTTCATGACTGTCTCATCATAAAGAAGACGCTTAACCATACGACCCTTGAGGAGATGCTCCTCAACGATTTCGGGAACGTCTTCAACAGTAACCTGGCTGTAGAAGCATCCCTCGGGATAAACAATCATAATCGGGCCTAAAGCGCAAAGTCCGAAGCAACCGGTTTTAACAACCTTAATCTCATTTTCGAGACCCTTTGCCTTGAGTTCACTCTCAAGAGCAGCAATGATCTCGGCACTGTGAGAGGAGGTACAGCCGGTACCGCCGCAGACAAGTACGTGTGAACGATACATAGTTTTTCCTCCTTAGTCTTTAACTACTGCGCCAACTGTATAGTCAACAACGGGATTGCCGTTGACGATGTGGCTTGCAACGATTTCGGACACCTTTTCAGCAGTTACTTTAACATAAGTAACCTTCTCCTTGCCCGGTTCAAATACTTCAACGATAGGCTCATACTGGCACATACCTATGCAGCCTGTCTGAGCAACAGAAACGTTCTTGAGATTTCTCTTGGCAACCTCCTCAACAAATGCGTTGAGAACGGGGCGTGCGCCTGCTGCGATACCGCAGGTAGCCATGCCGACAACAACACGGATGCCGTCGCCTGTGCCTTCACGGTCAGTCATTGATGCCTTAGCCTTATCGCGGATAGCCATCAATTCTTCGAGTGATTTCATTATCATACACCTCCACGAATGTTTTGTGTTTGTTCTGAAAGATATTCCCTTATCCACTGCGTTACAGAAGGTTCGGAAAGCGGTACATCGCCGAGAATTCCTTTAAGCTCCTGTGTGGAGAGGGTAAATTCATTTTCATCAATACCGAAACGGTAAATAAAGTCACGGTCGGTATTCATTGTAATAAGCATAATAATTGTCGAGTCCATATCACCCAGCGGCGTAAAGTCAATGCTGTCGGTTTTGAAGAGTGTGCGTACTCTTGTTCCTACACCGACCTCGGAAGTGATTTCAAGGCTTCCGCCTGTCTGTTCGGCGGCAAGCTTGAAAAGCGGAATTCCCATTCCGACCTTACGTGTTGTGCGGGTGGTAAAGAACGGATCCTGAACATTCTGTACCTGCTCGGGTGTCATTCCTCTGCCGTTATCGTAAATACCGATAACAAGCTCTTTTCTTTCCGTGTTTTCGAGCACTTCAATCTCAATAAGTGAAGCGTCGGCGGAAATGGAATTCTGAGCAATATCAAGAACATTCAAAGAAAGCTCTCTCATAGCTTATGCCTTATACTTTGCAAGAATACCGTCAACATCGTCAGCGGTAAGCTTGCCGTAAACTTCATCATTTACGGTAATAACCGGTGCAAGTCCGCATGCGCCGATGCAGCGGCAAGCCTCGATTGAAAATACGCCATCCTCTGTGCACTCGCCTTCGCCTACACCGAGATTCTCGCAGATTTTGTCGAGAACATCCTGAGAGCCCTTAACGTAGCAAGCTGTACCAAGGCAAACTGATACATTGTACTGACCCTTAGGTGAAAGAGCAAACTGAGCATAGAATGTGGATACGCCATAAACTTTTTCAAGCGGAATATCCATACCGTCGGCAATCATTGTCTGAACCTCAAAGGGGAGGTAACCGTAAATTGCCTGTGCCTGCTGCATTACATGCATAAGCATACTCTTGTTGTCTTTGCATTCCTCAATTACAGCCTTGAGCTGTGCTTCCTGCTCGGGTGTTCCCTTGAAAGGGATTTTGCTGATTTTCTTGAGCATTGAGTTTTCCTCCTTTACAACAAAGTGATATCAAGCGACAGTCTTTCAAGTCTGACAGAAAAATCTGTCGCTCTCAAGAAAATGTTAAAAAAATAACATTATTAAGCCGCACTATAACATTATACAATGTCAAGGTATTATAACACAAATAAATAAAATAGTAAACCTTAAATTCCAATTTATTTTTACCGTTTTTACATATTTCTGCATAATTATATTGTTTATGCAGTTTTCAGCTATGTTTTTTAAGCGGAATAATGTTTCATCTTAAACCCTGTGAAGGTAATTTACTCATGCCATTCGCATAATTTGTCATTCTGAGGAACGTGCGATAAAGAATCTCTTATTGAATGAAGCCGAGATTCTTCCTTTGTTCAGAATGACAAGAATGAGAAAAACGCCACTCTGAAAACCAGAATGGCGTTAATTTTATGCTTCGGCTTTTGCCTTTTTGCCGCCCTTGTATTCAACAATCGGCGGCTCGTTGTCAGTAACACACTTGTCTGTTATCTGTACGCTCTGAATTGTCTTGTCGCTCGGAACAGCATACATTATCGGCATAAGAATGCCTTCCATAATGCCTCGCAGTCCTCGCGCACCTGTTTTCTTTTCAAGTGTCAGCTTGGCAATAGCAGAAAGTGCCTCGGGAGTAAACTCAAGGCTTACACCGTCCATATTAAGAAGCGACTTGTACTGCTTTGTGATTGCATTCTTCGGCTCTGTAAGAATCTTGATAAGCGCTTCCTCGTCAAGCTCCTTAAGAGTTGTGATAACCGGAAGTCTGCCGACAAGCTCGGGGATAATACCGAACTTTGTGATATCCTGCGGAATAACCTTTGAAACAGCGTTCTCAATTGTGAACTCAGCCTTATTCTTTACATCGGCACCGAAGCCGAGGGCAGAACCGCCGATACGCTTTTCAATTGTCTTTTCGATTCCGTCAAATGCACCGCCGCAGATAAAGAGAATATTCGATGTGTTAACCTGAATACACTCCTGCTGAGGATGCTTTCTTCCGCCCTGCGGAGGAACATTTGCAACAGTACCCTCAACAATTTTGAGGAGTGCCTGCTGAACACCCTCACCGCTTACGTCACGTGTGATAGACGGATTCTCGGACTTGCGGGCAATCTTATCAATTTCATCAACATAAATAATACCCTTTTCCGCTTTTTCAATATCGAAATCTGCCGCCTGAATAAGTCGGAGCAGAATGTTCTCGACATCCTCGCCGACGTAGCCTGCTTCGGTAAGAGTGGTTGCGTCCGCAATTGCAAACGGAACATCAATTATCTTTGCAAGCGTCTGGGCAAGCATAGTTTTACCTACACCTGTCGGTCCGAGCATAAGAATGTTGCTCTTCTGAATTTCAACGTCGCTTTCATCCGACTTGAATACTCGCTTGTAGTGGTTATAAACCGCAACGCTCAGAGCAATCTTTGCATCGTCCTGACCGATAACATACTCGTCAAGACCTTTCTTGATTTCCATAGGAGTTGGAAGAGTGAAATTTGTCTTAGCCTTTTTCTTCTTTTTAAAGCCAATATCCTCTTCAATTATCGACTGACAAAGGTCGATACACTCGTTACAGATATACACACCCGGTCCTGCAATTATTTTGTCAACCTCACTCTGAGTTTTCTGACAAAAGGAACAACGGACGTTCTTTTCGCGTCTCTCGTCATCTCTTGGCATTGTTACACCTCTGAATTATCTTTTGTAGAGAACCTTGTCAACAAGGCCGTACTCCATAGCCTCCTGAGCTGTTAGCCAGTTGTCACGGTCTGTGTCAGCGGCAATCTGCTCAACTGTCTTGCCTGTGTTCTCAGCAAGGATAGTATTGAGTTTCTTCTTTGTTCTGATGATGTGCTGTGCAGCGATTTCAATCTCAGTTGCCTGACCCTGAGCACCGCCGAGAGGCTGATGAATCATGATTTCGCTGTTGGGAAGAGCAATTCTCTTACCCTTTGCACCTGAAGAAAGAAGGAATGCACCCATTGATGCAGCCATACCCATGCAGATTGTTGAAACATCGCACTTGATGTACTGCATTGTATCATAGATAGCCATACCTGCGGTAACTGAGCCGCCGGGGCTGTTGATGTAAAGGCTGATATCCTTCTCAGGATCCTGACCCTCAAGGAAAAGCATCTGTGCAACAACAAGACTTGCGGTTGCATCGTTAACCTCGTCTGAAAGTACAATTATTCTGTCGCTCAGAAGACGTGAGAAAATGTCATATGAGCGTTCGCCTCTGTTAGTCTGTTCAATAACATAAGGTACAAGTGCCATAAATAATCCTCCGTTCGTGATTAAATTTTCCTAAATAGCGCAAATGAATGGCAAACCGCCATCCATCCGCACTTTAATATTGGCTTTTTAAGTAAAATTATTCAGCAGCTGCCTCAGTTGCTTCCTCTTCCTTCTTAGCTGCCTTCTTAGCAGTCTTCTTCGGCTTCTCAGCAACGATAGCCTTAGCGTTGTCAACAAGGAAGTTAACTGTCTTTTCGCCTACGATATCCTTCTTAACGTCCTCAATAGCAACAAACTTCTTAATCTGGTCTGCTTCCATCTGATACATTTCTGCCATCTCAGCAATCTTAGCATCTGCCTCTTCGTCAGTTGCTTCAATCTTCTCAAGCTCTGCAATCTTTTCTACTGCAAGCTGAAGCTTAACCTGCTTAACCGCATTGGGCTTCTGGTTCTCCTTGAACGTTTCCTTATCCATACCCATGTACTGGAGATACATATCAAGAGGAATACCCTGCTGTGCAAGCTGATTCTCATAGTTCTTGAGGTCATCCTCAAGCTTGTTGTCAAACATAACCTCAGGAATCTCACCCTCAACAAGGTCAACAACCTTCTCCAGAACTGCGCTCTCAAAGTTACGCTTAACTTCCTCTGCCTTCTTCTCAGCAAGGTCAGCCTTAATCTTCTTCTTGAGCTCTGCAAGTGTCTCAACTTCGTCGTCAACGTCCTTTGCGAACTCATCGTCAAGAGCCGGAAGCTCCTTAACCTTTAACTCGTGAAGCTTGCACTTGAATGTAGCATCCTTGCCGGCAAGCTCTTCAGCATACTCTGTGGGGAATGTTACGTTTACGTCGAACTCGTCGCCTGTGTTATGGCCGACAATCTGCTCCTCGAAGCCGGGGATGAACTGACCTGAGCCAAGTGTGAGCTCATAGTTTTCGCCCTTGCCGCCTTCAAAAGCAACGCCGTCAACAAAGCCCTCAAAGTCGATAACTGCGATATCGTTCTTCTTAGCCTTTCTGTCCTCAACAGTTACTGTACGAGAGTTTCTCTCCTGCATTGATGCAAGCTCTTTCTTAACATCGTCCGCTGTTACTGTTGCGTCGCCCTTGTCAGCCTCAACGCCCTTGTAGTTTGCGATAGTGATTTCAGGCTTAACTGTGATTTTCATTGTCATCTCAACGCCTGTTTCCTTATCCATCTTCTTAACGTCGATATCATGAGGAGCTGCAACAGGCTCAATACCCGCTTCCTCAATAGCTGCGCCTACAACCTCGGGATAAACGATGTCGAGTGCATCCTCAAAAAATACTTCTTTGCCGTAGAACTTCTCAATCATAGCGAGAGGAGCCTTACCCTTACGGAAGCCGGGGAGCTGAATCTTGCCCTTCTGCTTGTTGTAAGCCTTAACGATAGCCTTGTTGAAGTCCTCTGCACTTACTGCAACTTCAAGTGTGTAGATGTTTGTCTCTGTCTTGTTAGCTGATTTTAACATTAAATACTTCCTCCTGTTTGGTATTTAATCTGGAACATACTTCCACAAATACCTATTAACCTCAGTATTATAGCAGATAGTTTCAGGTTTTTCCATAGTTTTTTTCATTTTTTTCAAAATATTAACAATAATTTCTCATCTTTTTTTGACAAAAAGGGCTTTATAACACCATTATCAGCGTTCCTGCACCGATAAGTATGCATCCGATTGCCGATTTCGGTGTGAATTTTTCGTGCAGAAAAACAAACGCAAGCACAAGAGTTATTATAACGCTGAGCTTGTCAATCGGCACCACCTTTGACACGTCACCGAGCTGAATCGCCTTGTAATAGCACAACCATGATGCACCTGTCGCAAGTCCTGAAAGTATTAAAAATATCCAGCTTTTTCTGCTGATTTCAGAAAATCCGCTCTGCGCACTCGTGATAAAGACCATCACCCATGCCATAATGACAACAACCATTGTACGTATCGCCGTTGCAAGATTTGAGTCAACACCGTCAATGCCGACCTTTGCAAGAATTGATGTCAGCGCCGCAAAGACAGCGGAAAGAACAGCAAGTATAAGCCACATAATCTCACCTTATTTCACAATCAGCTTCGGGCAAAATTCAAGATAATCCGCCGATATCAATTTAAAGTTCACTCCGTCACGCTCACCGTTGAACGCCCAGTTAAGTGAAGCTCCGTGCAAATGCCCATAACAACATATTTTTGCGCCCGATTCTATCACAACATTGTATATTTCGTCGCAGGTCTGCGTAAGACTGACAGGCGGATAGTGAAGAAAAATTATCGGCTCTCCCCCGAGCTTTTCAGCGGCTTCAAGTGACAGCTTCAGCCGTCCCGCCTCACGCAGAAGAACCTTTTTATCCGCATCCTTAGGACAGTCGAAGAACCAGCCCCTTGTTCCGCAGACAGTATAATCGCCGACGCGGTAAGCGTTATTAAAAAGAATTTTCACCGACTCAATTCCGTTGTCGGCAAGGAACTTTTCCGTCTTACTTTTTGTCGCCCACCAGTAATCGTGGTTGCCTTTCATTATAATCTTAGTGCCGTTAAGACGGTCAAGAAAGCGAAAATCCTCAAGAGCATCGTTTATATCCATTGCCCACGAAATGTCGCCTGCGATAACAACAGTATCGTCGGGTTCAACTATTTTATTCCAGTTATCCTCAAGACGTTTTTCGTAATTATCCCATCCACGAAAAATATTCATCGGCTTGTCAACACCGAAAGACAGGTGCGTATCACCTATTGCAAACAGTGACATAAGCTCACCCCCTGAGAAAGGATTTTGAATGACATTATACTTATGTGATCAATACAATTATGCAGATACTATACCTGCTTTGATAAGATCATATACTATAAGATAGTATAAGTTTTTGAATATATTTATAAATTTTGTAAAAAGCGTTTTAATAAAATGTATCGGAGAGTTGCTCATAAAAATCTTATAAGAACGATTAAGATTAAATCTTGATTCATCCGCCATAAGGTTCTGAATTGTTCCCTTTCCGACAACAGTACCCTTTAACATAGTGTTATCTGTATCGTGACGCAATGAAACAGAAAGATTTGTAAATACGGAATCAAATTTTCCGTCCGATTGAATAACCGTACATTTCTCGCCCTCATTTGTCCACCACATACAGAAACAGTTATCAAAGGTGTTCTTGTTTTTGACACGATACGCTGTACAGAACTGGTCGGAATAACAGTATGTAAGAGTATTGTTAGAGCCTTCAACATAAAAGCCTATACTTGTATCGAATTCCGAAAAGCTGCCGTAAAACAGCGGGTGAATATTATATAAAGAGTTTCCGCCTGATTTGATATGAAATCCTGTATGAACTCCGCCAATACGCATATTGGTAAATGTATTATCATGACCTTCAACAAGAACTCCGACAGAATTTGACTTTTCTGTACCTGTTATGTTGACATCTCTTATATCAGAATCAGACGATCCGTTGTTTGCACCATTGCCTATATATATTCCCGTTACTGCATTTTTAATTGAAGTATTTTGAATCTTTGTTTCCCGTCCGCTCAGAATCGCAGCTCCCACAGCTATACCCGAACAGTCAATAATCCCACCTGTCAACGAATAATTGCTGCCGGGAGTTTTAATGTCGTTAAAAGGATCTTTTCCGCCGAGCGCAATAACAGCTTCACCTGAAAAATCATCAGTTGCTTTAATAATTGTGTAGTTTGAAAGCTGTAAATCAACACTTTTCTTCGGATTTGCGGGAGTATACAAAGGAGCAGAAACAAGATATTCTCCGTCAGGGAAAAACAGTGTTCTGTTCGGATTCTCGTCAATCACCCTCTGAAGCTCCGAAGATACATCCACCCCTGAATCGGGAGCGACAAAATCCCCCACGTTAAGTGGTGTCTGCGCCGCAAAAGAAAAAACGCAGCAGCTTAAACTTAAGCATACGCATAAAACAACAGATATAAATTTCTTCGTTAAATGGTTTTTCATTTTCAATCCTCCAAGCCCTGATCGATTATTCTTTTAATTACTCTTCGGCGGAAATTCCATTGAAATTCTGCCGAGCTTTCCGCCGCTTATGAGCATACTTCTTCTGATAATCACTCCATTAACAGATTTTAAATACCAAAAGCAATAACAAACTTATCCTCTTCTTTTGCTTTTAACAACAGATTTTTCAGTTTCTCTGTACCGGCATTTCTCTCAAGAATCTCCGCAAACCTATCCATCGAAGAAGGCGGAATTAAAGTTATACCACAATAAGCTAATCCTTTTTCAGGCTGTTCCAATGTATGCCAATAGCAATCAACATCAGACAGCTTTTCCAGCAAAGGATCAATAAAATCATCATGAACAGAAATACAATCGTACTTCTCCGGTTCATAAACATCATATCGGGAATTCTTTTTTGGAGTTATCTTCATAATTCCAAATTCATAGTTTGCCATATAAATCGCTCCGATAAATTTTGATTTATCTATCAATTACTCTTCGGCGGAAATTCCATTGAAATTCTGCCGAGCTTTCCGCCACGGTACTCGTCAAGAAGCATAACCGATGCGCGCTCTGTGTTGACCTCACCGCCGCTTATGAGCATACCTCTTTTTCTGCCGATAAGCTCAAGAATTTCCCATGACTGCAGATCGTCAAAATCGTCAATCTTGTAGCGTTCCTTAAGCCTGTCGGGATAGCCCTCACGCAGAACGTCAATCAGACGCACCGCCATTGTTTCAACGTCCAGAACAGCGTCCTTGACCGAACCGATAAAAGCAAGCTTGTCGCCGACAACAGGGTCGTCAAACTTCGGCCACAGAACACCGGGAGTGTCGAGCAGTTCAATTCCGTTTCCGATATTAAACCATTGGTTACTTGTTGTAACACCGGGTCGATCAGCAACCTTTGCACGCACCCTGCCTGCCATCTTATTTATAAACGATGACTTGCCCGTATTCGGAATACCGACAACCATAACTCTGAGAGCCTTGCCTACCATGCCACGGTCATTATTAGCCTTGATTTTATCGGCAAGCACCTTGCGCACAACTCCGTGATAGCTGTTAAGCCCCTTACCAGAGCGGCAGTCAACAGGCATAGCCTCCGCTCCCGTTGATTTGAAATATTTTATCCACTGAGCAGTAACCGCTTCGTCAGCAAGGTCGCACTTATTCAATAAAATTATTCTCGGCTTGCCTGCCGTTATATCTCCGATTTCGGGATTGCGGCTTGCAAGCGGAATTCTTGCGTCAAGCACCTCGGTAACGCAGTCAACCCGTGAAAGACTTTCTTTGATAAGTCGTCTTGTCTTTGCCATATGACCCGGAAACCACTGTACCGTCTGCTTCTGAAAATCACCCATAATTTTCTCCTGAATTATTTAAAAACTTTACCGTTTGCCGTTATAAGCTTTTTACGCATAATGTGCATCTGCGTGTGTCTTACACCGATATTTTTCTCTATCGTTTCAACAAGCAGCGCAGGATTAAGATTGTTTGTGTTTCCTGCTGCAAGCACGCACTGAAGATTGACGGCGCAGTCGGCTGCCGTGATTTTTGTATCGTAAATATAATCAATAAGGTTAACCTGCTTCATAACCTTGCGGTGACCTTTTTTACCCGACTTTTCGGCAAGAAGCTCGTCGCCCTTTACAAGTTCGTCCGCTTTTTCGGCAAAAAACTTTGCCTGTTCTTCATCTGCAAAAATCACCTTAACAAAATACTGAGCCTTCTGAATCTCCTTCGGGTCGCAGGTCGGCGCTCCGACAGAAATAATTTCAAATCCCTCGGGAAGCACGGCAGCAAGTCTGTCCTTAACCTCATCGTCCGTCATATCGCCCTCAATGCGGATATCCATATACTCACAGTCGCTCGACTGACCGAGAGACAGCGGAAGCGCAAAAGCAATATACGGATGAGGATTGAAGCCCTCGGTATACCACATCGGAAGCTGTGCACGACGAACGGCACGTGACATCATTCGGTTGAGGTCAAGATGGGAGATATAAATAGCTCTGCCCGATTTTGAATAGTTAATTCTTACTGATCGCATCGCATTTACCTCCGTTAAGTTTATTTGATCCGCAGCCTGCGCACTTGATGCGGCAATGCGGTGTTGTAACACTCTGATGAGCCTTTTTGTTTTCGTTGATAAGGAACTGCTTTGTTACGCCGTAGTCAAGGTGATCCCACGGCAGAATCTCGTCGTATTCACGGCGGCGATTAGCATAGAATGACGGTTCAAGACCTGCCTCCTCAAAGGCTTCCATCCATTTATTAAACTTAAACTGGTCATCCCAGCTGTCAAACTTGCATCCCTTTTTCCACGCAAGCTCGATAACCTTTGACAGACGTCTGTCACCTCGTGCAAATACGCCCTCGAGGAAGCTTGACTGTGAAAGATGGGTTGAAATTTTGATTTTCTTTGTTGTAACGCTCGAAAGCAGATGAGCCTGCTTTTCCTCAAGCTGTTCTCTTGTATCCTGCGGCTCCCACTGGAACGGTGTAAACGGCTTCGGTACAAATGAAGATGCGCTGATGCTGACCTGTACGCCCTTTCCCTTCGGTCGGTCGGGAAGTCGGTAGAATTCGTCAACAACACGCTGACCGAGCTGTGCAATTCCTGCGACATCATCAAGTGTTTCAGTCGGCAGACCTATCATAAAATAGAGCTTAACCGCTGTCCAGCCGCCTGCAAAAGCCTTATCAACGGTTTTCATAACATCCTCTTCGGTTACATTTTTGTTTATCGCATCACGAAGTCTCTGCGTGCCTGCTTCAGGTGCAAACGTCAGACCGCTTCGGCGCACAACTGCAAGCTTTTCCATAAGCTCGTCGGAGAAATTATCCACACGAAGCGACGGAAGTGCAACGTTAATTTTTTCTTTGATTGTCCAGTCAAGCATTGAATTGAGCAAAGGCTGAAGACCCGTGTAGTCGCTTGTGCTGAGTGAGCAGAGAGATATTTCATCATAACCCGATGTGTCAATCAGCTTGCGGCACTGCTCCTCAACAACCTCGGGAGACTTTTCACGAATCGGTCGGTATATAAAGCCTGCCTGACAGAAACGGCATCCGCGAATACAGCCTCGGAAAATCTCCGCCGTTACACGGTCGTGAACAATTTCAATTGACGGAACAATAAACTTTTCAGGATATTTAACCTTATCCATATCGGCAACAACAGCCTTTTCTGCCTTTTCGGGTGCAGTTTCCTTTGCGGTAACACTCTTAATTGTGCCGTCATCATTATATTCAACATCATAAAACGCAGGAACATAGAAGCCCTTATACTGAGCGATATCACGCAGAAAATCTATCTTTGAAGAGCCGAGCTCCTTATGCTTTTTCACAAGCTCAACAAGCTGTGCTGTGGTTTCCTCACCGTCACCGAGCATGAATACATCAATAAAATCAGCAATCGGTTCAGCGTTGCACGCACACGGACCGCCTGCAACTACAAGCGGTGCAAGCTCGGTTCTATCCTTTGAATAAAGCGGAACGCCTGCAAGATCAAGCATATTGAGAATGTTTGAAAAGCTCAGCTCATACTGAAGTGTGAATCCGATAAGGTCAAAGTCCTTTATCGGGTCTCCGCTTTCAAGTGCCCACAGCGGCACGTTAAGTTCTCGCATTTTTTCCTCCATATCGTTTCCGGGGGCAAAAACACGCTCGCACCACGCATAGTCAATATCATTGACCACAGAGTAAAGAATTTTCATTCCGAGATGAGACATTCCGATTTCATATGTATCGGGGAAGCAGAAGGCATAACGCACCTTGACATCCTCTTTGTTTTTTACAACGCTGTTGAGTTCACCGCCGACATATCGTCCCGGCTTCTGAACATCGAGCAATATTCCTTTAATTTTTTCCGAAAGCATAGCAAATTAACTCCTAATTTAATATAAATATTTTAAAAACCTAAATTTCTCATTTTTACTTAGATGAATAATCAAGGCAGCTACTATATTGGCGAACACAAAGGTTGAAATAAACATAAACAGATTACTTTCTGAAATCATTGTAATCCCACTTTTCTCGGCGATGAAATCATAAACATTTGACATCATCAACAAATGCGAAAAATATATTAATGCACTACTTTTTCTTAGATATACATATATCTTTTTCTTTTTTATATCCGTCTTCAGGCATAAAATGACTATAGACAGCGCAGAAAGTGCAACCAGAACATAAAACGCAGCATTTAAAACTTCGCTATCTTTATTATAATTCAATATTCCAAGCACCACCATAAACATATAAACAATAATACCTATGCAGAACCCGGAACTTCTTTTTATTTTAATATCTGATTTGCTCAAAAATAGTCCAAAAGCAATATTTATCAAGCCCTTTTCTAAGGAATTTCTCAAAACATCAGGAAGAAAAGAAGAATAAGCCTGTCCTATTACATTTCCTTTTACGTTTAAATATAACATTAAACGTGAACATGCAAACAAAGCAAAACAAATTATCATAATCTGTTTATAGTTTAATTTTAAATATAAAAAATAAATAATTGCAACCGAAAGCATCAGTGTTGTTAAATACCAAAAATGAACAAAAGACCGTGATAAAAAAAAGTTCTTAATTGTCAGAAGAACTTGACCAATTAGTATTTTAAAAGATAGTAAATTGTATTGTCCAGAATTATATTTAACAAAAATGCATGGTGCATAAATTATTGTCCACAAAAAATATATTATAAACAATCTTTTTTCATAATTAAACAAATAATTTTTGTTACTTTTTTTATACTTATTATCTATTTTAGAAAAGAAAAAATAGGAAGATACAATGAAGAAAAAAGGAACTGCAACCGCAGCAATAATATTTTGAAGAAAATAATTTTCAAAAACTAAATTGTTATCAAAAACAGGCTTATGAATAATAATTACTAAAACCGACATCACATACTTCATTATATCAATTGCGCAGTTTTCTTTTTTTGATATTTCCATAAAAACACCTACCCATATAAGTTTACTATGAATCGCTCTTTTTTTCAAGTGCAAAGTATCCAAAAAACGGTCGGCCCGAAAGCCAACCGTTTAACTCATTTCTTTTTCTTCTGCGTATTTCGCTGAAGCTCGTTGTATTTTACAACTTTGATCTGACGCTTCTTCTTTCTTACCTTGTTGACCTTTATGCACAGACCTGCATAAGCAAGCGCGCAGACAACTACAAAAACAACAATAATCTTGAATATCGCGCTCTTTGACAACGCTTTCAATTTAGAGCCGATAAACAGAATTACGCTAAGCTTGATATCATCAGCCGCAACAAGCTCCGCTGTCGCAATCTGCTGACCTGCATATATCACCTTAACCTTGCCGATTGAATCACCTTTTGCAATCGGCGCATCCACCGACCCGGGAACATCTATCGGTTCAAAGCTGACACTTTCGGAATTGTTGCCCTGAGGCACAAGCGCAAGAACATCCGACTTTGCAACAAGTCTTACCGCATCTCCGCTCCAGCTGTTGTTAGCCGTTACCGAGCAGATAAACTGTCCCTCCTGAGTAACTATTTCATATTTCAGATTTTTGAACGCCCAGTTATACATCTTGTTGGTGTCCATAAATGCCTGATTCTCTTCTATTTTATCGTTATCTGTATCTATCTGTTCGCCGCCCATTGCAACTGCAAGATAGTTATAGCCGTCCTTCGAGGCATAGGAAACAAGGCATTTGCCCGCGTTGTCGGTCGAACCTGTTTTAATACCCTTGCAGTACTGATTGTAATATGTTACACGGTAGGGATTGATAAGGAAATTTGTGTTAACAAGCTGACGTTCGTTATTCATATTCGTCGCAGGCAGGTCATAGGTCTTGCAGCCGACTATGGTTTCAAAGGCAGGATATTTGAGTGCCGCAAGAGCCATTTTTGACAAATCTCGTGCCGAGGTCTTATGTGTTGCGGAGTCAAGACCATGAGGATTGTCAAAATGAGTGTTGGTACATCCGAGCTCCTTCGCCGTGTCATTCATCATCTTGACAAAGTTTTCGATTGTTCCTCCGACGTGAACCGCAAGCGTCACGGCGGCATCATTACCGCTCGGAATAAGCAGACAGCAAAGCATATTGTATAACGTCATTGTCTCGCCGGCCTTAAGTCCTGCTATCGAGCTTCCTGTTCCGTAAAGACTTTCGAGTGCCGCCTGTTCAACCGTAACGGTCTGATTAAGATCGGGACAGTTTTTCAGCACAACAAGCGCGGTCATAATTTTTGTAAGTGAGGCAGGCGCAACGGGAGTATCGGCATTCTTTTCAAAAATCACCGTGCCGTCATCAATGCTCATCATAAAATCGACCTTACAATGGAGCTGAATGGTTTTGTCACCGTTTTCCTTCTGCAAATCGTTAATATAATTCTGCGCCGAGGCAGGCATAAGCAGCGAAGATATGATAATTGTAATCGTGCATATAAAAATTGTAAATTTTTTCATAGACAAGACACCTTAACTTGTAGTATTATATATAATAAGTAAATATCGTTATTTTTGTATAGTTTATTATAGCAGATATATTATCAAAAATAAACACTGATTTCAAAAAAATTGTCATTTTTGAGGAGTGATATAAAATGATATACGCCACAGGAGATATGCACGGCGACTATTCCGTTTTTTCGCAGAAAAAGTTCAAGAATATAAACGAGGGTGATACCCTTATTGTCTGCGGCGATTTCGGTTTTATCTGGAAGGGCGACAGCAAGGAGAGAAAGATTCTTGACAAGCTCGCAAAGAAAAAATACAACATCTGTTTTGTCGACGGAACGCATGAAAACTTTGACCTGCTGGACAAGTTCCCCGTCGTCGGTTTTTCGGGCGGTCTTGCACACAAAATCCGCGACAACATTTTCCACCTTATGAGAGGTCAGGTTTTCGAAATCGAGGGCGAAAAGATTTTCGCAATGGGCGGCGGCGAAAGCCCCGACATTGATATCCGTCCCGAGGATACAACATGGACGAATGACGAGCTTCCCAACCGTGAGGAAATGCGTGAGGGCGCAAAGAATCTTGAGAAATACAAGTTCAAGGTTGATTACATAGTCACTCACGAGCCTGCTCAGAAGATTAAAACCTTCCTAAATCTTAAGGATGTTGAAGCTCCTCGGGTTTCGGCACTCAACGCATACTTTCAGGAGCTTAGTGCAAACTGCGAGTACACACGCTGGTTTTTCGGCAGTCTGCACGAGGATAAATTTGTTTCACCGTCTCAGATCGCACTGTTCCAGAATCTTGTAAACGTGCAGACAGGTGAGCTTGTAAAATAAAGGAGAAAAGACATGGCAGAACTTTACTACGGCAGAGGCAGAGATGAAGACAACAAAAAGCTTATCAGCTTTCTTGATGAAGTTTTCTTTACAGATGAAGAAGATGATGACAGAGAGTTCCTTCAGCTGCTTCCGAAAATATATAAAGATGAATACCGTCCTGCATACAACAACTTTGTAGTTCAGGACGAAAACGGAAATTTCCGTTCGGCAATCGGCAATTTCTACAACGATATGCTTATCGGCGGCGAGAGCGTTAAGACCTGCTGTATCGGCAATGTTGCAGTCGGCAAAAGCTACCGCTCAATGGGTTATATGAAAGAGCTTATGCAGATATCCGTTGAGGATATGAAGCAGAACGGCACAGATATGGCTTACCTTGGCGGTCAGCGTCAGAGATACGGCTACTTCGGTTTTGAGTCCGCAGGCGTTCGCTACTGCTTCCGTTATAACCGACAGACCGTAAAGCACACTCTCGGCCCTAATCCGAGCGGTCTGACACTTGAAAAGCTTGACCCGACTGATAAAGAGACAATCGGAAAAATTTCAGCAATTTACGAAAAGCTTCCTGTTATTTCCGTGCGACCTGCTGGAAAATATTTTGATATTCTCAGCTCGTGGAATGTAACTCCCTATGTCATTAAGGAAAACGGTAAATTTGTCGGCTATCTTACAACCCGCAACTTTGACTATATTCAGGAGTTTGACGTTATCAGCCCCGAGTATTACGGCAGAGCGGTGCTCTGTATCTTTGAAAACACAGATTGCTTCAGTATGTCATTCCCGACCGCTCCGTTTGAGGTTGACAAGGTGAAGTTTTTCACCGAAAACTGCGAGGGTCTTGACATAGGTGGATGTGAATCAATACTTGTTTATAATTTTGAAAAGGTTATCCGTGCATTCCTTAAGGCAAAGTCAAGCTATGATAAGCTCTGCGACGGTGAGCTTACCGTGCTGATTCACGGCATAAGCGGTGATGAAAAGCTTAAGATAAAATCAGAGAACAACGTAACCTCTGTTGAAAAATTTATCGGCGATGCAGAATTTGAATTCAGTCACCATGCCGCTGAAAGAGCATTCTTCTCAAACTACCCCTCAGACAGAAGAGTTCTTCCGCCCGAGGTTCAGCAGTGGTTCCCGCTCCCCTCATACCTTTCAGGCTCAGACACAATGTAAAGGAGAAATCAGTATGTCAGTTAAAGAATCATTCTTCGGCTTTATGCCCGACGGCGATGAAGTCCGTCTTTACTCAATATCAAACAGCAATAACGTAACGCTTCAGGTTATCACCTACGGCGCAACCCTGCAGGCACTTTACACACCCGACAAGTATGGCAGAATAAACGATATCACCGTCGGCTTTGACAGTCTTTTCGGCCATGTTTCTTTCAGCGACAATCAGGGTAAAACAGTCGGCAGATACGCAAACAGAATCGCTCACGGCAAGTTCAGCCTTAACGGCAAGGAATATCAGCTCAATAAAAACGAGCGTGACATAACCTGCCTTCACAGCGACGGCGAATTTTCCTGCGTAGTATGGGACGCCGAAATCGTCGGCGATAATGCCGTTGAGCTTTCATACACAAGTCCCGACGGCACAAGCGGATTTGAGGGTGAACTGACAGCAAAGGTCAGATACACTCTTACCGAGGACAACAAGGTTGTAATCGACTACTCCGCTGTGTGCGACAGGGACACAGTTATGAATTTCACAAACCACACTTATTTCAATCTCACAGGCTCGGCAATGTCCGATGTTCTCGGTCACGTTCTGCAGATGAACACACCTTACTATACTCCGACCGATGCCGACAGCATCCCCACAGGCGAGCTCAGAAGCGTTGACGGCACAGCATTTGACTTCACAGCGCCGCACACAATCGGCGAAAGAATCTATGCCGATGATATTCAGCTGACACAGTGCGGGGGCTATGACCATAACTTCTGCATTAAACACGTTGACGGCGAGGCTGACGTAACAGCTTATGAGCCGGTAAGCGGCAGGACGCTTAAGGTTTACACAGACCTGCCCGGCGTTCAGGTTTATACAGGCAATTTTCTCAACGGCAAGGTTCTCGGCAAGGGCGGTATGCCGCTTGTAAAGCACGCAGGCTTCTGCCTTGAAACTCAGTTCTATCCCGATACACCAAACCAGCCCTCATTCCCGCAGTGCACATTCAAAGCAGGCGAAGAATACAAAACCACTACTGTTTTTGAGGTAGGACTCAAATAAATCATTTTAAAAATTATTTTACATTAGTTCATAAATTAGACAAATAATAATTTATAATGTAATTAAATAATTTACCACGGAGGGATATTTATGGCAACCGAAAAAATACTTGTAGTTGATGACGACACAAACATCTGTGAGCTTCTGAGACTTTATCTTGAAAAAGAGGGCTACACCGTCATTATTGCAAACACGGGTATGCAGGCAGTCAGATCCTTTGCAGAACACCAGCCCGACCTTATGCTTCTTGATATCATGCTCCCCGAGCTTGACGGCTGGCAGGTGTGCCGTGAAATCAGAAAATATTCAAACAAGCCCATTATAATGCTTTCAGCCAAGGGTGAAACCTTCGACAAGGTTCTCGGTCTTGAGCTCGGAGCTGATGACTATATTACAAAGCCCTTTGAAGCCAAAGAGGTTCTCGCAAGAATCAAGGCTGTTCTCCGTCGCACATCAGGTGCATCGGGTGCGGAGACAGGCGCAAACATCAAGCAGGTTATCTATGACAAGCTTATGATTAACCTTACCAACTATGAGCTTCAGGTTGACGGCAAGCGCGTTGAGGCTCCGCCGAAGGAAATGGAGCTTCTCTATCACCTTGCAAGCAACCCAAACCGTGTTTTCACACGCGACCAGCTTCTTGACGAGGTATGGGGCTTTGATTATTACGGTGACAGCCGTACAGTTGACGTTCACGTTAAGAGAATACGCGAAAAGCTTGAGGGAGTTTCCGATAAATGGGAGCTCAAAACAGTATGGAGCGTAGGCTACAAATTTGAAACCAGGGACT
Organism: Clostridia bacterium; assembly: GCA_024404095.1. Classification (GTDB taxonomy): domain Bacteria; phylum Bacillota; class Clostridia; order Oscillospirales; family Acutalibacteraceae; genus CAG-488. The sequence goes on along the minus strand of JAKSQO010000002.1, from coordinate 86,702 downwards.
GATTTCTGTGGGTAAGAACAGAAAGAAAAAATCAAGAAAAATATTTAATAAATATCTGATAGTCATTACCTCAATTATTCTTCTGAGCGTTTTCATCCTCTGCTCGTCCTATCTTTTTATCGCAACAAAGAACTGGAACACCGAACAGAAAAAAACGCTTCAGCACAATTCGGATATCATCGCTTCAAACTCGGAGCAGCTGCTTCAGAGCTTTTACGAGCACTATCCTACCTTAGATGAAAATGATGACACCGAATTCACACCGCTGATGATGATATGCAACAACATGAGCATTATGTCTGAGGCGATAGGTGCTGATATTTTTATCACAAATATGAACGGTGACGTCATTGTCTGCAAAGAGATGAATGACGGAAAGTTTATGATTAACAGCCATTTTTCGTGCTTCATTCATAAAAACTATCACATTGACAAATCGTTCATCGAGGAAGCATCCGACGGTGAGTTCAGCGAGGTTTCCACTCTCGGCGGAATATTCCGCACTAATCAGATAACAACCGCCTCACCGATAACGGTCAACGGCAAGACGAACGCAATTGTATTTGCGACTGAACCGATTACTCAGAGCTGGTATGAATACGCAAGAAGAATTCTTCAGATTTTCCTGATTGCCGCTCTGCTCGCAATGGTTGTTTCATTTATCACTGTTTACTTCCTTTCGTACAGGCTCACACGTCCGCTTCGTCAGATGTCCGAGGCTACAAAGCACTATGCCCAGGGCGATTTCAGCTACAAGGTTACCGTTAGGGGGCACGATGAAATGGCGGAGCTTGCACAGGCATTTAACTCAATGGCGATGGCACTTTCCACGCTTGAGGTTACACGCCGCAGCTTTGTTGCCAATGTCTCACACGAGCTGAAAACACCGATGACATCAATCGGCGGATTCATTGACGGCATGCTTGACGGAACCATTCCGCAGGAAAGCTACAACCATTATCTGCACATTGTTTCCGACGAAGTCAAACGTCTTTCCCGTCTTGTAACAGGTATGCTCAATATGTCAAAGCTTGAAGCTGGCGAAATGCCGATGAATGTAAAAGAGTTTGATATCAGCAAGAATATTTTCAAAACACTTCTTTCTTTTGAAAAGAAAATCAACGATAAATCAATTGAAATCATCGGTCTTGACTCAATGGAAAGCACAATGATAAGAGCCGATGAGGATATGCTTATGCAGGTGGTTTACAATCTGATTGATAACGCTGTCAAGTTTACTCCCGAAGGCGGATATATATTTATAAAAGATTTCCGCGACAGTGAAAAAACCTTTGTCAGCATCCGCAACAGCGGTGAAGGAATTGAGCGTGACGAACTGTCAAAGGTATTTGAACGCTTTTATAAGATTGACAAATCCCGCAGCTACGATGTCCGCGGCGCAGGTCTGGGACTTTATCTCTGCAAGAGCATTGTTGAGCTTCACGGCGGCGAAATCAAAGTAGAAAGTAAGGTCGGAGAGTACACCGAATTTGCATTCTGGATTCCGAACAATATTTAAAAATTTGTTCACAAAATCTATAAGAGTTTTTAAAAACATAGGTTTACAGTAAAGGCATATTAAGTTCCATAAGGAACAGGAGGAATATACATGAACGACAACGAATACGGGTTCAATCCGACAGAAAACAATGAACCCGAAAAAACTGAAGAAAAACCCGCTGAGGAAAACGCATATCAGCAGGCAAACCCCTATACGGAGCCTGAAAGCGCTACTCCGCCTCAGCCCGAAAATAACTATTCGGAGAATAATTCTTACAATAGTCAGAATCCGTACAGCGGATACAACTCTCAGCCGAATTATTCACAGAACCACTCCGAACCGACTTACAGCCCGTATTCGGACAATCAGTTCAATAACCGTCCGCCTCAGCAGAATTATCAGTACATGAACGGCGCAAACGCACCGTATGTAGAAGCTGATGTAAAGAAAAAGAAAAGCAAAAAAGGCTTTGTAGCTTTTCTCGCTGCTGTTGTTGCTGTCTTTGTCTGTGTTGCAATACTTCTTACTGCCATCACAGTTGTTCCAAAGCTGAAAGGCACAGACAATAAGAAGGCTGCCAAAAAGGATACTACACAGATTCAGATTTCCGATGCGCCTTCACTCAGCGCGGCTTCTAAAAGCTCAGCGGAAATCGCTTCCGAAGCTCAAAAATTCAATGTCGGTATACTTGTTTACGGTCAGTCTCAGTCTTTCCTGACATCCTCAACCACCGAAAACAAAATCGGTGAAGGCTCGGGAATCGTTATGGGCGAGGATAAGAGCGGCACATACACATACATCCTTACCTGCGCTCACGTTATCAAGAAAGCAAAATCTCCCGAATATAAAATGACCGTACAGGACTGCGATAATAAAACATACGATGCAGAAATGGTCGGTTTTGATGTAAAGACAGATATCGGTGTTATCAAAATCAAGAAAACAGGTCTTACCGCCGCAGTATTCGGCGATTCCTCAAATCTTGTTATCGGTCAGCAGGTTTATGCAATCGGTAACCCCGGCGGAACAGATTTCTTCGGTTCATTCACAAACGGTATGATTTCTGCGATTGACAGACCGATAAGCAGTGAAAGCGGATACGAAATGGAATGTATTCAGCACACAACTCCGATTAACTCAGGCAACTCGGGCGGCGCACTTCTTAATGAATCCGGTCAGGTTATCGGAATCAACTCTTCAAAAATCGTAAGCACAGGTTACGAAGGAATGGCATTCTCCATTCCGATTACAGATGCAAAGCCGATTATTGATGACATCATAGCTAACGGTTACGTTACCAACAGACCCAAGCTTGGAATTTCCTACCTCGGTGCAACAAGCAGACAGGACTACGGTATGGTTGTAAGAATCAACCGTCTGCCCGCAGGCTCTCTTGTTATTGCTAAAATTTCAGATGACAGCGCACTCATAGGCACCAAGGCTCAGGTTGGCGATATTATTACAAAGGTTAACGGCAAGGAGCTTACAACAGCCGATGTTCTGCTTGACACCATTCAGAACGGCAAGGTCGGCGACGAGCTTAAGCTTACCATTTGCAGACCCAATGACGATTACTCAGTCAGCGAGTTCACAATCAATGTAAAGCTTGTCGAGGATGACGGCACAGGCTCAGAGCTTGAACAGGAAACAACAACAAACTTCTTTGAACAGTTCGGATTTTAAATAATAATAAGGTCGGCGTAAAAGCCGACCTTATTATTATTTATTCTGTTGTTCTTTATACAATCTTCTTGCTTTTCGGAAGTGCATTGAAATACAAACCAGCGAATAAATACCGTATACGAGATATGTTACCTGGTCATGGTGAACAGGAATAACCTGAATATAAAGGAAAATATTCATTATCGACACAGACAAAAGCAGCCACGCATATTCGATATATGCAAATACTGTCAGAACCGAGGCAAAAATGCCTAACAAAGTCACCGTGTTATCAAGCACCGCATAATCCGAGCCAATGTGTTTAAGGATAAAGTACAAGCCAACCCACGCCACAATGTACGAAACGATGCATACGGCATATTGCCAGCCCTTCATTCTTCTGAATCTGACGGTATCTTTCTCCGCATTCTTTTTCCAGTTAAAAAATGTGATAATCTGCATCGGAAAAGAAAACAGAAAAGCCTGAGCCGCAACGCCGTAAAGTCCGTAATAAAAATAAACCACAGCATAAAGAATTGAATTAAGTCCGCCGACAAGAAATGCGTAACGGCTGACCTTTGCCTGTAAAATCATTACCGCAAGTGAAATAAACAGCGGCAGTATTCTGAAAAAGCTTTGATGAAAAATTAAACCCGATACAGTAAGCAGAATCGCCATTATCAGAACAGTAACAAGCTCTTTCGGTTTTATAAAACTGTTAATAATAATCCCCTCTATTTCAGAAATCTTCGCTCATTATATCACCGTCAGTCTCGTCTTGCAACAAAAAAATAAAAGAGCTTTATCCCCGCAAAGAATAAAGCCCTGTATGCTAATCTATTGAGATAATATTTTCAAACGGAATCCTTGTTCCGCTTTCAAAAACAATCTCGCTGTTTTGAGAATCTATTTTTTTAACTATGTCCGTTATATGTGTATAAGCTCCGCCCTCTTTTTCGCTGTCAGGCAGAAAGTATTCTGCTGTTGCTGTCGGATGCTCCTCAATTTTTGTCTGAATTTCAATCAGCTTTTCATTTATTATTACTTTCTGATTTTCGTCTGTTTCACTTTTGCTGTCAACCCATCTGCCTTCCTCGGTTATCATATCGTCAAATCCCGTTAACGCGGCAAACGGTGAAAACTGAGCGGCACGCTCTTCTCTCGGAATACGGGAGCGGTTATTTGAAACGTGGTGCGGAAGATTTATTATGTCATCATATTTACCCATATCACCGCTCCTTTCATTATACATTGCCTTTATTATATCGGAAAAGCTCACAATTTACAAGTACAGTATAAAACTTTAGCTTGCAAATCGGATTATTTATGTTAAAATGTAAAAAATGTTCAATCAGCACATCGGAGGTACACATATGAAAATTATTGATATCATAAAAGATGAAAGAATTTCGCTTTCCTTTGAGGTTTTTCCGCCGAAAAAAGAAACATCCTTTGAAAATGTAAAAGCGGCAACCGAGGCTATTGCGGCTCTGAATCCGTCATTTATGAGTGTTACCTACGGCGCAGGCGGCGGTGTGAGCAACTTCACTCTTGACATCGTTAAGAACATAATGGATAAATTCGATATTCCTGCCCTTGCACATCTCACCTGTGTATCATCTGATAAAAAGACCGTAACCGCTCAGATAGAAAAGATGAAAAATTTCGGCATACAGAACGTAATGGCTCTGCGCGGAGACCTTACTACCGAGCTTCTCGAAAGCGACCGAAGCGGTTGGGAATACGGCTACGCTATTGACCTTGTGCGTCAGCTTAAGGAAAGTGACGGTGATTTCTGTATCGGTGCGGCATGCTACCCCGAGGTTCATCCCGAAAGCACAAGTCAGAAAGAGGATATAAAACATCTCAAAGAAAAGGTTGACGCAGGCGTTGATTTTCTCACAACTCAGATGGTATTTGACAATAATCTGTTCTTCAACTTTATGTATAAAATCCGTGAGGCAGGTATAACCATTCCGGTTTTGCCGGGAATTATGCCCATAACAAATGCAAATCAGGTTCAGAGAGCCATAAAGCTTTCGGGCTCGTTTATGCCTCAGCGATTCAAGTCGCTCGTTGACAAGTTCGGCTCAGACCCTGCCGCAATGAAGCAGGCAGGCATAGCCTATGCAACCGACCAGATTATCGACCTCTATGCAAACGGAATAAACAACATTCACGTTTATTCAATGAACAAGCCCGATGTTGCCGAGGGCATACAGAAAAACGTTTCGGACATTATCGGCAAGGTATTTTAAACACAATAGTTAAGGCGGAGCAGCTGCTCCGCCTTGTTTATTTCCTGTTTTTTTCAACGTGTTTTCTAATTGCTTCAAACGATTCATCGCTGATGTCATGCTCCATCTTGCAGGCATCTTCAGAAGCAACATTCTCGCTCACACCAAGTGCAACAAGAAATTCTGTCAGCATTTTGTGACGTGCGTAAATTTTTTCGGCAATTTCAAGTCCGCTGTCCGTAAGGGTTATATGGCCGTTTGCTTCAACAGTTATATATCCGCCGCTTTTAAGAATACTCATTGCGCGGCTGACGCTCGGCTTTGAAAAGCCCATATAATCAACAACATCAATTGAACGAACCAACTTCTGCTTATTCGACAGCACAAGTATTGTTTCAAGATACATCTCTCCCGATTCCTGTAACGCCATATTCAACCCTCCCTTTTTAAGATTATAAAATATTTTATCATAACAGCTGATTTTTTTCAAGCTGTTATTTTTGTTTTCTTTTTACAAAAAGTACTGTACTTTTCCCGAAATAATGTGTATAATGAAATCAATCTTTATAAGGAGTGACAGCAATGTTCAAGAAAACTATTTCGATTTTAATGGCGATTATAATGATGCTCGGCGTTCTTCAGCTTGCCGCTTTTGCAAAGACAAGTGAGCAGGTTGACAGACATCTTCAGTACAACGCCGACGGTAAGTTCAGAATTATGCAGATTTCCGACATTCAGGATGACGTCGCACTTTCCCCTCTTACAAAAAAAGTTCTCCGTGCCGCTCTTGATAACTATCCTGTTGACCTTATCGTTCTTACAGGCGATAATATTTCAAGCAGCTCGCTGACAAAGGTAAGTGCAAAGAACTCAATCAAGCAGTTTATGTCAATCTTTGAGGAATACGGTATTCCTGTTGCAATGACATTCGGCAACCACGATGATGAAAACACAACCGCAACAAAGGCATATCAGCTTTCAGTTTATGAAAAGTATGACTGCTTTATAGGCTGTGCAGGCGAAAATCTCGGCGACACAAACCTTTGCACATATTATGTTCCCATTTATTCTTCAAAGAATATGAACAAAATGGTTTCAAACGTATGGATGATTGACTCAGGTACATACAATACAGAAAATGACCTCGGCGGATATGCCGCCACAACAAAGGCTCAGATTGAGTGGTACAAGCAGAAATCAGCTGAGCTTGAGGATGCATACGGCAGAAAGATTCCTTCACTCATGTTCCAGCATATTGTTGTTCCCGAAATCTGGGATGCACTTGAAACCTGTGAAAGCGGAACTCCGGGAAGTGTAGGCCGCGGTGACAAATCATACAAGCTTCCCGAGGGTACAGTCGGAGCACTCTGCGAAACACCGTGCCCGCCAAACTACAACAACGGTCAGTTTGACGCAGTTCTTGAGCGCGGAGACGTTATGGCAATGTTCTTCGGACATGACCACACAAATACATACGAGCTTAACTATAAGGGCGTAGGTCTTATCAACACAGCAGGCGCAGGCTTTAACTCATATAACGGTTGGAACGAAGGCGTAAGAATCATCACTCTTGACGAGAATGATCCGTGGAGCTTTGAAACTGAGTCAATCACTTACTTTGACCTTTTCGACTTCAACGATGACGTTGCAAGATATCAGTTCAAGCTGAACTCAAGCACATCTGACGGCAAAACTCAGTTTGCCTGCTTCTTCAAGCTCATCTTTGCGTGGTTCAAGTCAATCTTTACAATCGTTAAATAAACCCAAAACAAAGAGGGCTGTCGCGTTTAGATGCAGAAAGCGTTTTCTTCGACCCGAAGGCGTATATGATACTCCGAGAGAGTGAAAAAACGCTTAGAAAAACAGCTGACTTTTATTAAATTTATTAAAAATAAGGGATTTAAGGCTATCCGAGTTTCGGATAGCCTTAAATCCCCGTTTTGCTTTATCTTGTTTTTCGGTCTGCGCTAAATGCGACAGCCCCTTTTTATTCTACTATGTTACGCACCCATACACGTTTTCTGACAAGGAAAACGCCTAACAATGCTTTTAATATTTCAAGCGATTGAACAAGCGGATAAACTATCCATATCGAAAGACCTGCCCAGTACAGAATGAACACAAACGGAACCCACAGGCACATTACAAAAACACTGTCAAACAGAATTGTCAGCCAGGTTTTTCCACCGGAACGCAGGGTAAAATATGATGCGTTTGAAATAGAAACAAACGGCAGGAAACATCCGCTGACACGAATGAAATATGAAGCATACATTTTTGAGGCCTCGTTAGTTCTGTATAACATCGGTATTGCACCGCCCGAGAGCAAAACAATTATCCCAATTCCGACCGCAACCGCAAAGCTGAAAGCAGTCAGCTTTCTGTTTGTATCAACCGCATCTTCAAATTTGCCTGCACCAAGCTGTTTACCGACAATGATTCCGATGCTTGAACCGAGCGAAAGAAATGCAATATTAAACAGGTTCATAACCGTTGAACTTATGCTCGTACCCGCAACAACATTTATGCCGTGCATACTGTAACCCATTGTCAGCAGGGACATGCCAAGCGACCAGAAAAACTCATTCATCAGTAATGGCAATGCCTTAACAGTAATTGTTCCCGTAAGCTTACGCGGAATACGTAAACTGCTGAACGCGCCTTTGATATACGGAAATCTTTCTCGCTTTACTATTGCATAAATTACAATACAGATACATTCAACATATCTTGATACAACCGTCGCAATAGCCGCACCTCTGATACCGAGAATCGGCATGCCGAGTTTTCCGAAAATCAGAACATAATTCAGCGAACAGTTTGTAAAAACCGCTACAAAGCCCATTACCATCGGAGCAACGGTTTCCCCTGTTTCACGCAAGGTGCTTGCCACAACCTGCGACACAGCAAACGGAAACAGACCGAGCAGAATAATATTAAAATACTGCTTTGCAAACTTCATTGTCAGGTCAACGCTGCCCTGCATTTCACCGTCGTGAAGATAGAGGCTTATGAGATTTTCCTTAAATACTGCAAAAACAGTTACAGCAACCGAGAAGAGCAGCATTGCCGATATTGCTTTATAGCGCAAAGTATATCTGACACCGTCCGTGTCCTCTTTGCCGTGGTACTGTGCCGTGAAAATTCCTGCTCCGCTCAGAACACCGAACAGAGCAAGATTAAATATAAAAATCAGCTGATTATCAATGGAAACGCCTGACATCTGCTCCGTGCCGACTGCACCAACCATAAGATTGTCAAGCATACTGACAAAGTTGGTTATGAAATTCTGAATCATAATCGGCAGAGCGATTGCAAGTGTCTGCCTGTAAAAATCTTTACTGCCGATAAAACCTCTTACATTCAAATTACTCATTTAATCATATCGTTATCTTTGATGTACTTTATTGTTTCATCAACAGTTGTGAATGCAAGTGCAATGCTTGTATCTGCCGCGCCGTAATAAATTGCAATCTTACCACTGTCAGCATCAGCAAGAGCTGCACACGGAAAAACAACATTCGGAACATCACCGAAGCACTCATAATCCTCATGGGGAGCAAGCAGGAAGCTGTCCGCACGGTGGATAACCTTCCACGGCTCATCCTTATCAAGAATCGCCGCACCCATGCTGTACGTAAAACCGTTACAGCTTGTAATAACGCCGTGATAGAAAAGAAGCCAGCCCTCATCTGTTTCGATTGGTGTCGGGCCTGCGCCGACCTTTGTCATCTCCCAGTTCTTGACAGGACCCATCACAAATCGGTGCTTACCCCAATATGTGAGATCCTTTGAGTGAGAAAGGAAAATATCGCCATACGGTGTATGACCTCTGTCGCACGGACGGATAAGAAGCATATATTCACCGTTGACCTTTCTCGGAAAAAGCACACCGTTACGTGCAACCGGGTAGCAGGCATCCTCGAGCTGTGTCCAGTTCTCAAAGTCCTCGGTATAAGCAATGCCGATTGTTGTGCCATGCGGAGTATGGTTTACCCATGTAAGATAATACTTGCCGTCAATCTCACAAAGTCGGGGGTCGTAGCCGTTAAAAATAGCCTTGTCCTTAATTTCCCAGTTTATAGCATCCTTGCTGAATCCGACAAAGATTTTCTGATCTCTCGAGCGCATATCCACACGGAAAACACCCGCGAAGCCGTCACCGAACGGAACGGCGGCAGAGTTGAAAATACTGTTTGCCATATACAGATTATCCCTTGTTACAATGGGGTTGCCGTCATAACGCCATACAGGATAGATATAGTTTTCGGGCTTGTCCTGCCACGGTATATTTTTAATTGAATCGCCGATAATTTTTGCCATATTTATTCCTCCGTTTTTCAAGTTTTGCAAACTTACTCTTTTATTATATCCTACACAAAATTGAGTGTCAATACAAAAACAGACGCCGTTGCCGACGTCTTTATTTCATATTTCCTGCGATGACAGCCAATCAATAAAAGAAAACACCATTTTTATCTGCTTTTCATTCATTGACGATAACAACTGTTTTAAATGATTTTCAATTTCAATCTCGTTCTTCTTTTCGGTTGCTCCAAGCAACAAATAATCAGGGGTTACCTTCAAAACATCGCAAATTTTCATCAGTACGTCCACGCTCATAATAGATGTTGCTCTTTCGATATTTGACAGGTATTTATCGCTTAACCCTGCATCTTCGCTTACCTGAAACTGTTTCAATCCAAGCTCTTTCCTTCTTGCAGATATTCTTTTTCCAACAACTTTATAATCCACATACATGATAAGTCACCTCATCATGATATTATTATCAATTGTCAAAAAACAAAACAAACTAAAAGTCGAATTTCGCTTGACAATATGATTTTTTCGACTTATAATACAATTAAGTCATATTTATAAGTGAAAAGGAGAAAAAGTATGAAAATAAGTTTAAAAATAGTTTCCGTTACAATACTCTTTGTTTCCGTAACCATTGCCATTTTAGTGTCTATTATTAAATCTCCAACCAACGGAGACACACCTCCCAAAAACACAGATATTAGTTTTTACGATAACAATTCTACTTTATTTGAAAACAGTAAAGAGGAAGAATCTGAACTAGGTATTGTACCTGCATCAATAAATCAGGACGGTGTATACGATTTAGGAAGCTTCGGATCATGGAGATGTCTAGATGCAGTTTTCTACGAAAGTGACTATGATGCAACCAGTGCAATAAATTTAAAAAAGGAAAACAAAAAATATTTTGTTTACTCTAGTATCGATCATAAAATAGGCTCTTTTAATAAAAACTCAACAACTGCTATTTATTCGGACTTCCAAGAAATAAATTTAATAAAAATTACTGATAATAAATCATATACGTATGATATAAACTTTACAATAACTAGTGGTTATAATTGCTCAAAGTATCAAGTAACAGAATGTGTCGAACCAATATCAGGTGGATATCCTCTTTTTAATTTTCTTGACAGCGATGAGATTGAAATAAATAACGAGGATTATGAAAAATATGTTAAAAAGAATTCTTTTTGTTTTGTAAATTATCAGTTTAGTTTAATATATGATGGTTATATGATTCTAAAGTCACAAAAAGGTGATAGAATTGAAGTCGGCGGATATCATGGAATTAACTGGGATACATATGAGTTCCAAGCAGATACTCAATATTATATAGTTAATGATAAAGACAAAGTGACTATCCCTACACAAAAAACTCGAAATGGTTATTTTACAGTTGATCTATCTAATTTAGAAAACGGATTGTATTATTACAAAGAACTTGATGCAATTATCAATATTGAGTAAAAATAATCGCAATTATTCACAAATCAAGAACCACGGTATCATAAACATACCGTGGTTCTCTTATTGTCCGATTTAGTTATTAACTCTGTTTGCAGGGCTGCCGCAGCACTTCTTGTACTTCTTGCCGCTGCCGCAGGGGCAGGGATCGTTCGGACCGGGAGCTGCCTTTTTGCGTACAGGACGAGCCTTTTCGCTTCCGTCTGTTGCGCCGGATTCACTTGTAACCTTTGCAGTCTGCTCACGCTTTGTATCTTCCTCACTGCGGATTCTGACTGTAAGCATCTGACGGACTGTTGACTCGCGGATTGAGGTGCTCATCTCGTCAAACATATCGTAGCTTTCCATTCGGTAAGCAACAACGGGATCCTGATTACCGTAAGCACGAAGGCTGATACCGCGCTTGAGTTCTTCCATTGCGTCAATGTGATCCATCCAGAACGTATCAACGTTTCTGAGAAGAATCATATGTTCAAGACTTCTCATAATCTCGGGAGTAAGCTCCTCCTCACGCTGCTCGTAACGCTCATGACCTCTGTCAAGGAGAAGCTTTCTTGCTTCCTCGCGGTCAAATGCGTCCTCATCCTCGAAATCCTCGGGAGTTGTTATCCAGCCGAGATACTTCTCACGAAGTCCTGCAATGTTCCAGTCTGACTTCTGAAGTGAACCTGAACAGTAGAAATCTATTGACTCATTAACCGAATCATCAAGCATCTTAAGAATCGAAACCTTAAGGTCCTCGCCGTCAAGAACACGGTTACGCTGTTCATAGATAAGCTCACGCTGTCTGTTCATAACGTCGTCATACTGAAGAACGTTCTTACGGATTGCGAAGTTCTGTGATTCCTTCTTCTTCTGAGCTGATTCGATTGACTTTGAAACCATCTTTGTAGTGATGGGCATATTCTCGTCAGCCTTGAGAGTATCCATAACAGCCTGAATTCTGTCACCGCCGAAGAGTCTCATAAGGTCATCCTCAAGTGAAAGGTAGAAACGGCTTTCACCCGGGTCACCCTGTCGACCTGCACGGCCTCGAAGCTGATTGTCAATACGTCTTGAATCATGACGCTCTGTACCTATGATAAAGAGACCGCCTGCCTCACGTACACGCTCAGCCTCTTCTTTGATTTCCTCTTTGAAGCTCTTTTCAAGCTCGGCAAAGGTTGCTCTTGCTTCAAGGATTTCTTCATTGTCTGTCTCAGCAAAGCCTGTTGCCTCAACAATAAGCTCATCTGTATAGCCTTTCTTTCTCATTGCCGCCTTAGCGAGGAACTCTGAGTTACCGCCAAGCATAATATCAGTACCACGACCTGCCATATTTGTGGCAATTGTAACAGCGCCGAACTTACCTGCCTGTGCAACGATTTCAGCTTCCTTGTCATGGAACTTTGCGTTGAGAACCTCATGCTTGATTCCGCGTCTCTTAAGGAGCTTTGAAAGGATTTCTGACTTTTCGATTGAAATTGTACCTACAAGAACAGGCTGACCTTTTTCGTGACACTTAACGACCTGCTCGATAAGTGCGTTATACTTTGCGGCTTCAGTCTTGTAAACCTCGTCATTATTGTCAATACGGATCATCGGCTTGTTTGTCGGGATTTCAACAACGTCAAGTGAATAGATCTCCTGGAATTCCTGACTCTCCGTCATAGCCGTACCTGTCATACCCGACAGCTTCTTGTAAAGACGGAAGTAGTTCTGGAATGTAATTGTTGCAAGGGTCTTGCTTTCGTGCTCAACCTTTACGCCTTCCTTAGCTTCGATAGCCTGATGAAGACCTTCGTTATAACGTCTGCCGAGCATGATACGTCCTGTGAACTCGTCAACGATAAGAACCTGATTGTCCTTAACAACATAGTCGATATCACGGCGCATAACACCGACAGCCTTGATAGCCTGATTGATATGATGCTGAAGCGTCATATTCTCAGCATCCATAAGATTTTCAACATTGAAATATGCCTCAGCCTTTGCAATACCGCTCTTTGTAAGTGAAGCGGTACGTGCCTTTTCGTCAACAACGTAATCACCGTCAGCAACATCTTCAGCGTTTTTCTTTGTATCTATTTCCTTAACAACAGACTTTGTAAGTGTAAGAACAAAGCTGTTTGCAAGATTGTAAAGCTCTGTGGACTGGTCGCCTCGACCTGAAATAATAAGCGGTGTTCTGGCTTCATCAATAAGGATTGAGTCAACCTCGTCAACAACGGCAAAGTTATGTCCGCGCTGAACCTTGTCATTCTTGTAGGGTACCATGTTGTCACGAAGATAGTCGAAGCCCATCTCGTTGTTTGTACCGTATGTTATGTCAGCGGCGTAAGCAGCCTTACGCTCCTCATTTGTAAGTCCGTGAACAATAAGTCCGACGGAAAGTCCCATCCACTTGTAAACCTTACCCATCCACTCTGAGTCACGGCGTGCAAGGTAATCGTTGACAGTAACAATGTGAACACCGTTGCCTGAAAGTGCGTTGAGGTATGCGGGAAGTGTGGCAACAAGGGTTTTACCTTCACCTGTCTTCATTTCCGCGATACGGCCCTGATGAAGAACAATACCACCGATAATCTGAACAGGGAAATGCTTCATTCCGAGAACACGCCACGAACCCTCACGGCAGGCGGCAAATGCCTCGGGAAGAATGTCATCAAGTGTCTCGCCGTTTGCAAGACGCTCCTTGAATTCTACTGTTTTATGCTGAAGCTCCTTGTCCGTGAGTTTTGAATACTCCTCATCAAGAGCAAGAACCTTCTTCTGAATCGGCAATACTCGTTTAACTTCTTTTACAGAGTAATCACCGAAGATTTTCTTTAATAAGCTCATTGGTTTCCTCTATCCTTTCATGTTTCTGACTAAAAATTATATCATACATCAGTTATTTATACAAGTGTTTCATCAAAACTGATAGTAATCTCCTTATGTTTAAGTGAAATTTGCTTATATTCAACGCCTGCCGCGTCAAACATTTTCTTTGAAGCCTTTACGCCGTCTGTGTCCTTATATTTATCGGACAGATAGCAGACCTTTTTTATTCCGCACTGAATAATTGCCTTTGCACACTCATTGCAGGGAAAAAGCGCAACATAAATTGTGCATCCGTTCAGCGGTGCGCCTGCGTTATTGAGAATTGCGTTCAGCTCAGCGTGGCACACAAACGGATATTTCGTGTCGATTGAGCTGTCACCGCTTCTCTCCCACGGGAAATCATCATCGCTGCATCCTGAAGGGAAGCCGTTGTAACCCACCGACATAATCTTTTTGTTTTCGTTTACTATGCAGGCACCTACCTGCGTGTTAGGGTCCTTGCTTCGCTTGGAGGCAAGAATTGAAACACCCATAAAATATTCGTCCCACGAAATGTAATCTTCTCTTTTCGGCATTGAGGTCACACTCCTTAAAATTTGAATATAACATTGACAGCGCCGCCTGACTCGGTATAATCCGAAACCATACCGCTTTCGCCGTCGATAAAGCAGAAATTGCGTATACCGTTGTCAAACAGCTTATCCGAGATAACCTCAACGCTGTCCTTTGCGGTATCGTACATAATCATTGACTGTTTTTCTCCGTCCGCAAAAAGAACGAACTTTGTTCCGCTTTCGTCTGCAATAAAGCCCGAAAGCTTCGCAAATTCAGCAGATTTTACAGTCTTTGTTTCGCCCGTTATAATGCTTGTAAACTCGCTTGCGGCAGGATTGTAAATCCAGTCACCGCTTACGAGATAATCCGCAAACTTACCTTCAAAGGATTTCAGCGGTTTCTTTTTGTCGCCGTTTTTAACAAGGTCAAAACCGTTTGCAGTATTTACAAAGCAGAAATAGCTCTTATCCTTTTCTCGGATTTCATAGCTCGGGCTGTTGTCGAGAGTAACCGCATTAACACGCTTGCCTGCGTTGGAATTCGCAACCGTCATAAAACAGTAAACCTTATTCTCCGCATTTGAATCGTGAATACGTGTCGAAGCAAACAAATCCTTTGTTTTTTCGCTGTTGAGTGATGAATCGGTAAAGATTGTCCAGCCCTCGCTGACAGTTCCGTCTGCCTGAGCAGTTCTGTCACGCTGAGACATAACCAGCGAAGCCTTACCCGATTTCAAATCAAATGAATACATATCGGAATAGGTCTTATCAGCCTTGTACGCATCCTCGGCATCCATATCTGTCAAAAGAATATAGTCGGTCTTTGCAGCATTTTTATATGCGGCAGGACAGTCCATCATACGCACCAGAATATAAGAGAACAGTTTGACATTGCTTTGCTGTTCGGTATCAAAAAGACCGTATCCGACAGTACCGACCTCAGTCTTGAGATAGTACAGCTTGACATTGACCTTCTGATAACTGCATTCAAGCGTAACATTTTTAACGGTTACATCTGTAACCTCGTTAAAACTGCCGCCGTCATATCTGAAATATTTTATTGTGCCGTCGGGATACGGCTCGTAAAACAAATTTTTCTGCTGTGTCTGAACGAGCGGATAATCTGACTCGAAGCTGACAGTCTGAATATCTGAAAGTCCCTTGCCCGAAGCGGTATCAACTCCGCCCGTAACCTTTGTCAGGAAACCTTTTCCCGAAGTCAGAACAGCAAGTACAATTCCGATAACGAGAATAACCGACAGTACGGATATAACAATTTTTTGATTTTTAGTCATCCTTAAAACCTCTTACTTTATACAAAGCTCTACCGGACAATGGTCAGAGCCGAAAATCTCGGGATGAATTGCCGCACTTTCAAGCCTGTCTCTCATATTTTCCGAAACAACAAAGTAATCAATACGCCAGCCTACATTCTTATCCCTTGCGTGGAAGCGGTAAGACCACCAGCTGTACGCATTTTCAAGGTCGGGATAAAAATATCTGAAGGTATCAATAAAGCCCGAATCGAGCAGTTCGGAAAACTTACCTCTTTCTTCGTTTGAAAATCCGGGATTGCCGACATTGGTTTTCGGATTTTTGAGGTCGATTTCATTATGTGCGACATTAAGGTCACCGCAAAGTACAACGCCCTTTTTCTGTTTCAGCTCGTTAACATACTCTCTAAAAGCATCCTCCCACTTCATACGGTGGTCGATTCTCTTAAGTCCGTCCTGTGCATTCGGAACATATTCGGTGATGAAATAATAATCCTCAAATTCAAGGGTAATCATTCTGCCCTCAGTATCAAGCTCGGGAACGCCTATGCCGTAGCTGACGCTGAGTGGCTCTTCTTTTGTAAAAATCGCCGTGCCCGAGTAGCCTTTTTTCTCCGCATAGCACCAGTACTGATGATACCCGTCAAGCTCAAGAACCAGCTGACCCTCCTGCATTTTAGTTTCCTGTAAGCAGAAAATATCAGCTTCAAGCGAATTGAACGCGTCAAGAAAACCCTTGCCCATACAGGCTCTTATTCCGTTAACATTCCACGAAATAAACTTTTTTCCCATCTTTTGCACCCCGGTCAGCATTTTAATTATTTCAATGCAGAAAAATATTATTGCATTATACTGAAACATTATAACATATCAATAAAGAAAAATCCATTGAAAATGCTTATTTTTTGCGACTTTTATAAAAATTAAAAATTTATTAAAATTTAGTGGATTTTATAGAAATGATATGTTATTATTAAAAAGTCTGATAAAGGACTAATAGACTAAAAACATAGGAGTCGGTAAAACATGAAAAAGACAATTATCCAGTGCGTTACAGCTGTTCTTTGCACCGCTCTTGTAGGTTTATCCTGCTCGAACGGTCTCGGCAAGATTGCTGATGCAAAGAAAGAAGCAGCAGAAAAGCAGCCTGCGTCAAGCCAGACATCTGCGGTCGTTTCTGATAACGGTGAAGCAAATTCCTCAAGCGATGTTGTTGCTCCCTCAGATAACGGCGAAGCAACACCCACAGACGGTAGCGAGACTACACCGGCTGACAGCAGCGAAACAACACCGGCTGACAGCGGCGAGACAACACCGGCAGGCGACAGCAAGCCCGCTGACAGTAAGCCCGCAGGTTCAACTGCTCCCTCATCAAAGGCTGATATCATCAAGTATTACAACACAGCAATGAACAAGGTTGTTTCTTCAAAAGCCGGTTACACAAAGGTTAGACATACAGACCTCGGTCAGCTTGAAGGCGCAGAGGCAATCATGAAGATTAAGATTGCTGCTGATGCGGTTAACAGTTTCCTCGGTGTTGGCGATACAAAGTATGTCAACAAGAAGGGTGAAGCAAAGTTCCTTTCAAATGCAGCTCTTACAGAAGCTGATGTTAAGGATGCAAAGTGCACAGACAACGGCGGTATCTACACAATCACTCTTACTCTTGCAGACGGCACAAGCAAGGCTGATGCATCAACAAAGGTTGATAACGGTTCACTTAAGCGCAGCGGTCTCTTCGTTGGTAACGATGATAAGGACGCATACGACTATAAGAGTGCTGTAAATATCTACCTCGGTCTTAACAACTCAGGCGATGCTTCAGTTCAGGCTGTTTCAGAGAAGACATCTAAGACAACAATCACAATCAAGGTTGACTCAAAGACAGGTAACGTTTCATCTCTTGACGCTTCATGGCATTGGGATGCTGACCTTACAAAGGTTAAGTACACAATCGTTACTGTAAGCGGTACAGGTCACGCTGATTCAACAGTTAAGATTTCAGGCTTCCAGTTCTAAAATTCCGATTAAAAAATCAACTCCTGCGGTTTTATGCCGCGGGAGTTTTCTTATATGCAAAACAGCTCCCGCAAAAGGAGCTGTTTGTTTTTATTCAGTTATAAAGATTTCCGTTACAAAGCCGTCTTTGTCAATTCTGAATGTCTGTAATTCATAGGGAAGAATCTGACATCTGAAGCCTGCGTTAAGCGCATCACACATAACAAAGAGTGTTTTCTCTTTGCCTGCGGTTTCTTTAAGTCGGATAACAACATCTCCGCTTTCGTCCTCGGCATACTTCATTTCGACAAGCTCAACCTCGTCGCTGTCAACGGTCAACATTTTGTCGTCAAAGCTTCTGCCGCCGATAAGCTTTTCGGCATCTTCCTTGACGTCATCACCGACAAACAATCCAAGCCAGAGATTTCCAAGCTCTTCGTTGATTTTATCTCCATTCTGAACAGCAAGCTTTTCAGCTTCAAGAAGCAGTGATTCAGTTTCTGTCGGCACAGATATTTCGTAACCGAGTCTTACTGTCTTAAGGTCAAGCGGCTGACTGTAAAGGCCGATAACCTCATCCTCTATCGAGCCGAACTCATTTGCATTTATAAAATCATCATCTATATCATTGATATCGACAACATCAAGTGCACCGCCAACAAGAACTCTTGAATCATCTGCGCTGTCAAGCCAGACAGCTTCTTTCTCGTCCTTGATGTAGCAGGCATCAAACTCCGCCGCATATACAATCTGTGCAAGCGCATTGTTATAAACAGTTTCACCGTGGAATACACGAAACTTTTTGCCGAACTTATCTTTAAAATAAAGAGCGGAATAGAGAATGTTTTTAATCAGATTTGCTTCTGAAATCTTACCTTTTTCACCGCACCATGTTCCAACCTCGGGGAACCATCTGCCGTCAGCAATTCTTTTTCCGATTGCACCGAAAAGAATCGGGTCTATGCTTTCGATTTCGTTGAGCTGATATGCGTTAAGTCCGTTTACAATGAGCTTCGGGAAATCGTCGAGCTTCTGAAGCGCATCTCTGACAGCCTCAATGCTGAATTCATTCAATACTGCAATCTTTTTCATCATTATTCCTCCTCACTAATAAAGCCGAAGTATCTGCCTAACCAGTAGGAATAGGTGAAAACATAACAGCTTTCAACACAAGTACCGGGCTGATAACCAAATTCAACATCGCTGAACGGGTTGCGGTCAAACTTTGAAATCGGGATTTCTGCAAGCGGAAGAAGTGCCGAAACCTCACGGTCTCCGCCTCTCGGAATCTTGCGCGGAACATCGTGGCGGTCGCTCATATGTACTGAACCGCAAAGTCTTGACAGTTCAAAGTTATTGAACCAGTCAACATCCTTTTCCATGTCAATTTCTTCATCGGGGCAACCCATTTTATACATAAAGTCAAATCCGGGGGTATGCTCTCTGAGAATAGTACCCTTCCAGGACTTAAATGCATTTCTGTAAATTTCAAGAAGCTTTTCGTCCTTTTCAAGTGTGCATAACTGCCAGAATGTAAGCACGGCAAGGGTGTTGTCGCCGTACATCAGATCCTCCTCGGGAGCGAGATGGCCTGCGGTTGAGCACTGGAAAAATCGGTCAAAATGCTTCGGGCCAAGCTCCGCATAGCCCTCGGCAATAAGCTTATCATATGTTTCCTTCCATAAGCCCTCTTCACCTGTGATATACATTGTAAGCTTAAGGAACATCAGCATTTCGGACGCATTAAGCGGTGCATCACAGTAACCGATATCATCATTTTCAAAGTAATTCCGGCTCCACTTTGCCCACGTTGTCGGTTTGCCTGAGCTTTCAAGGAATTCAAAACCACCCTTTATAATGTGAGCAGTTGTTCTCTTTGCGGCATCCTTAATCAGCTCATCAAGCTCGGGGTCATCAGGGCCGAGAATGTCGTGTGCATAGCGCATCTGTAAGAAGTGGCCTGTTACCTCGTCAGAGCTTGTATCTGCCTTATAGGTTACATCGTCATCCGTGTAGCCGAGGTCACGGTAAAGCTTTTCAAGTCTGTCGGGAATCGGGTAACCTGCGGGATATTCCTCTCCTGCTCTGCCGCTTTTTTTTGAACATGTTGTTTCAACACAGATTGCCTTGTCGCCCTGACGCTTGTAGAAATGTCCGTCATCGGGAACAGGCTCTTCACCGACGTGATATGAACGTGCGATAAAGCCCTCAGGTCTGCCGTGAATATACATCAGCAGCAAACAGGCTTCACAGCCGAGTGTTGCGTCAGCTCTTGCCTGCTTTGTTTTCGGGTGGTCTTCACCAAGCTCACGTCTGAGAGTTGCATAGTGGAACATTTCAGCCATGGCGTAGCCCGAGGTGAACAGTCCGTCATTGTCGCAGGAAGCATAAGGATATCTTGACTCGAGGTCACGGGGAATTCTCAGATCCTTCTGACTTACCATTCCTCGGCGCTGAACATATTTCTTTGTTTCCTCGTGAAGAATATCAGCCTTCTGTTCGCAGGAAACGGTGGGCATTTCTATGTAGGAAACCTCATCACCTGTGAGTGCCCATACATTGTCGCCCTCGGCAAGAAGTGCGTCAATCTTATTGTCTGCAAGATGTCTGCAAGCGCTGAAAAACATTATCTTGTCAGCCTTGCAGTCTGTTTTTGAATCGTATCTTGTAAGACCCGACTTTCCGCCGTACCAGAAAACGCTGTTGTTACCCTCAGCAAAACAGGTGTAATCGCTCTTTTTTGACGGAAGCGGATAAGGGAAGCCCTCAAGATCAGGAGCAACGCTCTTTATCTCAAAAAGAGCCTTTGGCACTCTCGGGTCATCCTTTTTCATAATTGTAATTTTTCGTGAAACATGTGGCTTCAGAACTGTCATTTGAAGTCTCCTTTATAAATAATCTCTGTTGAATTTCTGTCTGAATGAGATTGAACCGTCAGCCTGAAGGTCAACCATAGTTACGCCCTGCATCCAGTCCTTTTCATCCCATCCGTAATTTGAACCCATTGTGTAGGTATTATATCCGTTGCATTGCGCATAGACAAGGTACACACCCTTATACTTTGCGCAGAAATCATTGATGTGATCATGTCCTGCAAAAATCGCCTGAGTTGAACCCATTTCAAGCACGGCATCAAACATTCCGCTGTTGAACTGCGAACAGCCGACGGACTCATACATTCCGCCGTAGAGAATTTCAGCCTTGCCTGTCGGAACATAGTTTCCGTTTTCGTCAAGCTCCATAACCTCCTGATATTCACAGAGAGGAATATGCATCATCATCATTGATTTGAACTTGCCGTGCTCAGCCTCAAGCTTTCTGATACTGTTTTTGTACCAGTCAATCTGATTTTTCTTAAGAAAATCATAGCCCTTGATTGTGCGCGGAGCATCATGACGGACAAGATATTTCATATAGACATCACGGCCCGAATCGAACATAAAAATGCTCTGACGGATTGTGTTGTCTGAATTCATAATGTTGATTGCAAAGTTGCCGTAGCCAAACAGCTTTTCGTCACCGAACTTTGAAAGGCAATGAGGGAAACCGACAATATTTTTCAGCATAAAATACTTGTGATATTCCTTTTCGTCTCTTGCCTCGTGATTACCGAAGCATATCGCCCAGTAAACACCGATTTTTTCCATAAACTGAGCAAACTGAACGGAATCAATCTGCTGAAAGTCGGTAAGGATAACGTCACCCGTGAAAAGCACAAGGTCAGGCTTTTCCGCCGCAATGTGACGAGCAAGCATTTCGAGCGACTTTTCAATCAACGGCTTTTCATCCCAAAGATGAAGGTCGGTTGTTACAAGAATCTTGAATCTGCCATCGCTGATTTTTCCGTCTGCGCCGTACTTTGCAATGTATGTCATATCCTCCGTTTCCTTAAGGACACGCACACTGCTGCCGACGTACTTCGGCTTGCAATCAAAAAGATTGTTGCAGAGCTTTCCGCCCGAAACAGTCTTAACGCATTTTTCGGCACCGATAAGTGCTTTAATGCCGTTGTGTCTTACAAATGTTGTGATAGGTCTCATTTTATATCTCCCAAATTAAAAAAGTGTACCTGCTGTGAGCTTTGCGATAAGGTCTGTGATAAGAAGAGAAAGGCTTCTGAGGAACATTTCGATTGTGTGACCGAATGTCCATGCCGCCGGCTTCTTTTCCTCTGTCTTAAGCTCCATGTCGGGTCTTACATAACCGGTTGTGTCGATTGTAAGCTCGCCGACCATAACATTATGGTCAGTTACCTGCTGACCTGCAAGCTGATTGTAGTCAATATACTTGAAATCTGTTACTGTCATATTTGTACCGTCACCGTCACGGAAAAGCAGACGCTCAACAGAGTCCCAGTGACCCCAGTAATATCCGCCCCACTTTGCATCATAGTAAGCGATTTCCTCCTGCGAAAGGTAGCCTGTGAAGTAAACACCGTCATTGCAGAAAAGTGTCCATCCGTCATTGAAGCCTGCACCCTGAATCATAATCGGATAAAGCTCCGCCGCAATGTCACCGTGTAAGAGTGCGTTGTAATCACCCGTAATTGCAATCGGTCTGCCTGCGGAATTTTCATCCATATAAGCGCAAAGCTGTTTGAACTGAGCTTTCTTAGCCATACAATCCTCGTATGAGCCGTTTGCGTCAACGTGAATATCGTAAATATCTACAAGCACACCGTCAATATCAGCTGTGCACTTGAGGAAACCCTTGGGAGTAAGTCCGTCATTAGCGGCATCAAGAATACCGTTGAACTCTTCCCACGCTACGCGGTCGATGTTGTAAATCGGATACTTTGAAAAGATGTTCAGTCCGTCACCGACAGGAATACCGCCGCTTGTGAATGTCGTATAAGGATAGTTTGTCATCTGTTTTGCGAGCACGCTGTGATACTGGAAGTCCTCCTGAACACATACAATATCAACACCGCTTTCGTTGAGAAGTGTACCCATAATCTTCTGTGTCTGAGAAACAACCTTGCCGTTCTCGTCAAACATGGCAGGAATCGGAAGTCCTGCAACATTTGAAGAAATGATTGTGAATTTCTTTGATGTGTCTGACTCACCCTCCGCAAATGCAGTTACACCAACTGTCATAAGCATAATGACGGCAAGCAGTAAAGATAAAATTTTCTTTGAAAGCTTCATATAAAGTCCCCTTTCGGATAGATAGAGTTATTATACAATTTTTAACACGTTTAGTCAATTAAAATGCAAAGAAAAAGAGAACTGCACCGTTCAGATGCAGTTCAGAAAATTCAGTTTTATTTTGCCGTTCTCTGTGCTATTCCTTTGATTTCGCTTATCAGCCAATCGCTTGAATCAACAGTAACAATCGAACCGCAGTATTCGCACTTCGCAGATTTGTTAATATCCAGCGGAGCACCGCAATGAGGACAGGAAATGGAACGTGTTCCCGATTCGGTTGTTGTCTTTACTCCCGACTTACGGCTGAGAGTCCATTCGTAGGTCATGAACTTTTCTCTGTTCCTGTCACCGCGGACAACCTGCTGAGTCTTATCATCAATAGTATAGTCAACTATTCTCGTTCTTACCGTTGCGATAATTTCATCATTATCTCCGACAGTTCTCCAGCCGTTGAACGCAACTCCGAGAACCGCAATGCGTTCGACGATATTTGTTTCGTGACGTGTTCTGTACGGCTCAAGCTGACGGTCAAACTGAGCATACAATGCATCGGTGAAGTAAGGACGAAGCTGCTCAAGATTTTTCTTCTGCCAGCAGTTCTGCATCTGAATATACATATTCGATACTTTTTCCTTCAGCTCTGTCTCCGAAAATTCCGGGTCATTTGCAGTATATTCGCTCATCTGTTTAAGCGTATCCAAACGTGTGGGCTCTGCGCCGGGGTTAATCGGTTTCGGTGTTGCCGAATAATTACGTGTCGGTGTTCCTCCGCGCTTTGAGCGTTTAACGGAAATAACAATAATAGCGATAAAGCCCGCAATTATTGCGCCTAAAACCGTACTGTAATCTGCTTCGACATCATCAGCATTTTTTATACTGACAACTGACAATGCATTTCCTTTTGAATCAAAATGTCCTCCGAATCCACTGCTGCCTGAATGTGAACCCGAAACGCTTGAATAATAACGTGTTGTTTTTTCTTCTTTTTCGTAAACGTAGTAGTTATCATCATCGTCATCGTCGTCGCCATAGTTATAATTGTAATCGTTTCCGCTGTCATAACCGCCTGAATCATACCCATAATCGCTGTCGCCTGCAAATTCACCGAACTCCGCATGGGAATAGACAGGAATGAATACGATAAGCAGTAACGCAAAGATGAGAGCAATAATTCTTTTTTTCATGCTTAGTCCCTCCTGTCTTAAACCTTTTTGCTTCTAAGTTTCTTAATAAAGAACACAATTACGGCAATTATAATCTCTATAATACCGATAGTATAAAGGCCGTTTGCATTATTACCGTGTTCGCCTCTTGTTTCGGTTATTATCTCCGGTATGCTTTTTTCAGAGTCGCTTGCGTATCCGAAATGCTGTTCCTCATATGTAACAACTCCGTTTTTCAGAAGTCCTCCGACAGTCACCTTGTCAAGTGCATCTGACGGAAGGTAAGAGAATTTGATACGGATGTCGCCGATTTTCCAGTTGTCGGGATCTGCCTTTGTGTAATATCCGTCACCGCAGGACTTGTATCCCTTTATTTCAAGATTTTCAATATCCTTTAATTCAATCTTGTCGCTTACACAGGACTGTTTAGTTCTTATGGTTTCAATAAAATCCTCGCTTACCGGAATTTCATTTTGCCCGACAGCCATTTTGCCGAAGAAAACGGCATTCTTCAAATCAGAAGGGAAATCAGGATTTACATAGCTCTCACCGTGTTTTCCTTTTATATCTTCGTTCTGTATGCTTGAAAAATGTTTATAAACGGCATCATCAATTATCGTATACTGATACATTTCAACCGTTCTTACAAGAACATAGCCGTCTGATTTTACACCGAAGAGCGTATCGGAAGGAGTTTCGGTTACCTTTGGTGTTCCCGTTACGACAACATACTTTCCCTCGTTTTCGGATAAATTGCTTTCTTCGTTTATTTCGATTATTTCAAAATTTTCATCAACTGTTGCCATACGCTTCTGATCAGAACCCCAGACAAAACTTATCAGCGCAAAAATTACTAATACGATAGTTGCCATCGGTAATAACTGCAAAAATTTTTTCATAACATCCCCTCCTGAACGTCTTCCTTTATTATACTATCAGGAAAAAGTATTATCAACATTTTTTTACAATTTAATCTTCATATTGACGAAGCACATAAACAAACGGCAGCAACTTTCGCTGCTGCCGATATTAGTTTATTTCTTTTTCAGGGTTTTTACCCCGGATGTTGATAAAGAGTCAAAATTATTTAAACATCAGAAGCAGGAAGCCTGCTGCAACAGCTGAGCCGATAACACCTGCGACATTCGGTCCCATTGCGTGCATAAGAAGGAAGTTTGTGGGGTTGTACTTTCTGCCCTCGTTCTGTGCAACACGAGCCGCCATAGGAACAGCGGAAACGCCTGCAGCACCGATAAGCGGATTGATTTTGCCGCCCGTAATAACATAGAGAAGCTTGCCGAGGAGTACACCGCCAACCGTTGAGAACGAGAATGCGGCAAGACCGAGCACAACAATACCGATTGTCTTCCACTGAAGGAAGCTCTGACCGTTTGCCGTTGCGCCGACTGTAATTCCGAGAAGAATAACGACAATATTATTCAGCGTGTTCTGAGCTGTATCGGAAAGTCTCTCAACAACACCGCACTCACGGAACAGGTTGCCGAGCATAAACATACCGAGAAGCGGAACAACCGACGGAAGAATCAGACCGACAAGTACAAGAACGATAACAGGGAAAATAATTTTCTCAATCTTTGATACCTTACGGAGCTGAGTCATCTTAACTTCGCGCTCTTTCTTTGTTGTAAGAGCCTTCATAATCGGAGGCTGAATGAGCGGAATAAGAGCCATATAGGAATATGCCGCAAGGGCAATAGGCGCAAGCAGGTGAGGTGCAAGCTTTGACGTCAGCCATATTGCTGTCGGACCGTCAGCACCGCCGATAATAGCGATTGAAGCAGCTTCATCAAGTGAAAATCCGAGAAGAATCGCAATGATGAACGCAACATAAATGCCGAGCTGTGCCGCCGCGCCGAGAAGAAGGCTGACAGGGTTTGAAAGCAGAGGGCCGAAATCGGTCATAGCTCCGACGCCCATAAATATCAGGCACGGGAATACGCTCGATTTAACACCGGCATAAATAATTCGCAGAACACCCGACTCATACCAATGCGCATCGGGATTTGCAAGTGAACCGTCACCGCCGAAGAGCTGACCGAGAGTAAGGTCATCCATTATGCCTGAACCGGGAAGATTTGCAAGCAGAATGCCGAATGCAATCGGCACAAGCAAAAGCGGTTCAAAGCGAAACTTGGGGTGAATAGCAAAAAACAGAAATGCAAAGGATACCGCAATCATCGCAATTTCTTTCCATGTGAGGAGGTAGAAGCCCGATGACTGCCATAAACCTTCGACAAGGCTTTTAATCAATTCCATTTGGGTACCGTCCTTTTATATAATTGCCAGAATCTGGTCTGTATCAACTGTTGAACCCTTTGAAACAAGGAGCTGTTTTACAACACCGTCCGCAGGAGCCACAATATCGTTTTCCATTTTCATAGCCTCAAGTACAAGAAGGACATCGCCTGCCTTGACTGCCTGACCCTGACTGATATTCACCTTAAGGATTGTGCCCGGCATGGGAGAAACAACCTTTTCTCCGCTTGCAGTTGCCTGTGCAGGTGCTGCCTGAGGTGCAGCTGCGGGAGCTACAACGGGTGCAGCAGGAGCCGCAACAGAAGCCGCATCATAAACAGAGGTGAGAACTGCATCGCTCTCGTTGACCTCAACTTCATATTTTTTGTTATTTAAAGTAACAATGTATTTCATTTATTTGTCCTCCAACGGTTTAATTGACTTAAAATCAAGTCTTTCAAGCGGTATTCCGCTGTTATGACTGACAAGAGCCATAATAACTGCCGCTGTGGGTTCGTCAACATCAATAAGCTTAACTTCGCTTCTGAGTGTCTTTGCCGTTTTTCCCGCTGTCTGAACAGGTGCAGGCTTTGCGGCGGGTGCAGGCGCAGATTTTTTGCCTGTAACCTTGGCAAAAACAAATGCAATAAACTTAATAAAAAGTGCAATGATAGAAAGAAGAGTTACAACGGTAATAAATCCGACAAGGGCTACAAGAAGCACCTTTGAGATTGATACCGCATCCTCTGAGCCGTAAATACCGGCAAAAATTCCGAGGAGCTGAGGTGTTATCTGCATATCAATTACCTCCTCAGTCATCAACTTTTTCTATATTATAGGTGAATGTACGGCTTCTCTTTTCTTCTCGCTTTTCAAAGAAAGCCTCAGCCTGTGCGGGGAACGCAATGTAAGAAAGAACATCTTCGTCACTTTCCGCTCTGTCACCGAGATATTTCTTTGCTTCCTCAAATCCGTCGGGAAGGGTGTCGGCAAATCTGCCTGTAAACGGCTTTTCATCGCCGAGAACCTTTTTAACAACATCGGGATTAAGCTTGCCCGGTGCTGTGCCGTACTCGCCCTTGACGTATGCGCGGATTTCCTTGGAAACATTCTTGTAACGCTCACCTGCAAGCACATTTGATGTAGCCTGAACGCCTACCATCTGGCTCATAGGAGTTACAAGCGGCGGATATCCGAGATCTGCACGTACACGCGGTGTCTCAGCAAGAACCTCTTCGAACTTATCCATCTTTTTCTGAGCTGTAAGCTGAGCAACAAGGTTAGAGAGCATGCCGCCCGGAATCTGATAGGTAAGAGCGTCTGTGTCAGTTGCCATAACAACAGGATTGAGAAGTCCGCTCTTGAGAGCGTCAGCTCTGACAGGCTTGAAGAAATCATTGATTTCCTTAAGAACCTTGGTGTCAAGTCCTGTTTCAAAACCGTACTGTGAAAGAACATAGTTCATTGTTTCCGTTGCCGGCTGTGATGTGCCGCCCGACATACAGGAAATTGCGGTGTCAATTACATCGACGCCTGCTTCCGCTGCCTTCTGCAAGGTCATAAGTCCGAGACCTGTTGTGCAGTGAGTATGAAGAACTATCGGAAGCTTGACATTTTCCTTAAGAGCCTTTACAAGGTCATATGCCTCCTGCGGACTCATAATACCTGCCATATCCTTGATACAGATTGACTTAACACCCATGGACTCCATATCTTTTGCAAGCTTGATATAGCTTTCAATATTATGAACAGGGCTGAGTGTGAAGCAGATTGTACCCGAAGCGTGTGCGCCCGATTTGATTGTCTGCTTAACTGCAACCTCAATGTTGCGGATATCATTAAGTGCATCGAAAATACGGATTATGTCAATTCCGTTTTCAACGCTTTTCTCGACAAACTTTTTAACAACGTCGTCGGGATAATGCTTATAGCCAAGAAGATTCTGACCTCTGAGAAGCATCTGAAGCTTTGTGTTGGGGCAGGCCTTGCGGATTTTGCGAAGTCTTTCCCACGGATCCTCGTTAAGATAACGAAGACACGAATCAAATGTTGCGCCGCCCCAGCATTCGAGCGAGTAGTAGCCTGCCTTATCCATTGTGGAAAGAATCGGCTCAAATGTTTCAAACGGCATTCTTGTAGCAATCAGCGACTGCTGAGCGTCACGAAGAACGGTTTCTGTAAACTGAATTTTTTTCATACTGAAGTTCCTTTCGGAGAGGATATTATATAATTAGAATGTGATTTTTTCTCCGATATAATCACAAAGTTTGTCAATAGCGATACGCTCCTGCTCCATTGTATCTCTGTTGCGGACTGTTACGCAGTTGTCCTCGAGAGAGTCGAAGTCGAATGTAATGCAGAACGGTGTACCGATTTCGTCCTCACGGCGATAACGCTTACCGATTGAACCTGTTTCGTCAAAGTCAACCATAAACTGCTTCTGAAGCATTTCATAAACCTTGAGTGCATCGCCTGAAAGCTTCTTTGAAAGCGGAAGAACAGCAGCCTTGAACGGTGCGATTGCGGGGCTGAGATGGAGAACAACTCTTGTGTCATTCTTTTCAGCGTCAATAACTTCCTCGTCATATGCCTCACAGAGAAGTGCGAGAACAGTTCTGTCAAGACCGTATGTTGACTCGATGATGAACGGAATAAATTTCTCGTTTGTTTCGGGATCAAGATATTCTAGCTTCTGACCGCTGTACTCCTGATGTCTTGTAAGGTCGAAGTTTGTTCTGTTGTGAGTACCGTTGATTTCACCCCAGCCGAACGGGAAGAGGAATTCGATATCACAGGCAGCCTTAGCATAGTGAGCAAGCTTTTCATGGTCGTGATAGCGGAGATGCTCAGGAGCAATTCCGAGGTCCTCATAATACTTTCTGCCGTACTGCTTGAAGTATTCATAGAGGTCTGTATCTGTACCCTCCTTACAGAAGGTCTGGAACTCCATCTGCTCGAACTCAATTGTTCTGAATGTAAAGTTACCCGGTGTGATTTCGTTTCTGAAAGCCTTACCGATCTGTCCGATGCTGAACGGAAGCTTAGCTCTCATTGAACGCTGAACATTGAGATAGTTTACATACTCGCCCTGTGCGTTTTCAGGACGGAGATAGATAACGCTCTTTGCATTGTTTGTAACACCGCGGAAGGTCTGGAACATAAGGTTGAATTCGCGGATATCTGTGAAATTGTGCTTGCCGCAATTCGGGCAGGGAATTGAATGAGCCTTGATGTACTCAAACATCTCTTCCTTTGTCATTCCGTCAGCATGAGCTTCAGGGTCAAAATCGTCAATAAGATTGTCCGCTCTGTGACGCATTTTGCACTCCTTGCAGTCAAGAAGAGGGTCTGAGAAGCTAGCAACATGACCGCTTGCCTCCCATACTCTGGGGTGCATAAGAATATCAGCGTCAACCTCGTAGCTGTTCTTTCTTTCCTGGATAAAACGCTTACGCCATGTATCCTTTACATTGTTCTTGAGTCTTGCACCGAGAGGGCCGTAGTCCCATGTATTTGCAAGTCCGCCGTAAATGTCACTGCCTGCGAAAATGAAACCTCTGTTTTTGCAGAGAGCAACAATTTTTTCCATTGTTTTTTCTGTATTAGAAAGCATAAAACCAATTCTCCCTCATTATAAAATTAAATAAATTATAGGTTATTTTTTCCTTTGTGTCAAGAAAAAATGTATATGAATAACTGCGTGTCAAAATGTCGTTTTGTGTGTATTTTGTTTTTTTTTTGACAAGAAACTCATTTTGTTGTATGAATATTATCGCTCGCACGGTCAACAATAAATACAAAATGAAAAGGAGAGTTTTTATGAAAAAGATATTCATCGCTCTGTCGGCAATGGTAATTGTTCTTGCCTTTGTTTTTGTAGGCTGCGGTAAAAAGGAAGACGGCGAGGTTTCCACAACCTCAACAACCACTACAACAAGCACGACAGCTACAACCACAACAAGGTCTTCAACAAGCGCAACCGACAAGGAAAATATTGAGGACAAAATCACAAGCGCATTGTCAGAACTGTCAACTATGATGAACCGATAATAAATAGAACTCCCCGAACCGCAGACGCAGTTCGGGGAAGTTTCATATTTACAAAACAATTCTGTTTCCTATTTCAAAGATAAAATCATCAGACTTAAGAAGCTTAACAAGCTCTTTTTCGTTTTCGGGAAGATACGGCGCTCTTGTTGCACAGAGGTTATCGTGATTCGGGTGGTGGAAGTCCGTGCCCATTGTCATAACCTTTCCCTGCTCATTTGCAAAGCGAGCCGCAACGGCAACTCTTGAATTGTGGTTCGGGTGCATATTGAACACCTCGACACCGTCAAGAAGCTCGGGATTATTTCTTTCCATCCTGTCACGGAACGGATGAGCCTGAATAAGAAACATATCATCGGTCTTATAGTTCTTTACAAAAGTTTCAAGGTCAAGCTCGAGAAGCTGGCGTATGTAGTAGAGGTCATCGGAATCATAGCCGAAGAAAAGGTAATCGTTATCGTTCACCTTTGAAAAACGAAGCTCCGCACCTGCATAAACCTTTATGCCGAGCTTTTCTCCCATTTCAAGCGCACTGTAAAGCTCGCCTCTGAACAGGTCAACCTGTTCCTTCATTGTGCAGCCCTCTCTTGAATAGAAATGATTCGTAATCGCTATTCCGTCATAGCCGTCATTTTTGAAGGTTGTAAGAACCTCTTCCGTTGTAAGCTGAGCACAGGTGCTTGCGGGACTTGTATGTGCGTGCAGTTCAAGCCTTACGGGATATAACTTCCGCAGTTCCTCCGCGAATTTTTCTGTCTGTTTCATCTGTTTTCCTCCTCAAGTCCGTTAAACATTATATTACGGACTTTTTCGCTGATTTCATTTGTCTTTATTTCAGCGATATTTTCATACGGTATTACATCAATAATTTTGAGATAAATATGCGTTCTTCTTCTGAGAAGATTTTCGTTGATTTTTCGTGTGTTTGAAATCACCGCAACAACAATCGGCGCCTTTGCTTTTTTTGCAATTTTAAAAGCTCCGTTTCTGAACGGCAGTAAGCCTTTAGCTGTTTTGTTGACCCAACCCTCGGGATAAATCGCCATAGCGCACACACCGTCGGTTATATTGTCCGCCGCCGAGTTTATAGCCTTTACCGCTTCGCGTGCGTTCTCTCTGTCAAGCCCGACACAGCCCGATTTGAGCATATACCGACCTGCAAACGGAACGGCAATGTTCTCTTTTTTGGAAACGAAGCCGATATTTTTATCTGCAAGAGCCATTATCGAAACAATCGGATCATAGATAGAAATATGGTTGCTTACAAGCAGAAATTTTCTGTCATCGGGGATCTTATCCTTACCCTCAACGTGAATTTTTACATTGGCAAGGTCAAAGAAAAGCTTGAGTGAAAGAAGCATAAATTTTCTGTGCGAATTATTTATATTTTTAGATTCCTCGGTTTTGCTTGCCGTCAGCGAGTATAGCACAAAGGCGGCAAGGTGAAGCAGAATAAGTCCGACAAAAAGTCCGATGAAAATCAGCACAGGTTTCCATAAATCAACAACAGAGCTGACAAGCCCGCCGGTATAAACCAGCAGGCCGTCAACAGCTGCACTTATCAGAATATAAAACCAGAACATTTTGCTTCACTCCGCACAAAATATCAATACTTTGTTATTGACAGTTTTTTGTTTATTTATTCTCAATACTGCCCGTATAAAGCTGATAATATTTTCCTTTTTCAGCGAGCAGATTTTCGTGATTGCCACGTTCAATAATTCTGCCCTTTTCAAGAACCATAATAACATCCGAATTCTGAATTGTTGAAAGCCGGTGAGCAATAACAAAAACAGTTCTGTCCTTCATAAGAGCGTCCATGCCCTTCTGAACAATCGCTTCGGTTCTTGTATCAATCGAGGATGTAGCCTCGTCAAGAATCATAACAGGCGGGTCGGCAACTGCCGCACGGGCAATGGCAATAAGCTGACGCTGACCCTGTGAAAGATTCGAGCCGTTTGCGGTAAGCATTGTGTTGTAGCCGTCGGGAAGTCTTGTGATAAAGTCGTCCGCATTGGCAAGCTTTGCCGCGCTGATACATTCCTCATCCGTTGCGTCAAGCTTACCGTAACGGATGTTTTCCATAACCGTGCCTGTAAAAAGATTTGTATCCTGAAGAACGATACCGAGCGAACGGCGAAGATCGTCCTTTTTAATCTTATTGATGTTGATGCCGTCATAGCGAATCTTTCCGTCCGCAACATCATAGAAACGGTTGATAAGATTTGTAATTGTTGTCTTACCTGCGCCCGTTGCACCGACAAAAGCAACCTTCTGTCCCGGCTCAGCGTAAAGCGAAACATCGTGAAGAACAATCTTTTCGGGAACATAACCGAAGTCCATATGCTCCATACGGACATCACCCATAAGTCGGGTATAGGTGACTGTACCGTCCTCGTGCGGATGCTTCCATGCCCATACGCCTGTACGCTCCTCACACTCGACAAGACCGTTTTCAGTTTCCTTTGCGTTTACAAGGGTTACATAGCCCTCGTCAGTTTCGGGTGTTTCATCCATCATTTCAAAAATTCTGTCCGCACCCGCAAGAGCCATAATTATATGGTTGATGTGCTGTGAAATCTGAGTAACGTTATTTGTGAACTGACGTGTCATATTAAGGAACGGAACAACAACCGCAATTCCGAGAGCCTGACCCGAAAATGAAAGATTGTGAACATTGGGTGAAAGAATAAGCAGACCGCCGATAAAAGCAAGGAGAACATAAAGAATGTTACCGATGTTGCCCATAATCGGCATAAGCATATTAGCAAAGCTGTTTGCCTTAGAAGCTTCTTTGTAAAGCTGTTCGTTGATTTCATCAAAATCCTTGCAGCTCTGCTCCTCATGGTTGAAAACCTTGACAACCTTCTGACCGCTCATCATTTCCTCTATGAAGCCCTCAGTCTTACCGATTGCTTTCTGCTGACGGAGGAAATACTTTGCCGAATTGCCGCCGACAAGCTTAATCGCAATAAACATAAGGAAGATTGAACCGAAAACAACAAGCGTCATCCATACGCTTAAGTAAAGCATATATGAAACGAGGAACACCAGTGTAAATGCCGACATAAAGAGTGACGGCAGAGCCTGCGAAACAAGCTGGCGAAGAGTATCAATATCGTTTGTGTAGTAAGACATTACATCGCCGTAAGGATGAGTGTCAAAGTATCGGATAGGGAGCTTTTCCATACAGCTGAACATTTTCTTTCTTGTGCTGTTCAAAAAGCCCTGTGTGACAACAGCCATAATTCTTGCATGGAAGAACGAAGCAACAACACCTGTTGCATAGACAAGTGCCATAAATCCGATAAGTCTGATAATTCCCGATGAAGCGCCGCTCCATCCGATTTCCATTCCGTTTTCAATAAGGCCGATAAATTTGTTGAGGAAAAGGCTCGATGCTGTCGAAGCCGCTGTCGAAACGATAATGCAGGCAAATACAATTATAAGCTTCCATTTATATTCGGCAAACAGGAGTTTAAGCAGACGTTTCAGCGTACCCTTTTTTGCCTTTGTTTTCATTCCTGCCATAGGGGGTATTTTCTTACTCATCGAAATCACCTGCCCCTGTCTGAGATTCATATACCTCGCGGTAAATGTCATTGCTTGCCATCAGCTCGTCATGAGTGCCAAAGCCGTTAATGGTTCCGTTATCCATAACAATAATTCTGTCCGCATCCTTAACGGAAGAAATACGCTGAGCAATAATGAGCTTTGTTGTGTCGGGGATTTCCTCCCTGAATGCCTTTCGGATAAGTGCGTCTGTCTTTGTATCAACCGCACTTGTTGAGTCGTCAAGAATAAGGATTTTCGGCTTTTTGAGAAGCGCACGAGCAATGCAAAGACGCTGTTTCTGACCGCCCGAAACATTTGCACCGCCTCGCTCAATAAATGTATCGTATTTATCGGGCATTGTTTCGATAAATTCATCTGCCTGTGCAAGTCGGCATACTCTTTCTATATCCTCATCTGTTGCGTTCTTGTCGCCCCAGCGGAGATTATCCTTGATTGTGCCCGAGAAAAGGACATTCTTCTGAAGAACAACGGAAACAGCATCACGCAGAGTTTCGATATCGTAGTCACGTACGTCAACACCGCCGACCTTTACGCATCCGCTGTCAACATCGTAAAGACGTGAAATCAGCTGAATGAACGAAGACTTTCCGCTGCCTGTACCGCCGATAACACCGATTGTTTCACCCGAATTGATGTGAACGGTAATATTGCTGAGCGTTGTACGGTTTGCCTTGTGAGAATATGCAAAATCAACATTTTCAAAATCAATTGCGCCGTTTTCAACCTTCATAACAGGGTTCTCGGGATTCTGAATGTCGCTGACCTCGTCAAGTACCTCAACAATACGGTTTGCAGCAGCCGCTGACATTGAAAGCATAACAACAATCATTGAAAGCATCATAAGGCTCATAAGAACCTGCATGCCGTAGGTAAGGATTGATGAAAGTCCGCCGACGGTAAGCTCGCTTCCGCCCGATGTAATAATCAGCTTAGCGCCGACAACACAGGCAACAAGCATAATAAGATAGCTTGCGCTCTGAATGAGAGGCATTGTGAGAGCCATAAGCTTTTCTGCTCCTGTGAAATCGTCACAGACATTGTCGGAAGCCTTGTTGAACTTTTTGCGCTCAAAGTTTTCACGTACAAACGATTTAACCGCACGGATACCTGCGATATTTTCCTGAACAGATTCATTCATTGCATCGTAACGCTTGAATATACGTTTGAAAAGAGGCATAGCCTTTCTCATAATAACCATAATTCCGACAAACAGGAACGGAAGCATGAGCAGGAAGTTGAGTGCCATTCTGCCGTTAAGACGTATTGTCATAATAACAGAGAAAATGAGCATCATTGGGCTTCTGAGCGCCGTTCTGATTATCATCATATATGCGTTCTGTACGTTTGTAACGTCAGTTGTCAGTCGTGTAACAAGGCTCGATGATGAGAACTTGTCAATGTTTGCAAACGAATAGTTCTGAACCGCATAATAAAGGTCATGTCTGATATTTTTAGCAAAACCGCAGGCACCTATTGAACAGAACAGACCTGCAAGAGCACCGCAGGAGAGCGAAAGGACTGCCATGATTATCAGACGAATACCGTATTTTCCGATTTCCTGCATATCACAGCCGTTTTCAATGCTGTCAATCAGCTGTGCGGTAAGGAACGGAATGTAAACTTCAATCACAACCTCAAGTGCAATGAAAAGCGGACTGAGAATTGACTGAATTTTGTATTCTCTTATGCACTTGGAAAGTCTTTTTATTGTATGCATTTTTATTTTCCTCCTTCTTCCTCAAGATTATTTCTCATACGGAGTATGTATTCCGTAAGCGTTGCTTTTTCCTCATCGGAAAAGCCTTTTGTCAGAGTTTTTTCAAGATTTTCCTTATCTATGCAGATAAGATTTACAAGCTGACGCGATTTCTCTGTCAGCACGAGCTTTCTGAGTCTTGCATCGTGCGGAACAGTCTGCCGCTCGACAAGTCCCTTCTGCTCCATAAGGTCGATAACCTTTGACGCCGTTGAACGTGTGATGTCGAATTCTTTTTCAATGTCTTTCTGAAAAACATCTCTGCCCTCATGGTCGGCAAGATAGCCGATAATCCAGCCGTTTGTTCCCGTTACAGAATCAACAGCCCTCTTGTTAGGGCTGTTCTGAAAAAATCTGTGAATACGGTGAGACAGAGAACGCAGTTCAACGTGAATCGGTCTTAAACTGCCGTTATCCAATATTACACCTCTTTTAAAATGTTTGATATTCAACATTATATCACCGCAAACAAAAGTGTCAATATCAAAACAGGAAATAAATGTAAACAAACAATAAACAATTCCGTTCGGATGTTTAAAGCTGCCACCCCTCGGAGTGACAGCTTCGATTTAACGTATAAAATTAAGACGCTTTTTGAAATTGAGTCTGTTGAAAAATATTATTGCGAATACTATCTGAAGCACCGCCATAATCGCCGCCTGAACAGCCCGAGCTGCAAGCAGAGCCGTAAAGCCTTTTGGTGAGAATAAGGCTGCAATAAACCACGTGTTGATTAACAGCGAGCACACCGTCTGGGTTGAAATAACGCCGATAAGAATTCTCGGTATCGAGCATTTTTTACAGAACAGAAAGCCCCATACCGCTCCTGTAATAACCGCCGTCACCGTAAATCCGGGAAAATATGCCCCTGTCGGCACAATCAATGCGCCGATAATGTCAACAAGTCCGCCGACAACTGCACCGCCGACAGGCCCCATAAGGTAGGCGGCAACCATAATTGCGACAAAAGAAAACTCATACTTACTTGTAAGAATGTTCACGAGCGGAACAAAACGTCCGAGCACAACACCGAGCGCTGTCAGAAGCGCAAGAACCGCGATTTTTTTTGTCAGATTTCTGCTGTTTTCTTTTTCCATAAAAATAACCTCCTATCATCCGTAATGAATAATAAGAGGTACAGCTATACTTCGAACTATTCAGCGGGATGCGACGGCTAAATCGCAGAAAACCTTTTCGCCCGACAGACAACTCCCCGTCCTGCCGATACTGCACGCAGATGCGCAACGCTTAACCGTCTACTCTGAAAATTTTGTATTATTATACGCTTTTTTCGGAAAAAGTAAATAGATATTACTTATTTTTTGTATTAAAACCTTCAACTTTCATATATCCGCCTGCTTTTTTCTTTATATATACCGTGAGTGCCGCACCAAACGGAAGTGCAAGCACAGTAAGAAGCTTCTTAGGTGATTCGGATATAAACTTTTTGTTCTTGCATATTATTGAGCTTGAAACATAATGAACACAGTTTCTGAAAACATCCTTTATGTCATCATTGTCAATCATGCTGTCCTTGCGGATAAAAGCAAAACCCTTTGGATTCCGAAGGTACTGCTTATACATATTTGTGCTCGAACCGTCAGCCATATACTCAACAACACAGACAGGCTCATTCAATATAATAAGCGTATACTCCTTGTCCGCCTTGTCGTACTTGTATGCAAGCGAAACATATTTCTCACCCTCAAACACAGGATACGGCGGATATTTTTTCATAACATCCGTGCGGAAAATAAGCTTTTTATCACCCTTGCCTCCGCGCTTATAATAGCCGAAAAGAGTGGTGTCAAATCTGTCCTTTTCAAGCTCCTCGCCGATAACCTTTCCGTTATCAAAGATATCGAGTGCGATAATTCCGGCGTACTTGTCGCTGCCGTTTTTCTTCCAGCAGTTTACAATTTTTTCAACGGCATCATCCGTCATATAATCATCGGAATCAATACAGACATTCAGCTCCGTGTCAATGTTTTCATACGCCGTGTTGTGAGCTGTATGCATACCGCCGTTTTCCTTATATACATAGCGGATTTCAAATCCGTTATCAAGCTTCTGCCAGTCCTTAATCATCTGAGCGGTGTTGTCCGTTGAACCGTCGTCAACAACAAGCCATACAAAATCCTTGCACGTCTGACGGCAAAGACTTTCATAACAGAGATGAATCGAATAATCACGGTTATACGCAGGGGTAAAAACCGTAAGGGTTTTAGCTGTTGTACTCATTTATGTAAAACTCCTCAAGCCACTTGGCATTTTCTTTAACATCAAATCCGGCTTTAACAATCTTGTCATATGTATTTTTACGTCTGTAACCGTCGGCATATTCAAGCACGGCATCCGCCCACTTTTCAATGCCTGCTTCAAGCGGTACAACGTCAATGTTTTTCGTTATCAAACAATCCTCGGGAACAGCGTCGGAAATAACGCACTTAATTCCGCTCGACTGAGCTTCAACAAGAGTTACGGGCAGACCCTCATACAATGACGGAAAAAGGAAAACATCTGAGGCCAGAAGAATATCGTTTACGTCCGAGCGGACTCCCAAAAACCTTACGCTGTCTGTCAGTCCGAGGTCGTCAACCTTCGCCCTGATTCTGTCCTCAAGGTCACCGTTTCCGACAAGCAGAAGCACTGAGTCGGGTCGCTGTGCGTGAACGGCATTGAAAATATCAATAATCATCGTGTGATTTTTCTGAGCATTAAAACGACCGACGTTGCAGATAACAAATCCGCCGTCAAGATCCCATTCTCTTCTGAGCATCTGAGCACGCTTTTCATTCCACGCATATTTCTGTGCGTCAACAGCATTGTTCATCATAACAAAATTTTTTCTGTTGCGGCGTCCGAACAGCCATTTGCCCGCGTCCATTCCGCAGATAAACATATGGTCGGTATACGGACGGATTTTATGCTTAAACCGCCAGCGCATAATGTCCTTTGCCTTTTCCACAACGGTTTCATCCTTGAAGTGCGGTGCATTGTGAGCGTGGCAGATTGTGCATTTTATTCCTCGCGATTTGGCTTCTCTGAAAGCAAAGTAGCCCAGCTCTGACATATGGGAATGAAGTATCTGATATTCGGGATGCTCGTCAAAGAACTTTTTAAGAGCGTGCTGATAAATCTTAAAGCCACCCGGGCGAATTGACGGCATACGGTAGATTCTTCCGCCGAGCCGCTCAATTTCATCGTCATACGCACCACGTTCCTTGCGGTGAACAAGAAAGTCAAACTGAACCCTTGAACGGTCGATATTTCGGTAATAATTCATTACCATCGTTTCCGCACCGCCACGGTTCATAATAGTAAACAAGTTCAGAATTCTGATTGGTTCGCTCATATGAGAAAATCCTTTCAAAATGTTATTGACACAATTATATCATTGTAAAATTGTTTTGTAAATTATTTTTTATATTTCGAAACTTCGGTAACGGTAAGAACAGAATCAAAAACTTTAAACCTGATTTCCATTCCTGCAAAACCGAAGCCGTAAATTCTGTCGGGGTCATTCTGATATGCAGGTCTCGGGTCAAGCTCAAGCACTTTTATCAATGCGCCGAGCTTTTCAGCAGGAACATTTTTTCGAAGTTCCTCAGGAAAAACAACAATAAGCTTTTCGCTTCCGTCCTTTGCAAATCCGCCGACAGCTTCCGTATGACAGTCGGAATACGGAACGTACGGCTTGATATCGACAATCGGTGTGCCATCCATTAAATCCGCACCCGATACAATAAGCACCGTGCCGTATTTCTCGGTATGTTCAATGCTTTCAAGCTTCACAGAAGACAAGCCGATTGAATTCGGGCGGAACGGTGAGCGTGTGGCAAAAACACCCTTGCGTACATTTCCTCCAAGCTTAGGCGGACGGACGGTCGGTGACCATTTGTCGCTTACCGCCTCGGAAAACTCCCACAGAAGCCATATGTGACTGAAATCCTCAAGACCTCTGAGTGCTTCGGAATTTCTGTATTCCGGTTCAAAAATAACCATACCTTTCAGTTCTTCAACAAGTCCGCTCTGACGGGGAATTCCGAATTTAGTCGGGAAATCCGTTTTTATTTTCGCAATAGTTTTCATACTACACCTTTTAAAAAATCCCCGTTGGGAACGGGGATTTAAACATATTTGTTTATATTTTGAACTTTATTAAACAAATTCGTTTACTTAAGCATTTCCTTTATCTTGTCTGCGGCATCATAAAGCTCCTTAACCTCTGCAAGCTCGACAGCACCCTTGTCAACAAGAGAAGCAACCTCGCTTCTTATCGGAAGCTTCGCAAGCACGGGAATATTAAGCTCCTTTGATACCTCATCAATTTTGCTCTCGCCGAAAACAGAAATCTTTTTGCCGCAGTCGGGGCACTCAAGATAGCTCATGTTCTCAACAATACCGAGAATCGGAACATTCATCATCTCTGCCATATTGACAGCTTTCTTGACAATCATTGTAACAAGATCCTGCGGAGTTGTAACAATAACTATTCCGTCAACGGGGAGTGACTGAAAAACAGTAAGCGCAACATCACCTGTTCCGGGAGGCATATCAACAAACATATAATCAACATCGCCCCAGAAAACCTCGTTCCAGAACTGCTGAATAACGCCCGAAATAACAGGGCCTCTCCAGATTACGGGCTGATCCTCTTTTTCAAGAAGAAGGTTGATTGACATCAGCTTGATACCTGTCTTTGTTTCGGCGGGAAGAAGTCCCATCTCATTCTGCATTGCAGGACCCTTTGCACCAAACGCCTTCGGGATTGAAGGGCCTGTGATATCAGCATCAAGAATTGCGCAGGCATTGCCCTTAACCTGCATTGCTGTTGTGAGCATTGATGTAACAAGCGATTTTCCGACGCCGCCCTTACCGCTTACAACACCGATAACCTTCTTTACCTTGCTGTATTCGTTGCACGCAATGTGCATATCCTTTTTCTCCTCGCTGCACTTTGATGAGCAGGAGGAGCAGTTTCCGTTACAAGCCATTTATAAAATCTCCTTGTTAAATAATATTTTTTCCACCGCTTTTGCGCTGTCTTCAACAATTTCCGCGCAGGGGCGTTTTTTGTAATACTGTTCTGTCCGTGCTTCGGGTACGGGGTCGGTGTTGTTTGTTTCACTCAATCCCAGAAGCTCACGGCAGATAATAGTCGGATTTGTTTTTTTGAATTCAGCTATAATCTGCTGAACAACCTCATAGCAGTGCTTTTTAGATTCTGCGTCCGCGGGGTCAGTTGCGCCGTACTTAAGTCCTGTAAGCATTGCCGCACCGCAAATTGCGCCGCAGACCTCTCTCGAGCGCCCGACTCCGCCTCCGAGCCCAGCCGATACTGTCAGCGCCGTCTTTTCATCCATTCCGAACAAATCGGCATAAGCGGCAAAAACTGACTGTGAACAGTTGAATCCGCTTTTAAACAGTTCAACCGCCTTGTCCGTTCTTTGTGACATTTCTATCATCTCCGTTTATTATTTTATCATAGATGACAAAAAATGCAAGTCCTGATTTGTCAACCATTATCTTCGTTTTTTCTTGACACCAATATATTTCTGTTGTATAATTTTTTAAACTATTCTTATACAATAATAGAAGAGGTATGAGCAGATGAGAGATACATATGAGACCCCGCTTAATTCACGCTACGCAAGTAAAGAAATGCAGTATATTTTTTCCCCTGACTTTAAATTCAGAACATGGAGAAAACTGTGGATTGCTCTTGCAGAAAGTGAAATGGAGCTCGGACTTAATGTAACACAGGAACAGGTTGACGAGTTAAAGGCTCATGCCGAGGATATAAACTACGATGTCGCTGTTGAGCGTGAAAAGCTTGTACGTCACGACGTTATGTCACACGTTTACGCATACGGTGTTCAGTGCCCGAAAGCGAAGGGCATCATCCACCTCGGAGCTACCTCCTGCTATGTCGGCGACAATACCGATATCATCACAATGACAGAAGCTATGAAGCTCATCCGCAAAAAGATGGTTAATCTTATGGATGTTCTTTCAAAATTTGCTCTTGAATATAAAGACCTTCCCTGTCTTGCATTCACACATTTTCAGCCTGCACAGCCGACAACTCTCGGTAAGCGTGCATCGCTTTGGCTCAATGACCTTGTCCTTGACTTTGAACAGCTTGAGTTCCAGATTTCACAGATGAAGCTTCTCGGCTCAAAAGGCACAACAGGCACGCAGGCAAGCTTTATGGAGTTATTCGACGGTGACACAGACAAGGTTAAGGCTATCGACGGCAAAATTGCTGAAAAAATGGGCTTTGACGCCTGTTATCCCGTTTCGGGACAGACATATTCACGAAAGATTGACTCAATGGTTCTCTTTACTCTTTCAAATATTGCTCAGTCTGCCGCAAAATTTACAAACGATTTAAGACTTCTTCAGCACCTCAAGGAGGTTGAGGAGCCTTTTGAAAAAAATCAGATCGGTTCATCTGCAATGGCATACAAGCGCAATCCGATGAGAAGTGAACGCATCTCCTCTCTTGCACGTTACGTAATGTCCGATGTTATGAACCCGAGCATCACCGCTGCTACACAGTGGTTTGAAAGAACACTTGACGACTCGGCAAACAAGCGTATCAGCGTTGCCGAAGCCTTCCTCGCAACAGACGCTATACTTGAGCTTTATATCAATGTTGCCGACGGCCTTGTGGTTTATCCCAAAATGATTGAAAAGCGCCTTATGTCGGAGCTTCCGTTCATGGCAACCGAAAACATTATGATGGAGGCTGTTAAAAAAGGCGGTGACCGTCAGGAGCTTCACGAAAAAATCCGAGTTCACTCAATGGCAGCCGGCAAGGTTGTCAAGGCTGACGGCGGCGAGAACGACCTGCTTCAGAGAATCGCAGACGACCCCGCATTCGGTGTAACCCTGAACGAGCTTAAGAACATTATGAAACCTGAGCTTTATGTCGGACGTGCACCTCAGCAGACAGAGGAATTCGTTAATGACTTTATTAAGCCGATAATCGAGAAGTACAGCGATCTTCTCGGTATCAGCGTTGAAATCAAGGTGTAAAAATGAAAAAATTCAAAGAAATATTTCTGTATTTGGTTTTCGGCGTGCTGACAACGGTTGTTAACCTCGTTGTTTTTAAATGCTTTGAAAATCTTACTCACGTTCTTATTGTCAACATTATTGCATGGGTTGTATCTGTTGCCTTTGCATTCTTTACGAACAAGCTGTTTGTATTTGAAAGCAAAAGCTGGAAAAGTAATATCGTCGCAAAGGAAGCAATATCCTTTGTCAGCGCAAGACTTTTCTCTCTCGGAGTTGAGGAGCTCGGTATCTTCTTAATGATAACCGTATTCAAGCTGACACCTACACTCGGTCGTTTTGCCGCTTGGTGTCTTGACCTCACTAAAATTGTAAAAATTACAATGCCCGACTTACTTTATCAGAAACTTGACGGCACAATGATGGTTAAACTGATACTTGCTGTTATTGTTGTAATTATGAACTACGTTTTCAGCAAGCTTATCATTTTCAAAAAGAAAGACGAAGCAAAATAAGAAAAATAATTTCGGAGGTAGAGGCGTACTATGAAAAAGGTCAGCGTTATTATTCCCATTTATAATGTGGAACAATACCTGCCGAAGTGCCTCGACAGCATTGTCGGTCAGACATATAAAAATCTTGAAATTATCTGCGTTGATGACGGAAGCCCCGACAACAGCGCTGAGATTTTGCGCACCTATTCTGAAAAGGATGACAGAATAATTACTATCCATAAAGAAAACGGCGGTCTTTCATCAGCAAGAAATGAAGGAATAAAGGTTGCAACAGGCGACTATACTGTATTTGTTGATGCTGATGACTGGCTTAACACAGAAACCATTGAAGCCGCTGTAAGCGCAGCCGAAAAAGACGGCGTGGATATGGTTATGTGGGGTTATACACGCGAATTCAAATCCAAGTCGATTGAAAAGAGAATTTTCGACGGTGACAAAATTTTCAGCGCAGAGGAAACACGCAGTTTCGTTCACCGTCGAATTATCGGTCTTCTCGGAGAAGAGCTTTCAAATCCCGAAAATGCCGATTCTATTTCAACTGCATGGGGTAAGCTCTATAACACAAAAAAGATAAAAGATAACAATCTTGAATTTGTAGATACAAAAATTATCGGTACTGAGGACGTGCTTTTCAACACATACTATTTCAGTTTTGTTGAAAACTGCAAGTTCATCGACAAGCCGTACAATCATTACCGAAAGGATAACGAAACATCGCTTACAAAAAGCTACAAGCCTAATCTTTTTGAACAGTGGTCTACGCTTTATGAAATGATGCTCGATTATCTCAAAAAAAATACTCTCTACTGTTCCGAGGACTTCAAAACAGCTCTTAACAACAGAATCTGTCTGAGCATGATAGGTCTCGGACTTAATGAATATTGCAGAAAAGCTAAGTTTATGGAACGTGCGGTTAAAATAAGCGAAATTCTTTGGTCTCCGCTGTACCGCAAGGCATATGAGAATCTTGATCTCAGCCATTTTCCTCCGCATTGGAAGGCATTTTTCCGCTATTGCAAGCTCGGTTCTGCAACAAGAACCTGCCTTGTAATCGGAGTTATAAAGAAGATAATAGACAGCAGGAATCAGACTTCAAAATAAATTTCAAGGCGGACACAGGCTTTCATAGTGTTCGCCTTGTTGAATACAGGTGATTATCAATGAAAAAAAATATTCTCGTAACAGGCGGCGCAGGCTTTATAGGCAGTAACTTCATCTACTATATGCAGCGCAAACACCCCGACTACCGTCTTGTATGTCTTGACGCATTGACATACGCAGGCAATCTTTACACCCTCGACGAAGCAAGAAAAGGCGATTTTCGCTTCGTTCTCGGTGACATTACCGACAGAAAGCTTGTCTTTTCTCTCTGTGAGGAGGAAAAATTTGACGCAATAATCAACTTTGCAGCTGAAAGTCATGTTGACCGTTCAATTGAAAACCCCGAGGTTTTCCTTACAACAAACATCCTCGGCACACAGGTTCTGCT
This sequence comes from Clostridia bacterium, assembly GCA_024404095.1. Taxonomy (GTDB): domain Bacteria; phylum Bacillota; class Clostridia; order Oscillospirales; family Acutalibacteraceae; genus CAG-488. Next base: position 41,915 of record JAKSQO010000002.1, on the reverse strand, counting down.
TGACGCCTGCAATAAGTATGAAATTCCGCGCTACCATCAGGTATCAACAGACGAGGTTTACGGCGACCTGCCGCTTGACCGTCCCGACCTGTTCTTTACCGAGACAACCCCGATTCACACCTCTTCTCCGTATTCCGCAAGCAAAGCATCTGCTGACCTGCTTGTAATGGCTTATCACAGAACCTTTGGTACACCCGTAACTATTTCACGCTGTTCAAATAACTACGGACCGTATCAGTTCCCTGAGAAGCTCATTCCGCTTATGATAGCAAAGGCTCTTGCTGACGAAAAGCTTCCTGTTTACGGCGAAGGACTTAATGTGCGTGACTGGCTTTATGTCGATGACCATTGTAAAGCAATTGATATGATTGTTGAAAACGGCAAAATCGGTGAGGTTTACAACATCGGCGGCCATAATGAAAAGGCAAATATTGATGTTGTTAAAACAATTCTTAAGGCTGTCGGCAAGGACGAAAGTCTTATCACCTATGTCAAGGACAGACCCGGTCACGATATGCGTTACGCAATCGACCCTGCAAAAATTCACGCTGAGCTCGGATGGGAGCCTGAAACACTCTTTAACGAAGGCATCCAGAAGACAATTGACTGGTATCTCAATAACCGCGAATGGTGGCAGAAAATCCTGAGCGGTGAATACAAAAATTACAGAGGCTGATTTTATGAAAAAGTTTACTGCTCTTCTTCTCGCCTTAATGCTTCCCGTAATTCTCTTCGGATGCAGAGATAACGGCGACCTCGGCAAGCAGACAACGGTTGACGCTCAGAATAACGTCACTATTTACGCAGGAACAGGAATGTTCAAAATGAATGACGATGAACGTGCAATGAAAAAGCTTGACGGTGTTCAGAAGAACGGTTTCAAGCTCAATATGGGTGATGAAACCATTGTTCCCATAAAAACACGCAGCGATGTACTTGACGCCGCAAAAAAAGAGGCAACAGTCAAATATAACAGTATCCGTGTTGCATTTGACCGCACCCGCGGTATCTGGCGCGTTGTTTTCGGCAACGACACTGAAAAAGAGGTTGACGGACAGAAACAGATTTCAACTACTGCTCTTGAAACAGTCTATATTGACGAGGACGGATATACACTTGCAATATACAAGGGTGAAGTAAAATGATAATTTACTTTTCAGCAACAGGCAACAGTCGCTATACCGCACTGAAAATCGCTGAAATAACAGGCGATGAAACGCTCGACCTTTTCAGCAAAATAAAAAACAAAGATTTTTCAACGCTCTATTCCGAAAAGCCGTGGGTGCTTGTCTGCCCGACGTATGCCTGGCAAATTCCGCATATTATCCGCGACTGGCTTTTGCAGACAACGCTTAATGGCAGCAAGAAATTTTACACCGTTATGACCTGTGGCGACAGCATAGGCACAGCAGGAAAATATGTAGAAAAGCTCTGCACAAGCAAGGGGCTTGAATACTGCGGCTGTGCAAAAATTGTTATGCCCGACAACTATCTTATAATGTTCAACTCCCCTGACGAGGAGAAATCAAAAAAGATTATTTCGGATGCGCAGCAGTCAATAGAGGAAACAGCGGAAACAATCAAAAACGGGAAACGCTTTGACAATGCGAACTACACGCTTGTTGACAGAATCAATAGCAGCGCAGTCAATCTTACGTTTTATTCAATGGCTGTTACAACAAAACCGTTTCACACCACCGACAAATGCATTTCCTGCGGTATGTGTGAAAAAATCTGTCCGCTTGGCAACATAAAGCTCAACGACGGCAAACCCACTTGGAGCACCAGCTGTACTCACTGCATGGCTTGCATATGCCAATGTCCGAAAGAAGCTATTGAGTATGGCAAAAAAACAAACGGAAAAGTCAGATATAAATTTCCGCTATAACTTGACTTAAATAAAATACTCTGAGGAAGTGAAGTATGTCATACGTTTCAATTGAATTTCTTCTGTTTTTTGCTGCGGTCTTTATTCTTTATTACATCCTGCCTGGTAAATTTCAGAAATACATACTTTTGCTTTCCAGTTTATCTTTTTTTGTTATCAGCAGTAAGACAGGAGTCGTATTTGTTTCAGTCACTACGATTTCTATTTATTTGCTCGGAATTCTGATTGACAAGTTTAACTGTAGAATAAAGAATATCAGCAAAGAGCTTCCGAAAGAGGAAAGAAAACAGCTAAAAAATACAATTCAGAAAAAGAAAAAACTTGCAGTTTTATCCGCATGTGTAATAAACATCGGTATACTGTTAGTATTAAAATATTCCGGACTGTTCGTAACCTCATTTTATAATATTATCAATTTATTTGGTGTAGGAAAAACAGCTCCAACCATAAAATTTCTTCTACCTATCGGTATTTCATATTACACCCTGATGGCGATAAGTTATATTGTAGATATATACAGATCACGCATCTCTGCAGATAAAAACTTCTTTCAACTTTTATTATATCTTACATTCTTTCCATATATTGTCGAAGGTCCTATCTCAACATATTCTCAGGTTTCAAAACAACTCTTTGAAGAACATAACTTCGATAAAACAAATATTATTCTCGGACTTCAGAGCATATTATGGGGTCTTTTTAAAAAAATGGTTGTTGCTGACAGAGCGGCAATTGTTGTTAATGAGATTTTTGATAACAATAAGGAATATGCGGGTATTTCCGTCATTATTGCTGTTTTGTTATATACCATTCAGATTTATGCAGAATTCTCCGGTTGTATAAATATTGTATCAGGTATTTCCAAAATGTTGGGAATTGATTTGCCGGAAAATTTCAGACAGCCTTTTTTCTCAAAAAGCATTCAGGAATTTTGGAGAAGATGGCATATTACTCTTGGCGCATGGCTCAAAGAGTATATTTTTTACAGTGTTTCTTTTTCAAAAGGAATGAAGTCTTTCTCAAAGTCGCTTAAGAAACATACCGAAAATAAATTTCTCCAGGCGTCAATTCCAATGCTTATATCTATGATGTCAGTATGGCTGATAATGGGATTTTGGCATGGCGCAAGCTGGAAATATGTTGTTTACGGTCTTTATTACTATTTAATAATTACCTTGGGTGTTTTATTTGAACCCATTTTTGATTGTTTGTTCAAAAAATCCCGAATCAACCGTGACGGAAAAATCTTCGGTATGGTCCAGATACTTCGAACAGATTTTATAGTTACGGTCGGGCTTATGATGTTCAGAGCAAATACACTTTCCGATATGTTTTCAATGCTTGTATCTGCAATTAAAAATTTCAATCTGAGCATCGGTCCTTGTATTGATGCGGGGGTTACCCTCATAGATTTCGGACTGATATTAGTTGGCGTAGCAATAATGTTCCTCGTTTCAATTATCGAGCAGAAAGGAAGAAATATATCTGAAGTTGTCTTATCTCTCAGCTATGGCAAAAGATATCTTATTTACTTTATTCTTATAGCTTTTATTCTGTTCTTTGGTATCTATGGACCATCATACACTATGCAGCCATTTGTATACGGCCAATTCTAAACGGAGGGAAAAATGAAGTTCAAAAAAATATTCTTAGTCATAATTCTGTCAATTGCATTAGCGGTCGGTACCTATGCTGTATCAATTATAACAATTTATGACGGCAATAAAAATCAGCAGAGAATTCAGGATTTCTATACTATACCCGAGAATACTCTTGATGTTGTTTTTGTGGGTAGCAGTAGTGTCCACACCTGCTTTTACCCAACTCTCGCATGGAAACACTATGGTTTTACGAGTTACTGTTTAGGTATGGACAGATGTTCATACGTTACAATACTTCCGATGGTTAAAGAAGCAATAAGAACACAGCATCCGAAGCTTATAGTAATAGATATAGATGAGTTCACACTCTCTGAAAATTATATGGATAATGAGCATCCTATACTGTACTGGTATGATTCTGTTCCACATAACAATACAAAACTTGATTTCGTTAAAGAAGCTATTCCTGCAAAATCAAGACCGTATTATTATCTGCCTTTTATCAGAACACATAGTAAGATTTCCGATAATAATCAAATAAAAGAATCTATTTCGTTATTTAAAAGATACAAATTGGACAACGATCCTTCTGTTTATCTTAAGGGAGCAGAGCTTTCAAACATAATAGAACAGGATGTTCAGTATCTGATAGATTATAATAAAATAACCGAACGAAAAAAAATAAATAAGACAGCCGAAAAATATCTAAACCAGCTGATAGACTATTGTAAAGATTGCGATACTCCGATTCTCTTTATAGATTATCCTAAAGGAAGAATCGCTAACGATACGGAATACTACGAAAAAGTATACTATATCCCCGAAATTCAGAGAATCATTGAGAATAATGGATTATTTTTTTTAAATTATAATACACTTAATAATCCTGCAAAAATCACAATCTATGATTTTTTCAAACCCGATGCACACTTGAATGTCTACGGTTGTGAAAAATTTACAACTTATTTTTCTGATTATATTGTTAATAACTATGATATTATTTCAAGCCACTCTGAGGAAACTGTTAAGCAATGGAATAGCGATTCCGATTTTGCTGATAGCATAATAAATAATCTAAAGAACAATAAAAAAGATTTTGTAATCAACGAAAGCAACATATCCGATATCATGCAATAAAATAAGGGGCTGTAAAATACAGTCCCTTAAATCTTTTATTCAACCGATTTGAAATCAGTATTTTTTATCATCTCAGAGAAATGAGAACGGGCGGTTTCAAAAATATCAGCACCGAGTTTTATTATATCAGGCTTATTTATTCCGCAGAGCATTGCGAACTGCTCGCCGACATTGGTAGCTGTATCGCCAAACTTTTTAAGAGCAAGCAGATAAAATGTAAATGCACCACCATCTGAAATATTATCATAATAGCCTTTTTCGTTAGCTTTCAGATAATCATACATAGATGTGCTGACCGTATCACTGAGAAAATCCACCGGAATATTTTTCTGCACAGAATATTCCGCAATAAAGGTAAGTAATACGCGTACCTGATACAGCTGTGCCGCTGACAGCTTATATCCGCTCAGGTCAATTATTCCGTCCTCAGCCTTGATTTTTGCCATCCTTACGCCGAGGTCGATAGCCTTTTCTTTATTTCCGTTTGAAACGTGTCGAAGAATATCATCTGATATTGCCTCAAATTCAGTCGTTTCGCTCATTCCGTTTTTGACATAGATCTTAATATCCCTGTCGTCTGCCATTTCTATCTTCTCCAGTAATCAGTAATTATTCGCCGGCAAGCTTTGCCTTCTGACGCTTGATTTTTGTTTTGTATCCGATAAGCTCGCTAATATTATGGTCGGGTATGTCACACGAACCGAGTGTTATGCAATACCTGTTGTATCTGCCGTGGAAATTACTTCCTCCGACCGCAAGCAAGCTATGGCGCTTTGCAAAATCAGCAAGCTGCTGGGATTTTGTTGCGCTGTACTGAGGACACCATGCTTCAATTCCGTCAAGTCCCGCTTCCATCAGCCTTTCAATAAGACCTGACTCATAAAATTTTCCGGAATCCGAAAGAACGGCAATTCCGCCTGCGTCATGAATTGCTTCAACAACCTCAACAGGGCTTGAAAATTTAGGCTTAACAAGAATGCTCTTCTCTCCGCCGTCAACAAAAAGCTCGTTGTAAAGCTCACCGTAAAGCTCGGTTGTAACACCGCTCTCCACAAGAGCCGACATAATATGTACGGGATAAACGTTAGTTGAACCCTGAGCACATTTAAGAACAAGATCAGTTGTAATCGGGAATCTCTGAGCCGCTTTAATCATCATAAACTGTGCCGCACGTTTACGTGCAATCAGGTTGCGATGGCAAAGTCCCTCAAGTCGATCAGGAAAATCACTTAAATATCCGAGAATATAAACCTCTGAATCTGTTTCACTGTCATAAGATGAAATCTCAACACCCTGAATAACCTTAATACCCTGTCTCTCTCCTATAAGCTTCGCTCTTACTGTACCCGCGAGACAATCGTGGTCGGTAATTGCAAGTGTATCAACTCCGCATTTCTGTGCCAGTACAATAATGTCATCAATACCCATAGAGCCGTCTGACAGCTTAGTATGACAGTGTAAATCTCCCTTCATTTTCTGTAATCCTCCAAAATAGTATATAAAGCCCAATATTAGCCTAATTGTATTATACCTCGGATTAAGTCAAAAATCAAGAGGAAAATTTATGCAATATGCCAAAAGGAAATTATTTGCACTAAATAATCTGGTGTTTATCTGTTTAATTCATCAAGAACAACGTCATAAAAATGGCACGGTTCTATCTCACATTTATTCAGAAGATTTATTACCCTTTCTGTAAACTCTCTGTTCACCGAAACGTCGCAGAATTCTGATATTTTTTCGCCCTTGCTGTTTTTTGCGACTATTCCGTATGTAAGCAGTATGTTGCTTCCCTCTATAACTACCGCATTCTGTGAAATCGCGTAAACTGTTTCCAAAGACACCTCGCCCCTTTGCCGTGAATTTGCTTCACAATTTATTATATAATACACCACGTAAGAAAAAGTGTCAATAGCGCATATGTTTTTTTACGTTTTGACGAAAGTAAAAAAAATAATTTATCGTAAAAAATTATTTCTTGGCGATTATTGTCGTTTTTAGGTTCAATTATTTTGCGTTTTTATAATATTCACTATATGCAGAATCTGTCGAAAAGAGTCAGATTGCCCTGTATATAGCGTGAAAAATACAAGATAATGCAATATGAAAAATCTTTTTATCAAAATATAGTTTTGTAAATTTTAATGGTATATTTTTTAATTTTTTATGTTACATTTTTCAGATAAATAAAAACACTTGTTATTATTCTGATTTGCAATAATAATTTTTGCTTTGCGTTATATATTAAGTATGTAGTATTTATCCGGAGGGATAATATGAGTAATACAAATCTGCATAAGAATCACCGTCAGCGCGTTCGTGACCGATACTTCGCCGACGGAATTAAATCAATGGCTGACCACAATATAATAGAATTTCTTCTTTTCTTTGGCATTCCCTATAAGGATACAAATGATATCGCACATGAACTTACAGAGCGATTCGGCGACCTGAACGGTGTTCTCGACGCACCTGCTGAGGAACTGATGAAGGTTAACGGTATAGGTGAAAATGCGGCCGCACTGATTCACCTTGTTCACGATATCTCTGTCACCTATAACGAGCGCAAAAAGCTCAGCAAACCGTTTATCGCTACCGAAGACAGATTTACAAGCTTTTTAACGATGAAATACGCAGGCGAAACAAGAGAGATTGTCTATATGCTCTTTATTGACTGCCACGGCAGAATATCGCGCTGTGTAAAGGTCTGTGACGGCTCACCCGAAAGCGTTACCGTTGACAACCGAACTATTGTTGAGGCAGCTGTAAGAAATGATGCGAATGAAATTATCATTGCTCATAACCACCCTAACGGCTTTGCCGTGCCGTCTACCGCAGACGTAAGGGCTACAATGGATATTATTCCTCTGCTGAAATCAATCAATGTGCATCTGATAGACCACATAATTGTTGCTGAGGATGATTGCTTTTCAATGGCAAAGAGCAAAAAATACGCTGAACTTTTTAAATAACAGAACCAATGAAAAACCACCGCTGACTTATTGTCAACGGTGGTTGATTGTATAATCTTTTAGAGAATATATATTGTAACGCTTCTTCTGCCGAATGCGCTGCACTGTGATTCAGAAGACATATAAAGGTCACAGAGTGTTGAACGGCTTCCTGACCAATTTACAAATCCGCCTGTATCCTCAGCTGAAGCATAACCGTAAACGTATCTGCCGTCGTTGGATACAATCCACATCTTTGTATGGTAAGGAATCTGTCTCGGATTAACAGCGATATAACCGGGCATTACGCTCTTGCCTGTTGCTGTAAGTCCGCCGCCTGAGTAAGCGGAAGCTGTACCTGTAATCTTTCTCTTATATGAGGTCGGAACCTTGCCGTTAAGAGTAAGGCTTGAGGGAGGTGTAAGACGTGAAATTGTCTTAACTCCGTTTGCAAGCTTTGCGCCCGATGTGCTTGCAGAAGCAGCAACAACAGCCGCCTTTTTCTTTGTGCCGATAAGCTTAACTTCGTTAACCGCAGCCTTGGTGATAACCGTGTTTACAGCGGTTGAGCCCTGAAGCTTGCCGTCAACATACTTATCCTTATAGGTTACTTCCTTTTCACCCTTTACGCCCTTTACCTCAACCTTTGTCTGGCCCTTGTAAAGTGCGGTGCTGTTCTTCTTTTCAGTCTTGAAAGGAACTGCTTCCTTAACTTTTCTTTCCTTATAGGTTACTCGGGAAATCACGATTGAAGTGCTTGAATTAAGAACTGTGTCAAGCGGTGAAGAAATTTCATCATCATCCGCAACTGTAATAACAGCCTTATCAAGTGCATCGCCGACTGTGCCGCCTGCCATCTTGACAGTAACAACCTTGCCGTCTGCTGTAATCATTACGGGGAATGCACGTGAAATAACAATCTCCATGCCCTCGTGGATTACGGAATCAGTGTCACAGTTAAGCTCATCACCTTCGTTGATTATAACACCGTGCTTGCTGAGTGCCTCGGCAACTGTACCGTTTGCAAGGAATGTCTCTGACTTTCCGTCATCAGTAACTGTTACATTATAAGCCTTGCTGATTTTGATTACCGAATCAGAGCCGCTCTCAAAGCCTGAAAGATCAACAATATCATTATCAGTAAGCTCTATGCCGGCCTGCTTGATGATTTCATCCGCATCAGTCTTAAGAGTTGTAACTCTTGTTTCAATGCCGTCCATATTGATGATTACCGTGTTTGTGTTTGATGCTGTCGCATAGATTGTAGCGATGCAGAACATAGTAATCAGAGCAATCATTATTGCCTTGAACTTTGACTTTGCAAGCTTTTTGCCTGCATTTCTTATTGTTTCCATTGGAATAACTCCTGTTACAATATATTTGCCGTGGTGAGCATGCCAGCCGGGTATGCTCACTTCGTTCTTATTCCTAAGCTATAATGGAAGGGCGAAATGGTCTGACGTATTACTCCTTGGACTGTTACGTCCGTAGAAAAGACAGTCAGCCATCCTTCCATTACAGCGTTCGGTTTCAGCAGGTAGGGCTGCAACGCCCGTGTCACCCAACAGATTGAATCGGAATGGGTAAAAGATGGTCACCAATTCGTAAACAATACTTTATGACAGGAGTTTTGCCAATGAATGCAGTAGGAATTGATGTTTCCAAAGGAAAAAGCACGGTTGCTGTTATGCAGCCTCTCGGTGTTGTAGTTGCTGAACCGCATGATGTCGCTCACACCGAAAGAGAACTCGGAGAACTGGCAAGTTTTCTTAAAAGTCTTCCGAGTGAGACTAAGGTGATTATGGAAAGCACCGGCCATTACAATGACCCTATAGCCGATTTTCTCCATGAATCAGGTATATTCGTTACCGTAATCAACCCTATTCTTATAGCTAATTACGATTCAAATATCACTGTCAGAAAAGCCAAAACAGATAAAAAAGACGCTGTTAAAATTGCAAACTGGGGTCTTGAGCACTGGCTTGACCTGATTGAATATGTGCCTGAAAATGACATTCGTAAATCATTGAAGATATTCAACCGTCAATACAATCAACTTACGAAGCAAAAAGTTATGGTTACAAACAACCTTATCGCCATGTTTGACCAGACATTTCCCGATATTCAAAAGCTGTTTACATCACCTCAGCGACCTGACGGCAGTGTAAAATGGCTTGATTTCGGAATGAAATTCTGGCACTGTGAGTGTGTTTGCGGCTTATCTCTCAATGAATTTATTAAGCGTTATGAAAAATGGTGTCATCGTAACGGCTACAATTTCAGTAAAGATAAAGCGTTTGATATATATGCAGAATCTTGCGGTAACGTAGGTTTGCTTCCTAAAAATGAATCAACAAAGATTTTGATTGTAACTTGTATAAATCAGTTGAATTCAATAAACGAAAACATTGTTGCCGTCAGGAATGAAATGGACAGGCTTGCAAAACAATTACCTGAATACAACACCGTTATCGGAATGTACGGTGTCGGTTCGGTACTTGCTCCGCAGCTTATTGCTGAAATCGGCGATATATACCGTTTCAAAAACAAGAAAGCACTTATCGGATTCGCAGGAATTGATGCTCCTCCATATCAATCAGGCACTGTCGATGTTTCATCACGCAGTATATCCAAACGAGGCTCAGGTGATTTGAGGAAGAATCTGTTTCAGGTAATGAAAACAATTCTTATTAAAAGCCCTGTTGATGAACCTGTTTTTCAATTTATTGATAAAAAGCGTTCTGAAGGTAAGCCTTTCAAAGTTTACATGATTGCCGGTGCAAACAAATTTCTGAGAATTTATTATGCCAAGGTTAAAGAAAATCTCGATTCAGAACGAGCTGAAATTGTCAATACCTGAACTCGCTTAGGCGAGTTTACAAAAAGTTCGGAATCACCATTCTGAACTTTTTGTATGTTGACAACGCACAAACAGTAAAATATTTCTAAGCGAAGCACTCCTGTGCGTCCGCTTATCTGCATACGACTGTTTCAAAATTTACTTTTGTTACGGTCTTGTTGAGTGTTGCCTTTTTTACTCGCAAAAAATTATTTATTTTTCCTGTTGACTTTTATTAGCAGGTCTTTTCTTAACAGTCGGTAAAAGTATTTTCACCGCTGTGTCGGCTGAACGTAATTAAGAATCTGTGGGGAAACATACTATTCCCAAAGCCAACGTCGCTTATTATATTTACAAATTACAAATTTGTCAAATTTTCAAAATGCAAATTTTTGTGAACTTTGCACACATATAGTACTTTATAAAGCACATTATATTTCTAAACAAGAATATAATGCGTATATAAGCCTTTGTCTTTTGTGCAAAACCTAAAAAGTTACAAATAGTTACAAATATGACTTTCGGATGTAACTTTTATACTATTTTACGCAAAGCTGAGATAATTTATGATTTTGATTGAAGAACAGCTGATTTTATGCTATAATGAATTGTTTAAAATGAAATACTATACCACTGAGGTGATTATGTGGCAGCAAAAAAAGAGAATATAAGAAATTTTTCAATCATTGCACATATCGACCACGGCAAGTCCACTCTTGCAGATCGTCTGCTTGAGCTGACAGAATCGGTTGCCATCCGTGATATGACAGAGCAGCTTCTTGATGATATGGATCTTGAACGTGAGCGCGGCATTACAATTAAAGCTCACGCTGTAAAGCTTAATTACAAGGCAAAGGACGGAGAGGAATATGAGCTGAATCTCATCGACACTCCCGGTCACGTTGACTTCAATTATGAGGTTTCACGTTCCCTTGCCGCCTGCGAAGGTGCTATACTTATTATAGATGCGTCTCAGGGCATCGAAGCACAGACGCTTGCGAATACGTATCTTGCGCTTGACCACGACCTTGAAATTGTTCCTGTTATCAACAAAATTGACCTTCCTGCCGCTGAGCCTGAGCGTGTTGCTGCTGAGGTTGAGGACGTTATCGGTCTTGAATGTATGAATGCTCCGAGAGTTTCGGCAAAAACAGGCGAAAATGTTGCTGACGTTCTTGAGCGTATTGTAACCGACATTCCTGCTCCGCTTGATTCAGATGATTCAAAGCCGCTGAGAGCTCTCGTTTTTGACTCGGTTTACGATAATTATAAGGGCGTTATTGTTTATGTGCGTGTTGTTGACGGAAAAATCAAGGCAGGCGACACGATGCGAATGATGGCAACGGGCGCAGAATTCACCGTTGTTGAGGTCGGATATATGCGGGCAACCTCTATGGAGCCTGCAAAGGAGCTTACTTCGGGTGAGGTTGGCTACATCACCGCTTCAATTAAAACAGTCGGCGACGCACGTGTCGGTGATACGGTTACAACCGCTGAATATCCTGCATCCGAACCCCTCCCCGGTTACAGAAAGGTTAACCCGATGGTTTTCTGCGGAGTTTATCCTGCTGACGGTGCCGATTACGAAAACCTGCGCGAAGCACTTGAAAAGCTTCAGCTTAACGATGCCGCGCTTTCCTTTGAGCCTGAAACCTCGGGCGCACTCGGTTTCGGCTTCCGCTGCGGCTTCCTCGGACTGCTTCATCTTGAAATTATACAGGAACGACTTGAACGTGAATATGACCTCGACCTTGTTACCACAATCCCGAGCGTTATTTATAAGGTTCATCTCACAGACGGCACGGTTCTTGAAATCGACAACCCGACCAAGTACCCCGACCCGGCATACATTGATTATTGTGAAGAACCGATTACAAACGCTCACATTTACGCCCCTAATGAGTTTGTCGGAGCGATTATGGATCTCTGCCAGGAGCGTCGCGGCATCTTCAAGGATATGACTTATGTCACAACCGACCGAGTTGATATCGCATACGACCTTCCGCTGAATGAAATCATCTATGATTTCTTTGATGTGCTTAAGTCACGCACAAAAGGCTATGCTTCGTTTGACTATGAAATCAAGGGCTATGAGCGTTCTGACCTTGTCAAGCTCGATGTTCTTCTCAACGGTGACGGAATTGATGCTCTTTCATTTATAATACATTCTGAAAAAGCTTATGCCCGTGCAAGAAAGATTGCCGAAAAACTCAAGGAGCACATTCCGAGACAGATGTTTGAAATTCCTGTTCAGATTGCAATCGGCGGCAAGGTAATTGCGCGAGAAACAATCAAGGCAATGCGTAAGGACGTTCTTGCAAAGTGCTACGGCGGTGACATTACTCGTAAGAAGAAGCTGCTTGAAAAGCAGAAAGAGGGTAAAAAACGAATGAGGCAGTTCGGTACTGTTGAAGTTCCGCAGGAAGCATTTATGGCTGTTCTTAAACTCGATGAGTAAAAATTTTTGTTGCATATTATATATGGTATGTGATATAATGAAGTGTATTAAATATTTTGGAAGTCAGGAGGATGTAAATGGCTACCGAAACCAAAGAAAAAAAGTCTTCGGAAGTTGAAAAAGAAGGCGCAAAGCGAAATCTTCCAAAAGGCAGACGTTATGTCGGAAGTAAAGAAACTTTCACATATGTCCTTTTCGATATCGCACAGAGCTTTAACCTCGACAATAAAAAGACTTATTACCTTACCGACGTTCTTGTTATCTCCTACTGGTGGCAGGCTATCGTAAGTGCAGTTGTCAGTATCTGGGATATTGTCAATGACCTTTTCCTTGCCGCTATTGTCGACAGAACAAACACAAGATTCGGTAAATTCAAACCCTATCTTATAATGTATGCAATCCCCGGTACAATTATGGCAATGATTTTCTGGGGTATGCCCGCAATGTTCCCCGGTGCATCAGGTACATACATGCCAAAGATAATTACCTATTTCATACTGCAGATGCTGCAAAACCTTGCAACCTCGCTTTATGAAATTTCAAAGACAGGTATTATCGCAACCATCACACCCGATGTTCTTGACAGAACTCGACTTATCAATCAGGCTAACCTTTTCTCCAGTCTTGTTGAAAATCTTCCCCGACAGATATGCACAATCTTTATCGACCTCGTTAACCACGGTCAGCTGAAGATTAAAATGACATCTCTGTTCGTTTATATGGGCGTCGGCACCGCACTTTGCGCAGGTCTTCTTTCCTTAGCATTTTCGTTTAAGGTTAAGGAACGTGTTCTTCAGTCAGTTGAAAAGCCTGACTTCAAGAACGCAATCGGCTCGCTGTTCAAGTCACGTCCGCTTATGCTTCTCATGATATCCGACCTTATGGGACAGTTTGCAATCAGCCCGGGACTTTCACTCTACTATACCAATGTTATGAACCTCAGCTCTGCTGAGCTTATCGTAGGTATTCCCGGTATGTTTGTTACATATGCTTCATATGCATACGTTGGCAAGCTCCGTGAGCGCTTCTCCACCAAAACACTTTGGGCTATGGGTTCACATTGGGGCGACTTCCTTAACATATTTGTTTATCTTGTCGGTGCAATCAACAAGAATTACAAGCGTACAGTTCCGATGCTTCTCGCATTTATGGCTCGTGAAACATTGTGGAACACTGTTTACGCTATGCGTAAGGTTGTTCCTGAGGAAATCCGCAACGAGGCTATCGACTACGGTGAATGGAAGAACGGTTACCGTACCGAGGCTATGGCAGGTGTTGTTAAGGGTCTTGCAAGAAAGCTCGTTTCAACATTCACAACAAGCTTTAACTCAATTATCCTCGGACTTATCGGTTACAGACAGGGTCTTAAGCCCGGTCAGCAGTCCGACAGAACAGAGCGACTTCTGTTCATGGCAGTTACACTTCTTCCCGGTCTTACAGGTCTTATCGGTATCATTCCCAAGCTGTTCTACAACATTGATGCAGAAACAAAAGAGAGAATGTATAAAGAGCTTGCAGAACGCAGAAGCGAAACAGCAAAATCACTTAACACATTCGCAGGTGACGAGGAAACCTCAGCTCCTGCTGAATAATAAAAAAACAAAGGGACGGATTCTTCCGTCCCTTTTTCAGAATGGTATAAAAGTATGAAAAACATAGGAATTTATATTCATATTCCGTTTTGCAGAAGCAAATGCCCCTACTGCGATTTCTATTCAATGCGTTCCGACATAATCGGCTATGACGATTACACAATGTGTGTGCTCGAGAGTCTTGAGGACTGGTCAGCAAAACTGAACCGACCCGCGGACACGCTTTACTTCGGCGGCGGAACACCGTCACTTATCGGCGGCAGAAACATCTCTCTGATTACACGCCGTGCAAAGGAGCTTTTCGGCATAAACGGAGAGATAACGGTTGAGTGCAATCCCTCTGCAATTGAAGACGGATTTTTTGACATAATCGCAAATGCAGGTGTAAACAGAATTTCGCTCGGTATGCAGTCGGCTGTTGACAGCGAAAGAAAAAAGCTCGGCAGAAGTGCCGACAGAAAAAGAATAACAGAATGTATCGCACAGGCACGAAAAGCAGGGATTGAAAACATCTCGCTTGACGTTATGATTGGTGTTCCCGAGCAAACAAAAGAAAGCCTTACCGAAACTGTGCAATTCTGCATTGAAACAGGAGTGCCGCACATCAGCGCATATATGCTTAAACTCGAAGAGGGCACATACTATTATAATAACGCTGACAAGCTGAATCTGCCCGACGAAGACACAACGGCAGATATGTATCTCCTGCTCGGCGAATTGCTTGCTGAAAGCGGAATGAAAAACTACGAAATATCTAACTTCGCAAAGCACGGATTTGAGGGAAAACACAATCTGAAATACTGGAACTGCGAAGAATATCTCGGAATCGGTCCTGCGGCACATTCCTTTATTGACGGAAAAAGATTTTACTATCCGCGAGATATCGAATACTTCAAAGCAGGCAAGAAGCCGATTGATGACGGCTCGGGCGGCGATGAAGATGAATATATAATGCTCAGACTTCGCCTTGCTGACGGAATAAATTTTGAAGAATTTAAGAAAAAATTCGGTAAAGAATTTGACAAAAAAATCATCGAAAAGTCAAAAGAATTTGAAGCAAAAAAACTGATGAAAGTTACAGAAAAATCCATTGCACTTACGCGCGAAGGATTCCTTGTATCAAACTATATTATAAGTGAACTGATATGAAAAAGCACTCCCAAAATCGGGAGTGCTTTCTGTATCTTATTTAAAATATTTTGTAAAGAACTCTTTCAATTTTCCTTCATAAAGCTCTGAGTTTGTCTGATAGCTCTGTGCGTGAGCGGCATTCGGAACACAGAGATAATCCTTTTCTGCTGAGCAGGCATTATAAAGACGGCAGCCCATAAATGTGGGAACGAAGTCGTCAGCCTCACCGTGAATAAAGAGCATGGGAACCTTTGCCTCTTTTACGCAGTCAATCGGATTAACCTTATCAAAATCCCATTCGCCGAGAATCTTGCTGAACTGATTTGCTACAAAAAGAATCGGCTTATCGGGAACGCCGAATGTTTTGAGCGTGTGAGAGAACTCGTCATTTACACTCGTGTAACCGCAGTCAGCAATAATAAACTTCAGATTTTCGGGTAGCTCATCATTGTTGCTGACAAGCATAACCGTTGCACTGCCCATTGAAATACCGTACAGAGCAAGCTGAATATCTGCACCGAATCTGTCAACAGTATAATCAATCCACTCCATAAGGTCAGCCGACTCATAGTGACCGAAGCTGATAAACTTTCCGTCGCTGTCGCCCGATGCCTGATGGTCTATGTAAATTACGTTTATACCCTGGTCATGAAGGAACTTGCCGACAAAACGGAATTCGCCCTTACCCCTGTTTCTGTAACCGTGTGAGCAAATCATATATTTATCTGACGGCTCATCGGCAGGTAGGAAATAACCGCGGAGGTTCTGTCCTCTTGAGCCTGAAATATTGAGCTCCTCAAAATTCTGACTGCGGAACCACTCAACTCTCTCGTCGGGCTTACCCGGCTTGTCGCCGATTCCGTGTTTTTTATTAAAAATCTTTGTCGCATATTTCGGAATATTTGCTCCTCTTCCCGTAACCTCATAGAAGCAGAGAAATCCGATTCCTGCATATAATGCACCTGCCGCAGCCGCAGCAGTAAAAAGCTTTTTTCCCATAATAAAACTCCTTTATTTGAAATTTCAATTTCATTATACTTCCTGTTTTACTTTTTTGCAATCATTTTATTACAGATAACCCTGAATATTTTTTCTCATTACGACAAAACTATTCGTGAAACAAAGAGTATAAGGAGAATTCATATGAAAAACAAAGACGGCAAGAGCTGGATTATGACAAAGACGTTTTACGGAGTTGTATTTTCAATTCTGATTGCAATTGCGGGAATTTCAACTGCGATTTACAATGTTTCAAAGACAAGAAATCTTATTCCCGAAAGCGGAAACGGTGAATATACTGCACCGTCCTTTTCCACAACTGCCGACCACCAGGCAAACGTAAAGGTGACAGGCATCCCCGACGAACGCGAAACCACCTCAGAGGCAACGATGAACGACCTCAACCGCCCGTACACAGGCTACTATCTTCTTCCGCTTAACAGCAAAATAAGCAAGGATTTCAGCAACGGTGACCCTGTACGTTCCGAAACAATGGGCGACTGGCGCACACATGACGGTATTGACATTGCAGGCAACGTAGGTGACAACGCAATCGCTATTCAGGACGGCACAGTTAAGGACGCATATCCCGACGACATCTGGGGCGAGGTAATTGTGATTGAACACGGCAACGGTCTGACTGCAAAATACTGCGGAATTAAATCCTCTGTAAAAAAAGGTGCGCACGTTGAGCAGGGACAGGTGATTGGAACAGTTGTCGCTATTCCGTCTGAAGCAGCTGACGGAATTCACGTTCACCTTGAAACTGAAATCGAAGGGAAAAACGTAAATCCTGTCAAAGCCCTCAATCTTTTTAACGAAAAGACAAACACAGCCGAATAAAGCTCTTGAATTAACGAACAAAATATATTATAGTATGAGGGTGGTATGATTTATGCCACCCTTTAAAACATTTAATTCAGGAGGCAATTATGGAGGATTTCAGATTAAGACAGATTCACCTTGATTTCCACACTTCTCCCCTCATTCCTGATGTCGGAGGAAGATTTGATAAAAAAGAATGGCAGGAAACACTTAAGCTCGGACACGTTGATTCAATCACAGTTTTCTCAAAGTGTCATCACGGCTATTCCTACCACCCCACAAAGGTAAACACAATGAATCCCACGCTCAAATTTGACCTGCTTAAAGCTCAGCTTGAAGCGTGTGAAGAGATTGGTGTGCGCGCACCCGTATATATTTCGGCGGGACTTGACGAAAAGGACGCCGTTGCTCACCATGAATGGCTTATGCGCGGCAAGGATAACTGGATGAACGAACCCGATTTTTCAAAACCCGGTTATCACGGCCTCTGCTTCAACACGCCTTACCTTGACAAGCTCATTGCTGAGATTGAGGAAGTTATGCAGAACTACAATCCCTGTGAAATTTTCCTTGATATTGTCGGCGAAAGAACCTGCTGGTGCGACAAGTGCCGTGCTGATATGACAGCGGCAGGACTTGACTTCAACAATGATGATGACGTAAGAAGCTTCGGCAAGAAGATTTACAGAAATTATCTTGACCGTGTTGAAAAGGCGGTTCACAAATACAACCCTGACACAATCATTTTCCAGAATTCGGGTCACGTTACAAAGGGCAGACGCGACCTTATTGACACAATAGAATGTCTTGAGCTTGAAAGCCTCCCGACAGGCGGCTGGGGATATGACCATTTCCCGATGTCGGCGGCATATGCAAGAACTCAGCGTGAATCCTTCCTCGGAATGACAGGAAAATTCCACAAGTCATGGGGAGAATTCGGCGGCTTCAAGCACCCCAACGCACTCCGCTATGAGGCAGCCCTGTCACTTTCACAGGGTGGCGGATGTTCAATCGGTGACCAGATGCATCCCGAGGGACTTCTGAACAAGTCAACATTCGGACTTATCGGCAAGGCATATGCCGAGGTTGAGGCAAAAGAGCCGTGGTGCAAGGGAGCAAAGAATATTGCCGACATTGCAGTTCTTTCGGCAGAGGCGCATAATCCCTGCGGTGACAGCACGCTTGCCGACACAGGTGCGAACCGTGCTCTTCTCGAAGCTAACCGCCTTTATAACTTCGTTGACCTTGAAGAAGACTTCACAAAGTATAAGATGCTCATTCTCCCAGATGTATGGAATATTGACGCTCAGCTCAAAACAAAGCTTGATGAATTCCTTGCGCAGGGCGGCAAGCTACTTCTTTCGGGCAAATCGGGACTTGATGAAAACAATCAATTTGTATTTGATACAGGCATTAAATTTATCGGTGAAAATAAATTCTGTCCTACATATTTTATCCCCGGATTTGAGACAGTAAACGGCACAACGGAGTATCTTATGCGCGCGGCAAACTACCGCTTCGAAAATGTTGACGCTGAAATTGCTGCAAAGGGTCAGAATCCCTACTTCAACCGTACAGCAGAGCATTTCTGCTCACATCAGCACGCTCCAAATGACAGAAGTCTTGAGTATCCGACAGTAGCTTTCAAGGGCAATATCGCTTACATCGGCTGGGATATTTTCAAGGGCTATGCCGAATTCGGCGATTTCCACATCAAGGAGATTATCAGCTACGCCGTTGAACGTCTTATGGGCGACAGCTTCACAATCAAATCAGCTGTTCCCGACAGAGGTGTCACAACGCTCACACAACAGGGTGACAGAAAGATTGTTCATCTGCTCTATGCTCACACAACAAAGCGCGGCAGGGACACAGAGGTTATTGAGGACATTGTTCCTCTTTACAATGTTGATGTCAGCGTAAAGTGTGACAAGCCGTCAAAGGTTATCCTTGTTCCGCAGAATGAAGAAATTGAATTCAGCTACAAGGACGGAGAAGTATCATTCACCGTACCAAAGGTAGAAATTCATCAGATGATTTCAATAGAATAAAAAATTCGGGCTGTCATAAAGGCAGTCCGAAATTTTTTATATCTCTATTTGATTTTTTCCTGTGCTGAGTTTTATTTTTTTGTCTCCGTAAACAAAGCTTGCATTTATGCCATTGCAAAGCTCAATTTCAACAGATATTTTTTCGCCGCTATTCTTCCACTCAACAGCAATTCTTCCGTGCGGAGTTGTTATATAACCCTTTGCAAAATCAAGCTCGTCAAAAACAGGGCTGATAGCAACCTCATCATAGCAGACTGAATCTGCCGTCTGCTTTATACCGAGAATTTCGCCGAAAAGGAATGCAGTCGAGGCACCGAACATCGGGTGTGAATGCGATGATTCCGCATTCCAGTTTTCCCACAGAGTTGTCGCACCTGCAAGTCGCATTGTTTCAAACGAAACGGTGTTTTTATTCGACAGGAGCTTTGTTGCAAGCTTGCCGTTTCCGCTCTTATAAAGCACCTCAAGAAGAATCGGGGTACCGAAAATTCCTGTATCAAACTCGTTGAGTGCTTCATACTTCCTGCAAAGCCGGTCAAGAGTTTTTTCATCACCAAGACCACAGTAAAGCGCAAACGCATCCGCGCCCTGCAAACCGTCAAGATAACCTGTGCCGTCAAAGTATTTTTCGTTCACGCCCTTGCGATAAGCTGAAATCAGCTTATCATAACGTTTTGTGCTTTCGCCGAGTGTCTTTGCCATCTCACACATTTTTTCAAGCTGAGTAATAAACATTGTTGTATTGACAAAAGGCTCGGGAATTTCAACTCTCTGCGGTGTGCACCATTCGCCAAGACACCAGCCGTCCTTTTCCTCGCGCACAATCAAGCCGTTTTCGCTTCGGCTTTCCATGTAATCAACAAACTTTTCCATGTTGTTGAAAACTTCGCTGAGAAACTTTTTGTCACCGTAATGGCGGTAAAAAGCGTACGGCACATTTATTATTGCACCGCCCCAGCCTGCAGGGCCACCGCCGCCGCCCTGGAACGGTGCGGTGTGCTGAACGTGACCTGTGTTTTTATCCTGACAGTCACAGATATCATAAATCCATTTGCGGTAAAAACTCTGCGCGTCAAGCTGGGTCATAACTGTATCGCAGGTCAGCTGACCGTCACCTGTGTAACCGAGACGCTCACGATGGGGGCAGTCTGACGGAATACTTCCGTGCATATTGCAAAGCTGTGTGTTGATAAAGGTCTTTGCAAACCAGTTAAGTGTTTCATCGCTGCACTCAAAACGCGAGGTAACAGCAACGTCAGAATAAATCACTCTGACCTCAACAGGCTCGGCGTTGTTTGAAAGAGAAAAATATCTGAAACCAAACCAGCATAAATACGGATGATATTCTCCGTCCCTGTCAGCGGTAAGAATAAATCTTTCACGCTGATGTCCGTAGCCGACGGAGGTGTTGTCAATATCACCGTCTTCAGAAATTTCCTCAGCACATTCAAGCTCAACCTTTTCGCCTGCTTTGGTTCTGATAACAGGATAGCCTGTGATGTTTTCTGAAATTTTATATACAGAATACTCACCGAAATTCTTTACAAGCTCGGGCTTAAGAATTTTTGCAACCTTGTCTGTCGGGCAGTCCTGAATATAATATTCTGTTTTCGGAGCTGTACCAACCTGCACCCTCTGCCATCCGCGTTTATTGGCTTTTGCGGTATTCCAGTTTCGGTCAAAGCTTGTGTAATCGTGTATTTCACCGTGGAACAGATTTGACTGTCGGAAAAAGCCTGCCTTATAAACTGCGTTTTTATCGGACAAAATCTCTCTGTCGCCGATATCAATTTTATAACATACCTTTATCTTGCCGTAGGACATTGTACCCTCGGCAAGGCGCATATTCTGATGATAGAATCCGCCGCCGACCATAATCCCGATAACATTTTCGCCGTCACAGAGGTAATCGGTTATATCGTATTTAAGGCAGTATATTCTGTGTGACCATTCATCATTGAGCGGATAGCTCAGCGACATATTCGGTCGGTCGTGATAATCGGAAACAGCAGGCACAAACTCGTCATTACCGACTCTTCTGCCGTTGATATATAAAATAAAATAGCCCAGACCGCTTATGGTAATCTCAGCTTTTTCACCTTTTACGGCATCAAATACGGAACGGAACAGCGCCGCGTCCATATCACGCTGCGGCATAAGCCATCGGGCATCTGAAAAAATCTGCTTATGTGTCATAGTATCGCCTCCGCTTAATATGATACAATATTTTCGGTCAATGTGCAACAAAAAAGAACCCGGATTTTCCGGGTTCTTAATCAGCAGTTTTTATGCTTCGATATCGTCTGTTGCGGGATTATCCCAGTCGAGATCATAGTTAGCAGTTGAGTTGTAGTTGAAAGCAAGGGGAACTGTGCCTACGCTTGCAAGTGTACCCTGTCCTGTTACCTCAGTTTCAACGCGAATATCACGGCTGAGCTCAAGCTTAACAAGGTGATCTGTTGTCTTATTGATAACAGCCTTAACTGTACCGATACCGTACTCTGCGCTGTAACCGCCAACGGTCATAAGATCCTTTACGATATCAAAGTTCTTAAGGATATCCTCATCCTTTGTTATCTGATAAAGCTTACCGTAAACTCCCTTGCCCTGCTCAGGATTCTTCTCAGGGTTAATCTTTATAAGAAGTGTGTATGTTGCGTCGTTTGCGTTATCGGTGATAACAGCTGAACGAACATCTGCCGATGAAAGAACAGCAGGATTTGCCGAACCCATAAGCGGGAAAATATCTGTTGTATCAGCGCCGTACTCTGTGCTGTTTCCGAACTTCTCACCTGTAATCATCTTGGCAACTGTCTTGAAGGAAGCCTTAACGTACTGATTCTCGCAATCGCATCCGCCTGTACCCTGCTTAAGGCTGTAGCTGACAGCAGGCTTTTCGTTCTTTGCGGAAGCAATAACATCGTTGAATCGTGCAACGATAGCATCCTTGCCTGAAGGAACTTCGGAAGCGTACTTTATTTCTTCTTCTTTCTCTTCATATGTATCACATGAGCATAATGAAAAAAGCATTACGATTGCCAAAGCAAGTGACAGAATTCGGATAAGCTTTTTGTTCATGCGTAATCAACTCCTTAATTCTCCAAATATAAACGCATTATAACACAGAAATTTACAAATTGCAATCAATTTTTATATTCCCTGCTCGTCAAAAAGGAATACTGTTTCAAGAGCAATCTTAAGACCGATTTCAAGCGTCTTGGGATCAAGATTATCCTCTGTATCAAGACGTGTGTGATAGTATCTTGCGGGAGACGGATCCATAGCTGTGAAAGCTGAAGCAGAAAGGCCTGCCTGTGAGATTGCCGCCGCGTCAGTTGAGCCAAGCTCGATAGCCTTAATCGGAACATCATATCCCACATTCTTTGCAGCCTGCTGAACAAGCTTTGCAACTCTTGCATCATTCTTGACTGTACCGGTCATATCCTTGTCATAAATTGCCATGTAGTCACATTCACGGACTGTATCGAATGAAACAAATACTGTCTCAATTCCCTCGTCCTTGATTTCCTGTGCGTGAGCCTTTGCCCATGCCTTTGAGCCTCGAAGACCTGCTTCCTCGCCGCCTGCCATAATTGCGCAGACCTCTGTGTTCTCAAAGCGAAGATTGTTTGCTTCCATAAACTTAAGAACAGCCGCAGAAACCATACAGCCTGAAAGGTCGTCGTTCGCACCCATAACAGGACGCTTGTAGTTGCAGAAAACAGTTGCGATGCCGAGAACGGGAACAGTTACATAAGTAATAACAGCGATTACCTTAAGAGCGGTATTGTCGCCTGTCCAGATAAATCCGCCGCCGACAACAAGTGAATAAATGCCGCCGCCGATTGTAAGAAGAATGGCAACAACAGCGGTGATGATAACACCCATAACTGCGGGTCTGCCGCCGTGGTAAGTGAATGTCCACTCAAAAGCTGAGTCTGTGTGACCTGAGAGAATAATTCTTCTCTTTGTTTCGCCTGTTGCCTTGCGGACACCGATAACATTGCCCGAGGTTACTTTCGGGAAAAATACATCAATAACGGGCTTGTAGAAAATGAACTCTGCAACAATAAAGAAAAGTGTAACTGCCGCAAGAGCAAGCGAAACAACGGGCATACCGAATGTGAGGAACGCATAACCTATAATAAGAAGAACCGCACAGATCGGAACCCATGCCATAAATGCCTTATCGGAGCATTTGTATTCCTCACGTGTTACTGTGTCGCAGGTTGTCTCAAGCTCTTTTTTGAGATATTCCTGAGCGTTCTTTTCCGCTTCGCTTCCCACAGGACGCGGTCCGAAGCTTTTGCAGATGTTTTTGATGTTTTTGATTGCATAGTTTGTGTAGAGTCTTACTTCTGAATTGTATTTCGCTACACTTTCAGTAGATTTCATTTTAAAATCTTCCTTTCACAAAATTTATAAAATTATTCAAAGTCTTGTTGACAATGATTTAATTTACTAATACAATATAAGACGTATTAAAAAATTAAGGACTTGAGCATATGAACAAAAAAATTACTCCGCAGTTAATCAGAATAATCGCACTTCAGTCAATTCTTATCATAATTGCCGTTTCGGCAATAGGAGGTGCCGTAATGGTTCACGGCATATTCAAATCGGGCGGTATAACTCCGACCGATAAGCCAGTATACACCGAGCCTGTTTCCGAACCCGCTTCACAGCAGACAACCGAGCCTGCAACAGAAAGAGTTATCAACGAGGACGACTATCCGTACGGTTACGCAGGATTCTGTCCACAGGAAACAAAAATGGATGATGACCTTTCAAAAGTTATCATCAACGGTGACCATTGTCTGCCCGAGGATTACAAGCCTGCCCTTGAGGAAGCCGTCAAAGGTTCCGGCGTAATGCTTGATGCACGAGTTGCTCCCTATTATCAGGCAATGTACGATGCTGCAAAGGAAGACGGCATACTTCTCAATCCGATTTCGGGTTACAGATCCCTTGAACGTCAGAAAAACAACTTCGAGGCAAGAATCGAAGAATATATGAATCAGGGTATGGACAAAAAAGAAGCTACCATTGAAGCGGCAACGGTAATCATGGTTCCCGGCTCAAGCGAGCACAACGCAGGTCTTGCGATGGATATCTGCTCACTTGCCGAAAGCTTTGAAAATACACCCGAGTTCAAGTGGCTTCAGGAACACGCCGCTGAATACGGCTTCATCATGCGTTATCCGAAGGATGAGGCAAAGCGTAAAATAACAAAGGTTATTTATGAACCGTGGCATTACAGATATGTAGGCAAGGAGGCCGCAATGGAAATCACCTCAAAGGGTATCACTCTTGAGGAATACCTCGGACTTGCTTAATTCTTGATATCACTTCTTTTAAGAACCTTTCCGACAGTCATAAACAAAATCTTTATATCGAACATGAAGCTCTGTTTTTCGACATACTCTTTGTCGAGCAGAGCTTTCTTTTCGTTTGTAATGTTATCTCTGCCGTTTACCTGCGCCCATCCGGTCATACCCGGAGTAACGCTGTAAACATTATATTTATTTCTCAGCTCGTGAATCTCAGTTTCCGACGGAATCAGCGGTCGGGGGCCGACAAGACTCATTGTACCGTTAAGAATATTGAAAAGCTGAGGGAGCTCGTCAATGCTTGTGGTTCTGAGAAGCTTTCCTGTTCTTGTAATTTTTTCATCCGCATTGTTCAGATCCGAGGTTGCAACATCACCGATTCCGTTCTTCATTGTACGGAACTTGTAAACGGTAAAAATTTTTCCGTTTTTGCCGACACGCTCCTGTCTGAACAATATGGGCGTTCCGTCCCACGCAAGAATCAGAAGAGAAACCACAAGGAACAGAGGAGAAAGTATTATAATTGAAAGCAAACTGACAATAAAATCAAAAGCTCGTTTCACGTGGACACCTCCGGGGTATCAGCTTAATTTATTCCAGAGAATATAATCGTCTATAAGCACCGCTCTGACAGGAGCACCTTCAATCGCGCCCATTTTTACAGGAAGTGCGACAAGATAATAATCACCCGGTTCAACATCGGATAAATCAAGATTTTCAATAATCGCTATATCATTCTGAAGAAAAGCCTTGTGCGTTTTCATCTGACTGCCGGACTTTCCGACAGAGTTTGCATCAGTTCCGATAAGGCACAGCCCCGAATCAAGAAGCTCATAGACCGCACTTTCCATAAAAAATGACTGGGAATCACCCTTGATAAGCAGGCGGTCGCAGTGCTTCGGAAAATACCTGTTGACGTACTCGCCCGTAATAACTCCAGGCGGAACCTCAATAACCGTGCATTGACCGATATACTTGTTAAGGTCAGCGTTGTCTATTGTTTCGCCGCCCTCAAGAAAATGGCTCGGCGCATCCGCATGGGTCGCAGTATGCACGCAGGCATAAACCGCGGACAGATTACACTCATCGCCCTTTTCGATAGAGCGGACTGTGTCAAGCCTTGTCTCGGGATCGCCCGGATATTCGATTGTTGTAAGCAAGGGTCTTGAAACATCAACGATATTCATTTTTAAGCTCCCCTTTTATTTTTGTTATCCTTTTAATTCGTTAAGAGAAGCCTGCTTAAGGTAAGCATTGATAAATCCGTCAATCTCGCCGTCCATAACAGCGTTGATATTACCGATTTCAAAGCCTGTTCTGTGATCCTTTGCAAGCGTGTAGGGCATAAATACGTAAGAGCGAATCTGACTGCCCCAGCCGATTTCCTTCTGCTCGCCCTTGATATCCTCAATCTTATCGAGATGCTCTCTCTCTTTGATTTCAAGAAGCTTTGACTTAAGCATTCTCATAGCAACCTCACGGTTCTGATGCTGGCTTCTTTCAACCTGACAGGAAACAACGATATTTGTAGGAATGTGGATAAGACGAACGGCAGATGAGGTCTTGTTAACCTTCTGTCCGCCTGCACCCGATGCACGGTAAACCTCCATACGGATGTCCTCGGGATTGATTTCAACCTCGATTGTATCGTCGATTTCGGGCATAACCTCAAGAGACGCAAAGGAAGTGTGTCTGCGTCCTGATGAATCGAACGGAGAAACACGGACAAGACGGTGAACGCCTGCCTCACTCTTCATATAGCCGTAAGCATTCTCGCCCTCGATACGGAGAACGGCAGACTTGAGTCCTGCTTCATCACCGTCAAGGAAATCAACCATGCTGACCTTGAAATTGTGCTGTTCGCCCCAGCGGGTATACATTCTGACAAGCATCTGATTCCAGTCCTGAGCCTCTGTTCCGCCTGCACCTGCGTGGAAGGTAAGAACGGCATTTTTGGAATCGTATTCACCCGAAAGAAGTGTGCTGAGTGTCTGATTGTCAAGCTCCTTAACAAACTCATCAACACTTTTTTTGCACTCCTCAAACATATCAAGGTCCTCTTCCTCATCAGAAAGCTCAATCATTGTGAGGTTATCGTCAAAGGAAGCCGCAAGATTCTCATACTTTGCAACTTTATTCTTAAGTGATGCGATTCTCTGCATAACAACCTGAGTGTTTGCGATATCGTCCCAGAAACCATCCTGAGCTGTCTTTTCCTCAAGGGATGCAATTTCCGCTTTCATTTCGTCAAGACCGAGCGCTTCGCCCAATTCCTTAAGCTTTTCCTGGTAATCGAGCAAATGGAGTCTTAATTCTTCAAACTGTACCATAAAAAATACTCCTATACATATTTTTACCGCTTAATTATACAGTAAAATTTTCATTATGTAAAGATAAAGATTTTAATTATGTTTTAAATTTATTTAAAAATGGGCTACACTATTGTAAAAGAATGTGTTATAATATTATGAAAACTAATAATTGGAGAAATCGGATGTTTTATGAAAACGCAGTCTGCGACGGCTGCGGACAGCCCTTCGCCCCTGATGACGATGTTGTTGTCTGCCCCGATTGCGGAACACCTCAGCACAGAGCGTGCTATGAACTGAATAATAAATGTGTGAACGAGCATCTGCATGAAAGCGGTTTTGAATGGAAAAATCCCAATCCTCCGGTTGAGCAGCCGAAAGAGGAGCCTGTGCAGGAAACGGAGAACAGAGGTTTTGAAAATCAGATTCCCGTCGGCATTCCGACGCCCGCACTCGACGTCAACCCTGCCTTTTACATCAACGCAGGACTTGACCCCAACAGCGAGTTTGACGGCGTTGCTGTAAAGGATGCGGTTTCCTACACTCAGGTCGGCGCAAAAAACTATGTCAGAAAGTTTATGCGTTCCGACGGCAAAAAGCTTACTTTCTCGTGGAACTGGGGTGCATTTTTCTTCGCCCCTGCATGGTTTTTCTACCGCAAGCTGTATAAAGTCGGCTTCATCTTCCTTTCACTCATGATTGCGCTTGATTTTTTCTTTTTCCCGATGGCACAGAAAATCAACAATGCCTATGAGCCAATGCAGGCCGCCTATACTGAGTATTCGGAGGCAGTCGCAGAATATACTAAAAATGAAAGCGAAGAGACAAAAGCCGCACTCACTGAAAAGCAGGCGAACCTCGAAAAAATCGCAAGGGAGCTTTTCCCTGCAACCATTGCTGTTTCTCTCGGAACATTTCTTGTGCCGAACACAATAGCAGCACTTCTTGCAAACGGTCTTTACAAGCGCAAAATGCTTGAAGATATAAAAAATATTTACAAAAGCACGAAGGATAAGAATGTTTTGAAATATTCACTTCTCAGACGCGGCGGAGTGGCATTCATTCCCGCGGCAGCGGCATTTCTTGTTGAATATTATCTTCCGAACTTCATTCTTCAAATTGTTAATTCATTTTTTTCTTAATATCGGAGGCGTAAATAATGAAAGTTAAAAAGGCGATTATTCCCGCAGCAGGTCTCGGCACACGAGTACTCCCCGCATCAAAGGCAGTTCCCAAGGAGATGCTCAATATCGTTGACAAGCCTGCTATCCAGTACATTGTTGAAGAAGCCGCAGCGGCAGGTATTGAGGACATCCTCATTATCACAAACCGCGGCAAGGGTGCAATTGAAGACCACTTCGACCACAGCTACGAGCTTGAGGACAAGCTTAAGGACAATCCGTCAAAGAAAGCTCTTTATGACGATGTTCTTGCTTGCTCAAACATTGCAAACGTATACTTCCTTCGTCAGAAGGAGACAAAGGGTCTCGGCCATGCTATCATGTGTGCAAAGAGCTTTGTAGGCGATGAGCCCGTTGCAATTCTCTACGGTGATGACGTTATCATCAATAACGATTATCCCGTTATCAAGCAGCTCACAGATATCTATGAGGAAACAGGCAAGGGTGTTGTCGGCGTCAAGGAAGTTCCCCGCAAGGACGTTCCCAAGTACTGCACACTTGATGTCACACATCACGATGACAAGCCCGAGGTAATGGATGTTCACAACATAATCGAGAAGCCGACAGAGGATCAGATTATTTCCTGCTATTCAATTCTCGGTCGTGTTGTTGCTCCTCCTCAGATTTTTGACTATCTCGCAGAGGATCTCGCAAACACACCCGAGGGCGAGGAACTCTACTTCACGGATACACTCACAAGACTCGGCAAGGAAGGCAACCTTCTTGCGCTTGACTTTGACGGTACACGTTATGACATGGGCAACAAGCTCGGCATTATGAAGGCTAACTGCGAAGTAGCTCTTGACCACAAGGAAATCGGTGAGGATTTCAAGGCATACATAAAGGAGCTCGCAGCAAAGCTTTAATCTCTGATTTTAAGGAGGTCGTCTGTCCGTGACGGCCTCTTTTCAGATTTAACGGAGGAAAATATGAATAAGATTATTGCGTTCTTTTTAACCACTGTTACTTTTTTTACAGGCCTGTTCCCCGGAATTTTCGGCAACAATAAAAATATAAATTACTCTGATGATTCACTTATTATGCCCGACACATGGGCTGCGGTTGACGGTCTGGGAAGAACTCTCCCGAGTTCAGAGGAAACAGGTAAAAAAAGAGATACAAAATTTGTAGGAATGTTTTACTGGACATGGCACACGAATTTTGCAGGAAGTCTCACAGCCAAAAATGTTACGGAAATACTCAAGGAGCATCCCGAAATAGCTTATGACTTTGACTCTCCGCTGTGGGAAAGCGAAAGCTTCTATCCTGACGGCAGACCGTTTTTCTGGGATGAACCTATATGGGGCTATTACTCCGACCTTGACGAATATGTTATCAGAAAAAATGCCGAATTGCTTGCCGATGCAGGCGTGGATGTTATTTTCTTTGACTGCACAAACGGAACGGAAACCTTTGACAATACCTGCGAAAAGCTGTTCGAGGTTTTTGAGAAAGCCATTGAGGATGGTGTAAACGTACCGAAAATCGCTTATATGCTTCCGTTCTTCGACAAGGACGAAATGTCTGTTTCACTTAAAAGGCTGTATAATGATATATACAAACCCGGAAGATATAAAAACATCTGGTTCATGTGGGACGGCAAACCGCTTGTTATGGTAAATCCAAAATGCCTTCACCGTCTGAACAAGCAGGACAATGAGATATATAAATTCTTCACATTCCGAAAAAATGAGGCAGGTTATTTTGCCAATAACAAGATATTCGCATCCAAAACATGGGGTTGGTGCAGTGATTACAAGCAGACAAAGTTCGGCAAGTCCCTTAACGGAAGAATTGAGCAGATGACAGTATCTGTTGCGCAGAATGCAAAGGACGGTGAGCTTGCCGCACAGAACGCAGAGGGAAATGTGCAGGGCAGAAGCTTCACGCACGGCGACTATTCCTATTCTTATGACTATCAGGGAAGAACCGTTACAGTAGATAAAAATATTGAAAACTCCGAATTCTACGGCCTTAACTTTCAGCAGCAATGGGATTACGCAATAAAATGTGACCCCGACTTTATTTTTGTTGACGGCTGGAACGAATGGATTGCAGGAAGATGGCAGGAATGGTACGGAACTTATAACGCATTTCCCGACCAGTTCAGCCCCGAGCACAGCCGTGACATTGAGCCGAGCAACGGAATACTGAAGGATTATTATTACTATCAGCTTGTATCAAATATCCGCCGTTTTAAAGGCATTTCTAACCAAACCATAGAAAACAACGGTGTGAAATCGTATTATCACTATACCAACAGCACCTATGCCCGAGACTGTGACGGATGGAAAGGCCTGCATTATTCCGAAGATACTATGCGTAATGATTTCACAAGAATCGATGTATGTAATGATAACGAATATATCTGCATGACGGTTTATACAAAGGATAATATTTCCCCATATACCGACAATGCGTGGATGCGTATTCTGTTTGACACAGATAAAGCAGGACTTTCGCCCAACTGGGAAGGCTTTGAATATATCATAAACCGTGATAAAGCTGCTCCGAACACACTCACCGTCGAAAAATCCGTCGGAGGATGGAGCTTTGAAAAAACAGGCTCCGCAGAATACAAGGTTGACGGGAACAAAATGACGGTAAAAATCCCGTTGTCCGCTCTCGGTCTTGACAGCAGTAACGTGAGCTTCAACTTCAAGCTTTCCGACAATATGCAGACCGACGGAGATATAATGGATTTCTACAAATCGGGCGATGTTGCACCCGGCGGAAGATTTACGTTTGTATATTAAGAAGCGGTCAAACCGAATACAAATAACTATATATAGTATATAAAAAACGGATTTTTGGCAAAAGAAAATTATCTTAATAAAATCCTTGACAAACAGCATTTAAATTGATATACTTTTAAGGCTGTAAAATTTTATTACAGTATCCTTGCCGCTCAGGCGGCCATTATGACCAGAAGGAGGTGCTTTTAAATGGCAGTAGGTAACTATGAGGCTATGCTCGTTTTCTCCGTAAAGGAGAGTGAGGATGCAGCTAAGGCTCTTGTAGAGAAGTTCAAGGCTCTTATTGAGAAGAACGGCACTGTTGAAAGCGTTGACGAGTGGGGCAAGCGCAAGCTCGCTTATGCTATCAACTATGAGACAGACGGCTACTACGCTCTCTACAACTTTGCAAGCGAACCCGAATTCCCTGCAGAGCTCGACCGTATTCTCAACATCACTGACGGCGTGCTTCGTTCACTTATAATCAAGAAGTAAGGTGGATGCGACATGATTAACAACGTTGTATTGATGGGTAGACTTGTCGCAACCCCCGAGTTGCGAAATACCCAGACAGGTCGTTCGGTAACATCTTTCAGACTTGCAGTTGACCGCGGTTATGTTAAGCCCGGTGAACAGCGTCAGGCAGACTTTATTGACTGTGTTGCATGGGGTACATCTGCTGAATTTATCACAAGATATTTTCAGAAGGGTTCCATGATTGCAGTTACAGGTTCTATCCAGACACGCAACTATGAAGATAAGAACGGCAACAAGAGAACAGCAGTAGAGGTACTCGTTAACCAGGCAAGTTTCTGTGGCTCAAAGGCTGAAACAGGAACAGGCGGTTATCAGGCTCCCGCTGCAGCACCTGCAGCTCCCTCATTTGCAACCGGTTCAGACGGTGACTTTGAGGAAATCTCAGGTGATGACGATCTGCCGTTCTAAATCGGCAAACCGTCCTATTTTATAAGGAGGTATTTTACAATGGCTTATGATAAGAACAACGGCCGTCCTAACAGAAAAGGCCGCAAAAAGGTTTGTTCATTCTGCGTTGATAAGGTTGAGTGCATCGATTACAAAGATGTAAACAAGCTTAACAAGTACACATCCGACAGAGCAAAGATCCTTCCCCGTCGTGTAACAGGTACTTGCGCAAAGCATCAGAGAGAGCTTACAACAGCTATCAAGCGTGCTCGTCACCTTGCTCTCATGGCTTACACTTCAGACTGATAAATCCGGCTGAATAAAAATTAAAGGAGAAGTCGAAAGGCTTCTCCTTTTTGTATGCAAAAACGCTGTGGCATTATAAGTCACAGCGTTTTATATTTATTTCGTCTTTTCAATAGAATTTACCGTTGATTTACAGCAGCTGACAAATTTTCTCATTGTGGGTGAAAGTGAAATCTTTGATTTGACAATAATTCCAAGCTCTCTGTACGCACGATTTTCAAGCGGTTTTACAACAATGTTTCCGCTCATTCCCGAAATAATCAGCTTCGGGATAATGCTTACACCGAAACGGTGGCTGACCATAGACACAACAGTTGCATCGTCAAGAGCGGTATGATAAAGCTTTGGGTTGACGCTGTTATTTTTCAACAGCTTAAGTATGTCAAAATCCGAACCGTATGACGGAACGAAGAACGGCTTTTCATCAAAATAACTCAGCGGAACAGCATCGCCGGTAAACTTTGTATCATACGGAAGTACAGCATAAAGCGGATCGTCATGCAGATGAATCCATTCACAGTTGCTGTGTTCCTTACGGCTTCCGAAGCCCATGTCCATCTCGCCCGAAGCGACAAGCTCGTAAATCTCTTCAAGACTTTCAACAACGTGAAGCTCAATCTCTGTAATTGAGTTTGTTTCACTGAATTTATTTATAATATCAGGCATCCAGTGATTTGTAATACTCGGATAAGAAACAATGCGTATAATTTTATCGTTATTCAGTTTTATACTCTCAATGGCATTTGTCAACGCGTTACCCGATTCAGTAAACTGTTTCATATACGGAAGCAGTATTTCGCCGTCAGTTGTCAGCGTTACACCTGCCTTCGAACGGACAAGCAGAGAAACGCCAAGCTCCTTTTCAAGACGGCTCATCATATGCGTCAGTCCCGCCTGAGTATAGCCCAGCTCCTCAGCAGCTCTCGTCAGACTTCCAAGCTCGACAGCTTTTAAAAGTGCTTCAAATTTTGAAGAATCCATTACATATCGCCCACCTATATTACACAATGTAATATATACATTATAATATTTTGCTTTACAAATTGCAACATTTATTTTATAATCTTTTTATAAATATAATACTCTGTGCAAAAATACACAGAAAAATGAAGGGAAGAATTAAAAAATATGGCACAATTAAAGCGTCAATATGGTCTTGTTACTGCGATTTGCATGGTTGTCGGCATTGTTGTCGGCTCAGGTGTTTTCTTCAAGGCGGAGGCAATGCTCAATATTACAAAGGGCGACCTTCCTACAGCACTTATTTCATGGCTTATCGGCGGTGCAGTAACAGTAATCAGTGCTTACACCTTTGCGGTTATGGGCACACAGTACGAAAAGGTTAACGGTGTTGTTGACTATTCTGAGGCTCTCGTAGGCAAAGGCTACGCTTACTATGTAGGCTGGTTCATGGTTACAATTTATTATCCTGCAATGACATCTGCTCTTGCATGGCTTTCAGCAAGATACACAATGCAGCTCTTCGGCTTCTCTCTCACATCTGCCGAGACAATGACACTTGCAGGCGTATATCTTATAGCAAGCTTTGCACTTAACACTCTTTCTTCAAAGCTTGCAGGTAAATTCCAGGTAAGCACAACCTTTATTAAGCTTATTCCGCTCCTTCTTATGGCTGTTGTAGGTACAATTTACGGTCTTAAAAACGGTGTAACTATGGCAAACATGAATTCCGTAGTTAACGAGGCCGGCGAAGCAGTTGCAAGACACGGTATTTCATGGAATCTGATTCTTCCCGGTGTATGCACATCTGTTTTCGCATATGAAGGCTGGGTTATTGCAACATCAATCAACTCTGAGCTTAAGGATTCCAAGAAGAATCTTCCCAGAGCTCTTGTTCTCGGTACAATAATTGTTGTTGCCGTTTATATGCTTTATTATCTCGGTATTTCAGGTTCAATCAGCACAGCTGACCTTCTCGGTTCTGACGAAGGTGCAGGCTTTGCATTCAAATCAATGTTCGGTCAGGTTGCAGGTACTGTTCTTACAGTATTTATTGCTGTTTCCTGCCTCGGTACACTTAACGGACTTACACTTGCCTGCGACCGTGGATTCTACTCACTTGCTGCAAGAAATCAGGGTCCCGCACCCAAGTACCTTTCAAAGCTTGACCCGGCAACAAATATGCCTTCAAACGCAGCGATTATTGCACTCGTTTTCAATGTAGTATGGCTCTTCTATTTCTTCATGGCAAACCTTTCAGATGCATCAGCTGCGGCAACAGGTTTCGCTGCAAACTTCCTGTTTGACTCAACAGAGCTTCCGCTTATCTGCGTTTACGCATTTTACATTCCGATTTATGTAATGCTTATGGCAAAAGGCAAGGGCCTTAACCCCTTAAAGCGTTTCATCATGCCTGTTCTTTCACTTGCAGGTGCATGTCTGTTCATCTATGCTGCGATTACAAAGCACGGTTCAAAGAATATCGGCTTCATCATTGTTGCCGCAGTTATTATGACTATCGGTGCTTTCCTGCGCGGTAAAGAAAAAACCGAAACCAAAGCATAATTGAATATACATCAAGCTCCGCTTCGGCGGAGCTTTTGATTTTTTGATATTTCTTAAAAAAGTTCAATTTACATCTTGATACTTTCGTTGTTTTCTGCGATAATATAAAATGTATATTTATGATTAAGTGCAGACGCTGTTTCTGCCCTGTAAGGAGACATTAAAATGAATGAAAACGAAAAACTTGCGGAGCTTCTGTTTCCGACAATAACAAAAACTCCCGAGGATTATGAGACTATATATCCCGAAAGGGGACTTTCAGAGGGCGCACGTGTTTCACGTTTTGCTCCCAGCCCCACAGGCTTCCTTCATCTCGGCGGACTTTTTGCCTCAATGGTTTCAAACCTGACCACAAAGGCAACCGATGACGGTGTTTTCTTCCTTCGTATTGAGGACACAGACAAGAAACGTGAAATTGAGGACGGTGTTTCGGCAATCATCACAGGTCTTGCTGATTTCGGCATTGTTCCCGACGAGGGCGTTATGGGCTTCAATAAGGAAAGCGGTAACTACGGACCTTATCAGCAGAGTCACAGAAAAGAAATCTATCAGGCAATCGCAAAGTCGCTTGTTCAGCGCGGTCTTGCATATCCCTGCTTCTGCTCTGAGGAAGAGCTCAACGAGCTTCGCGCTGAGCAGGAAAAGGCAGGCACCGATATTCAGGGCTATTTCGGTGAGTGGGCAAAGTGCCGTAACCTCAGCTTTGACGAGCAGAAAACAAAAATTGAAGCAGGTCTTCCATACACGCTCCGTCTGCGTTCAGAGGGCAAACCCGAAAACAGAATAAAGTTTGATGACCTTATCAAGGGCAAGATTGAAATGCCCGAAAACATTCAGGATGTTGTTCTTCTTAAAACTGACGGAATTCCTACATATCACTTTGCTCACGCAGTTGATGACCATTTCATGAGAACAACGCACGTTGTCCGCGGTGACGAATGGATTTCCTCCGTTCCGCTTCACATTCAGCTTTTCAAGGCTTGCGGATATAAGGTTCCCAAGTACGCTCACATCTCTCCGATTATGAAAGAAGATAACGGCGGAAAGAGAAAGCTTTCAAAGCGAAAGGACCCCGAAGCTTCGGTTTCTTTCTACACTCAGAGCGGCTACCCGAAGGAAAGCGTTATTGAGTATCTTCTGACTATCGCCAACTCAAACTTTGAGGACTGGAGAAAGGCTAACAAGGATGCTGACCAGAGCGCATTCCCCTTTAATCTTAAGAAAATGAGTGCAAGCGGCGCACTCTTTGACCTCAACAAACTCAACGACGTCAGCAAAAACGTTATCTCTCTTATGACAGCCGACGCTGTGTATGAAAAGGCAACAACATGGGCAAAGAGCTATGATGAAGAGCTTTACAAGCTTCTTACTGCGGATGAAGCATTCGCCAAGGGCATTTTCTCAATTGACCGCGGTACTGCGAAGCCCCGTAAGGACATTGCAAAGTGGGATGAAATCAAGGACTACGTTTCTTATTTCTTCAACGACATCTATACACCCGATTTTACTCTTCCCGAAAACATTTCAAAGGAAGACGCAGCAGCAATTCTTGAGGCTTACCTCAAGGTCTTTGATGCAAACGATGACAAGGACACATGGTTCGGCAAAATCAAGGAGCTTTGCGAACCTCTCGGCTTCACTCCGAATGTCAAGGAATACAAGAAAAATCCCGATGCATTCAAGGGTCACGTCGGCGACGTTTCAACAGTTATCCGTATTGCCATAACATCTCGCCGCAATACCCCTGACCTCTGCTCAATCATTGCCCTTCTCGGCAATGATGAGGTAAAGGCAAGACTTAACAATGCACTTGATGAATATAATAAATAATATGGAGGCCCTGAAATGGAAGAAGAAAGAATTTCCAATTTTATACACGATTTTATAGACGAAGACCTTGCAGCAGGTGTCAAGACCCGTGTTCAGACACGTTTTCCGCCTGAGCCGAACGGATATCTTCACATCGGACACGCAAAGGCTCTGTGCATTGACTTCAGCACAGCTGAAAAATACAACGGCATCTGCAATCTCCGACTTGACGATACAAACCCTTCACGCGAAGACGTTGAATACATTGACGCTATCAAGGAAGATATCAAGTGGCTCGGCTTTAACTGGGAAAATGTTTTCTATGCATCAGGCTATTTTGATTTCATCTATGAGTGCGCTTTGAAGCTCATCCGTGACGGCAAGGCTTACGTTGATGACCTTAACGCAGATGAAATCCGTGAATATCGCGGAACACTTACAGAGCCCGGTAAGGAAAGCCCATACCGCAACCGCTCGGTTGAGGAAAATCTCGACCTGTTCAAGCGTATGACAGACGGCGAGTTTGCAAACGGCGAAAAGGTTCTCCGTGCAAAGATTGATATGGCTTCGCCCAACCTTAATATGCGCGACCCCGTTATCTATCGAATTTCTCACGTTTCACATCATCAGACAGGTGATAAATGGTGCGTTTATCCTATGTATGACTTCGCTCATCCTCTTTCCGATGCAAAGGAGCGTGTAACATACTCTCTCTGCTCCCTTGAATTCGAGAATCACCGTCCGCTTTACAACTGGGTTGTTGAGCAGATCGGATTCGATGAGCCTCCGCGTCAGATTGAGTTTGCACGTCTCAACATTAACTACTGTGTAACAAGTAAGAGAAAGCTTCTTGAAATGGTAAACAAGGGCATTGTCTCAGGCTGGGATGACCCAAGAATGATTACACTTTGCGGTATGCGCCGCAGAGGATATCCTGCCGCCGCTGTCAGAGATTTCATAAACAGAATTGGTGTTTCAAAGGCAGACAGCATGGTTGACTACGGTCTTATCGAGGCCTGCGTAAGAGATAATCTCAACCTTAATGCTCCCCGTGCAATGGCTGTTCTCAAGCCGCTCAAGGTTATTATTGAGAACTATCCCGAGGTACAGAACGAGGAATTTGAAGTCGAGCTTCATCCCGATCATCCCGAAATGGGCACACGCAAGGTTACTTTCTCACGTGAGCTTTATGTTGAGCAGGATGACTTTATGGCTGAGCCTGTCAAGAAGTATTTCCGTCTTTTCCCCGGCAACGAGGTTCGTTTTAAGAGTGCATATTTTGTAAAGTGCAACAGCTTTGATACCGACGAAAACGGTAATGTAACCTGTCTTCATTGTACCTATGACCCGGAGAGCAAGGGCGGCAACTCCCCCGATGGCAGAAAGGTTAAAGGCACAATTCATTGGGTTAACGCCAATGACTGTGTAAAGTGTGAAGCACGCCTTTATGACAGATTGTTCAGCGCCGAGTATCCCGGCAAGGAGCATGACTATGAGGAAGACCTCAATCCCAATTCGCTCACAGTAATTGAGGATTGTATGCTTGAAAAGGCTTTTGCCGATTCAAAAGCAGGTGACACCTTCCAGTTTATGCGCAACGGTTACTTCTGCGTTGACAAGGACAGCGCAGACGGCAAGCTCGTTTTCAACCGCACAGTTGATCTGAAATCTTCCTTTGGTAAATAAGGAGCTGATTTATATGAAAATTCTTAACAGAATAGTTACTTTTCTGCTTGCATTTGCAGTTTTTCCTGCGATAATTCTCCGTGTTCTTTTTCGTATCGTTATTTCTATTTCGCCCGACTCATATGTCTACAAGCTCCTGTCGATTTTCGGCAAGAACTCGGGCACTTCAGTCAACAGCAAAATGGAATTTACTGTCTCCGCAAAAGAGCTTTTTGAATACTGGAAAGACGGTACACTTTCATTCGGCGAAAGAAGATATGCAATCATCGACCTTCCGGAGGAAGTTCTCATCACAAAAAACTGGCTGTTCGCTTCAATGGGATTCATCGGTGCGGCGCTTATTATTGCGCTGATTATTATGGGTTGTGCGCTCTTTGCACAGTCACATAAAACGGTAATGGGTCTCAGCGCAGGCGGAATCCTCAGCCTTTTTGTCTCGATGACCTGCTTCAATAAATTTGCCGCACCGTTCATAAGCGGTAAAATTGATATGGGTACAGTTATTATGGAGATTTTCGGCGGCGTTGACCCTGATGCTGCCGGTGGCTTAGGCTCTCTCGGAGCTCTCGCCTTTAAGGATGCCGTGCTTGTCGATATTCTTCAGCTCGGTAACGCATTTTTCACCGTTGGTGTAATTTTCTTCATCATCCTCATCTGGACTTTTGCATATTTCATCACACTTCCCGAGAGTGAAAGAAAGAAAAAAGCTATTCAGAAAACTGCAAGACACTCAAAATAAATATAACA
The DNA here is from genome assembly GCA_024404095.1 of Clostridia bacterium. Lineage (GTDB taxonomy): Bacteria > Bacillota > Clostridia > Oscillospirales > Acutalibacteraceae > CAG-488. Next base: position 2,890 of record JAKSQO010000002.1, on the reverse strand, counting down.
TAAACGCCCGACAAAATCGGGCGTTCATTCATTGACGGAAAAATACGTCACAATTACCCACAGACACGGGAGGATAATAAAATGATAGGATTAGGAACGATAATAAATGTTTCAGGCATTGTTGTCGGCGGTGCAGTCGGAATGTTTGCCGGTAAGCTGATGAATGAAAAGCTTCAGGATACACTCGGAAAAGCAAGCGGTATCGCCGTTCTTTTTATTGCCATTGCAGGTGTAATGGACGGTATGCTTTCCATAAAGGATTCTGATGTTGTCTGCGGCCGATCGATGCTTGTTGTAGCCTGCATAATTCTCGGTGCATTTGTCGGTGAACTTATTAACATTGAGGGCGGCTTTGAACGATTCGGTGAATGGCTCAAAATTAAAACAGGCAATGCCAAAGACAAAAGCTTTGTTGACGGCTTTGTAACCGCTTCGCTGACAGTCTGCATTGGAGCAATGGCTGTTGTCGGCTCAATTCAGGACGGAATTTTCGGCGATTACACCACTCTTGCAACCAAAGCCGTCCTTGACCTTATCATTGTAATGGTTATGACCTGCTCGCTCGGCAAGGGTTGTATTTTCTCTGCAATTCCCGTAGGCATTTTTCAAGGAGCAATCACCGCACTTGCAGGGCTTATCAAACCTCTGATGACTGATGCAGCACTTGCAAATCTTTCTCTCATCGGCTCAATTCTGATTTTCTGTGTCGGAATAAATCTTGTATGGGGTAAAAAAATCAGAGTTGCAAACTTCCTACCAGCTATTATTTTTGCTGTTATTACGGCTTTTTTGCCGATAAACCTCTGATAAACAAGTTTTTGTCCGTTACAGATTGAAATTTTTTTACAAATAATGTATAATTGTAATGCAAAATAAACTCATGGAGGGTTTTAAATGGAAAAAATAGTACGTCCCGAATCTATGGCAAGAATCACTACACCCGAACTTGCCAAGGCTTTCATTGACGAACAAATCAAGGAAATCAAGGCACAGGTTGGCGACAAGAAGGTTCTTCTTGCTCTTTCAGGCGGTGTCGATTCTTCGGTAGTTGCTGCGCTCCTTATCAAGGCTATCGGTCAGCAGCTTGTATGTGTTCACGTTAACCACGGTCTTCTCCGTAAGGGTGAGCCCGAGCAGGTTATCGAAGTTTTCCGCAACCAGATGAATGCAAACCTTATTTATGTTGACGCAGTTGACCGTTTTCTGGACAAGCTCGCAGGCGTAGATGAACCCGAGAAGAAGAGAAAAATTATAGGTGAAGAATTCATCCGTGTATTCGAGGAGGAAGCACGCAAGCTTACAGATGTTGCATTCCTTGCACAGGGTACAATTTATCCCGACATTCTTGAGTCAGACGGAGTTAAGGCTCATCACAATGTCGGCGGTCTTCCCGAGGATATCCACTTCGAGGGTCTTGTTGAGCCCGTTAAGCTTCTCTACAAGGACGAGGTTCGTGTTGTAGGTAAAGAGCTTGGACTTCCCGATAATATGGTTTACCGTCAGCCGTTCCCCGGTCCGGGTCTTGGCGTTCGCTGCATCGGTGCAATCACAAGAGATCGTCTTGAGGCAGTAAGAGAGTCTGATGCAATTCTTCGCGAGGAGTTTGCAAAGGCCGGTCTTGAGGGCGTTGTATGGCAGTATTTCACAGCTATCCCCGACATCAAGTCAACAGGAATCAAGGACGGTCAGCGTTATATGGGTTGGGCAGTTGTTATTCGTGCAGTCAACACAACAGACGCAATCGTTGTTACAGTTCCCGAGCTTTCAATGTCACTTCTCTTCAAAATTCGTGACAGAATCATTAAGGAAGTTCCCGGTGTAAACCGTGTCCTCTTTGATATGTCTGAGAAACCCATCAGCACAATCGAGTGGGAATAATTGAAATTATTTAAGCAAAACTAAAATATCCTGAGAATAACAAAAAAGTGCGAATCAGATTATCGTATGTTAAATCAGGAAATAAAACAGAAAACTTTTTAAGACCTTGTGTATTAAAGCACAAGGTCTTATCTTTTTTTATAACCTATTTTAATTAAATACTAAGCGAAAAACCTTGAAACAACGGGCTTTTTTAAATAAAGCCCTTAATAAAAAACGAAATAAAAACATAGGATTTCCTTTTTAAATTATCTTTTTTCTTTTTAAATTTCTTCCTTTTTATATCCCATTTTTAAATTGATTGACGATAATTATATTCTGCAAAAACAGGATAATCTGTTTTTGCAACTATATAGTAAATCCCGAAAAATGAATTTAAAGCTTATTTTTTCGGAATTTATTAAAGCCGCTTTTTCTCTTAAAACCTATGTATATCAACTGATTTATTAAATCAATACATGGCAGACAAAGCATATAAACTACATCATTCTGCATTCATGCGCGGATATGTTAAACGCTCAACCGGTGGTTACGCTGTTCCATATAGCGGTCATTATGGAGTAGGTGTTGCTGTTCACATTCCGGATTTTAAAGGTACAGAGTATCATCGGGTCTACTACTTTATAAAAAGAGAAGAAAAATAAATTTTTTCAAAAAATTTTTATTATTGAGTCAAAATGAGACTTTTATATGAAATATTCACATCGAAAGTTAAATTTCAGTCGAAACTTTTAATACCGCTGGCGAGCTACGACAAATACGCAGCCTGCATTTTAGCAGACGGAAAGGACAAATTTATGATAAATCATTTTTCACGAGGATTTAGGGACGCCCACGAAAACATCCAAGAGTACGAAGCTTCTGATATGCATATCGGTGAGAGATTAGCAATTCTTACAAATCGCGTAGCTGAATTAAGAATTGCACTTAATTAATATCCACTGAATAACCCCAAAGCCGTAACCGCCAAATCAGAGGTACCTACAAAAGTCCAAGAAAAGCTGATAAAATA
>JAKSQO010000019.1 GCA_024404095.1 Clostridia bacterium | reverse complement strand
AATGCTTGTAAAGTACAGTGTTATGCGGGCTTTGGGGTTATTCAGTGGATATTACAATACAGAACAAAAAAAGACTGACACATTTAGATACAAAAAGCTGTTTTTATCAAATTAAAACAAGGGATTTAAGGCTTTATATCTGAGCTTCAGATAAACCTTAAATCCCTTTTGCTTTATTTTTGTTTTTCGGTCTGCGCTAAATGCAACAGTCCCTTTTAACTACTAATGATATATATTATTCAATTTTCTAAGCCACTTTTTATATGTTTCAAAATCAAGAGGAACATTTCCTGATGTATAGTGGTTGAAGCCTTCGCCGTCAGAAGTTTTCCATCTGATTACAAACATACGTTTTTCTGAATAGTATACAGGAAAAGCTCCTATTTTCACCGTGCTGTTTGCAGGTGAGATAAAATCAGATTCAAACACAATCTCACCTGTATCAATATCAGTTATCGTTACCGTTCCGCTCTTCTCTTTGAGAGTATCATTACAGGCAAAAAACGGAAGATTCCACGAGCTGATTTCGCCTGCGATTATCGCAAACGGTGCCTGTGACCGCTTAATGTAGCTGTATGCAAGCTTCTTTGTAAAGTAATAATCAACTACTGCATCGGACATCTGCGGCCAACCGTCAAGCAGATTCCACCATATTATTCCCGAGGTTTTCGGACGATTTGCTCTTATACGTTCGATGAAATATTTTTTCGCCTCTGCCTGTGAAATCTGTGAGGCAAGTATGTAGTCCTCTGCATTTTCCGGAACCTCGCCGAAAAGCTGTCGCACCTGTTTATGCATAAGCATTACTCTGCCATCGTTAAGATTGACGTCGGTCGAATGAAGGTTCCATTCATCATTATCAAAGTACGGAAATACTTTATCCTCGCTGATAAAATTCTTTATGGATTCAAGTGACGGGCAGCCGTGATAACCGGTTTCACTGACAAAATGTGCCTTGCTCTGCTTATAGAAATCAGCCTTATAATAATCCCTTGCGCCCCAGAGATGTGCCTCAGACGGGTCAAGTGTGTTGTTACGGAATTTTTCCCCCGTGATATACGGTGAAGAAGCAATATACGGTCTACCGACATCATTTTTATTTATCACATCTGGAATAACCTTGCGCGTAATGACATTTGTATCAGGGTCTCTGCCGAGATTTCTGTGACACCAGTCAATTTCGTTATCGCCGCTCCACAGAATAATTGACGGATGATTTCTGTATTCACGCACAACAAACTCAACCTCACGGCGCATATCCTCTAAGAATTCGTCATCCTCGGGGTAGCTGTTGCATGCCATTGCAAAATCCTGCCATACCATAATGCCATTTGCATCACAGAAGTCAAAGAATTCGTGATCTTCGTAAACGTTACCGCCCCAGCAGCGAAGAATGTTGCAACCTATATCCTTAACAAGTGAAAGTGCCTTTTCGTATCTGCTTTTATCCCTGCTGTGAAATGCATCGAGCGGTACCCAGTTTGTGCCACGGCACATCACCTCAACACCGTTAACAATAAAGCGGAATTTACCGTGTACTCCGTCGGTGTGGTCGGTACGATCAAGTTCAACTGTGCGGAGTCCGATTTTATGTTTTTCTGTGTGCACAAGCTCTCCGTCAGAATAGATATTGACAGTTGTATCGTAGAGATTCGCCTCGCCGTAACCGTAAGGCCACCAGAGCTGCGGATTTTCGATTCCGATATACTCTCTGCCACCGATTTTCCAGTTGGCACGGAGTTTTTTGCAGAATGTACTTTCTCCGCATTCACCGATAAATTCAAGCTCGACATTGTTAAAGTCACAGTATTTGCTTTTCAGCTCATAGGCGACAGTAAAGCCGTTAAGGTCAGACTTAAAGAACAGTTGTTCGAAATAAAATTTATCCCTGACCTCGATTTTAACATCACGCCAGAGCCCCGACGTAATTGCTCGGGGCATAATATCCCAGCCGAAGCTGTGCGGTGGCTTGCGAAGTGCAGTTGCCGTACCATTGAAACCGATATGACCCGAAAAGTAAATCGCGGAAATATCAAACGGACGGTAGTGAGCATATACCATAGGAGAAAGGATATGAACTGCAACTGTATTTTTTCCGTCTGTCAGCTTTTTGCCAATTTCAAATTCGTGTCGTATAAAAGCATTTCTGCTTTCGCCGATTTTTTCACCGTTCAGAAAGTATTCTGCTATACAGTCAACTCCGCAGAAAACAAGATAAACATTCTCCCGCTCATCAGGAGCGATAAAGCTGCGCTCGTACCACCATTCCCAGCCTTCGTATTTTTCAGTTTCGAATATATTTTTGCCCATAAAAAGGTCTATGGGAAGATATCCTGCCTCGGACAAATCGAGTTGAACCTCGCCCGGAACAATTGCATTAAGGCTTATAAAATCTTCGCTGCCCTCTTGCTCCCTGCCTTTCAGCTTCCACTGACCGTTCAGAGAAATGCTTTTCATCACGTTCACTTCCTGATTCAATTTTTTATTAGTTTAGTTTTATCTTTAATTTTTTCAAGCCATCAATCCCAAGAAAAATTATTCAGCTGTAACAGAAATAGTTAATGGTTTTGACGTTCTGTGATAAGCATTTTCTGCCACAATTCTGACATTATATGTTTTGCCCGACTGAAGAGTATCGGCACCGATATTGAAGTCCGCGATATTGTCACCATCGAAGTAGTAATAATCATTCAGAAGCTTTTCTTTGTAAACACGTTTACCTTTTTCGTCGGTGATTTTAACGGTATAGCTGTGAACAATGAAATTGTCCTCTGCCTCGTCAAAGGAAAGAATCCAATCACCGTTTTCATTTTTTACGGCACGGCAGGCAACTTCGTCATCGAACACAGGTGCAGGATCATTATGCTTCATATTTTTATATGAATAGGTGTAATTCTTTACATCATTCACATCATCAATATATGCGTCACGGTAGCAAGTTCCCGAATTCAGATCGTAACCGAGAATGCGAACGCTTCCGTCATTATCAGCCTCTACAACAGTAAACTCAGCCGCCTTGTCGCAGTTTGCGGGATGCTGGTTAATTATGCTGTTCTTTTCAAGCTCGAAGCGGTTAATTGCACCACAGCCGACATTTGTAAAATTGGACTGATTCAAGCTGCGGGGATCGGACGACGGGAAGTGAGAATGTCCGCTGAAACAGACAACCTTGCTATGACCGCTCCAAACATTATTCAGCTGAGGCTCACAGTAGAATGAACTGCCGTAAACAGTAGCAAAGTTATGAGGATGCTGCAATACAAATATTGCTCTGCCGTCATTTTCAGCCTCGGCAGCCGCTAACTGCTTTTCAGCCCAATGAATGCTGCTGCGCGGATATGTCCACTCTGTAACGTGCGGATAGCTTGACAGAGCGATAAACGAAAACCCGTTTATCTCCGTTACGCTGTCCGGTTCATATCCGAACTTTTCACGGAACATCTCGCGTGAGTAATCCTGCTTGGTCTCGTGATTTCCCAAAATACAGATAGACTTGGTTTCAGGTCGGATATGTTCATTCAGAGTGGAAACAAAAGCATCGTAATCGGGTTCTGTACCGATGCTTGAAAAATCTCCCAGACAGCAAACAGCGTCAATACCCTTATACGGTTCGGCATCGTCAAACATCTCATAAGCGGTGTCTATCATCTCACCCACACGAGCGTTGTTATTGTGTGAATCAGTAAAAACAACAAAACGTACTGTGGGTACAAAATCATTCGGAGTCTGAGGAAATCCCTCAGTTACATTTCCGCCAATCACCTGTCCTATACCGCAGCACAAGCCATTGCTCAGGCCAATCACAGCAGCTAAAAGAACAGCGATAACATCAAACGGAACAAGCAGTTTGCTTATGATTTTCATACAAATCATCCTCTCTTTTAAGTTTAATAAAACATCATTTAAGTGTGTAGGTCATATCAGTACCTGTATACGTGCCTGTGTAGTAATCATAGGTTCTGAATGTTACCGTATTATCATAAACTTCCATCTGATAGCCGTAACCTGTTGTTCCGTCGTTGTTGCTTGTAATGCTCGGAATCCAGACTTCAGGAGTTCCCTTTTCTCCCGGAACTGTTCCGAAAATCGGTGCGCTGTGTGCATGACCGACAATCAGGAAAATATTATCATACTTATTCAAAAGGCTGATATATCTGTCGTATCCCTCGCCTATAACACAGCAGGGATAATGGTTGAAAACAAAAATCGGAAGTCCGCTTTCCGCCGCCTTATCAAGCTCAGCCTCAAACCAGTCAAGCTGTTTATCCGAAAGATTGCGGTTACCGCATTCGGGAGTATCGGGGCCTAAAAGAATAAGGCGATAACCCTTTACAACCTCGCTGTAATAAAGCTCGGTGACATTTTTGTCAACAAAGCTCTGAACGTAACCGATTTGTCTTTCTCTGAGTTCCTCAAAGGTACCGAATTGCTCGTCATTATTACCGATATCGTGATTACCTGTTGCGATGTAATATGGCCTTATAGGGTTAACATTGTTAAGCACACCGTAAAAGAACATATTTTCAATATTCTGTGCGCATATTGAGTTATCACCGTTAATTACAAGAGCATCAATATATTTTTTACCGCCGTTAAGCGAGTTGAAGCATTTTGGAATTACTTCAAACTTTTTAAAAACCGTACCCTCCATATGGATATCTGACATGAGTGTAAGATCAAGCTTGATATTCTCTTTATCAAGAGGCTCAAAGGTGTTAACCTTCTGCCCGATAGTCATAAACATAAAGAATACGCCGAAGAAAATTGCAAGCATCTTTTTTAAAAAAAACAATATTTTTGTCATAGTGCTTCCCCTTTCTTTTCGTTAACAATATTATATCCGCATTTCAGATTGTATGTCAATAGCGTTTTTGTGCTTTATTTACAAAATAATATATTTGAATGTATTTATTTAGTGTATTATTTCAATCGTTTAAGAAATAGATTTCAACAGCCCACCGTTATACACCAAATATGTTGACAGCTTTGTGTAATTTTGGTATAATTACACAAAATTAACAAAAGTTTTGGAGGGTTTAATTATGGTTGCTATCTTATCTCGAATAATTGTTGCAATTGTAACGCTTTCCTATATGATTTCGGGAAGCTATTACAGCGATTTTACTGCTGATTATTTTAAACGTCTGAACAATATTGCCGTTTATGAGAATTCAACAATAACTGCAGTAGGCGCAAGAAACGTGCACGATATTATTGAAGACCATTTCTCTTCTGAGCTTTCTGAGGGCAAAAAGGTGAAAAAAGCTGTTTTCATCGGTTACGACGGTGTCAGAGCAGATACATTCCGCGACCTTGATACACACGAAAAAAGTGCGATAAATGCAGTCCTCAATGACGGCGGACACGCATATTTAAGCTATGCCGGCGGAATCAACTTCCCATACTACAATATTCAGGCAACCGACAGCGCTCCAGGCTGGACATCTATGCTTACGGGTGAGCTTTATTACAAAACAGGTGTACTCTGGAACGATTACGAAAAAAAAGATAAGTATCCCACATTGCTGAAATCTCTTATTGACGATAATCTTGCTGATAAAACATCATTCTATTCAGCGTGGGGTTCGTATCTTGAAACTACACTTAAAAGCGAAGCTGCAAGCACTGCAGATGCAGGTTATAACGCAAACTATATTGATGCAGCAAAGTATGTTGTAACCAATGAATATGAGGAGCTTGGTGCAGATATTGATGTTGCAGTAACAAAGCTTGCTGTTTCGGATATTCAGAGTGATGATTGTTCTGACTTCATCTTTGCTCTTTACGAAAGCACTGACGAATACGGTCACGCAACAGGTTACCATCCCGACAACGAACAGTATATGAATGCCTTTGCTTTTGAGGACGGACTCGCTCAGCAGATAGTTGATTCGATAAAAGCAAGACCGACATATGATGAAGAGGACTGGCTCATAATCATGTCGACTGACCACGGCGGATTCAACCATTCTCACGGCTACTGCATGGCAATGGAAAGATATACCTATATTGTCTGCAATAAAAAGATTTCAAGATGTATTTTCAAATAACATAATCCAAAAGCCAGTAGAATCAGCTTTTGGACTTAACTGAATTTCAGAATAATGTATATGTTGATATAATTTAAAAAATTTTTTATGTTTTGGCAAGAGGAGTTCTTATGAATCTAAAAAAAATAATATCAGTTCTGTTAGTAATAGCCTTGTTTATTACGACATTCTCGTGTACGGTTTTCGCTAAAGAGTCCTCAACAGGTAGTTTTTCAATTGTAGCCGGAGAAGAAGAAAATCCTTCAAATCCGGAAGAAGAAGCATCTAAGGAATTCAACGAAGAAGAATGGGGAAACGCCCCGGTTGTCAGAGTTTATCTTTGTTTAACTGTAAATTCATTTACCGGTCACGTTTGGTTATACTTTGTAAATTTAACACCTTATGAGCTTCCGCTTGGATATGTTACCTTGCAGCCTTACGAGGAAATGTCTGTCGGTTCACTCCGCAACACAAGAAAAGACGGCGGCGGAACTTATTACAACGGTGAAGCTTTTATGGCGGATGACCTCAATAGTGTAGGACGACATACAAGGTCTATATATGAAGATATAAATTACGACCAGCTTAAAACAATCGGAAAAAAGATAACATCAAGAAATTCATATATACTTCTTTTTGATAATTGCGGAGATTTCGCATGTGCCTGTTGGAACACCATTGCTCCTTCAGGTAAAAAGGTTGTAAACGTTTTGGTTCCTTTATTCACAGCAGTCAATTTAGCAATAGTCGGAGGAAAAAAGAACCAGATTGTAATGAAAAGGCCTGACATTTCAAGAACCTTTAAGCAGACCAAGAACGGAATTAAACAAGCTGACGAAAAGTCTTTCAGAGCTTCCTGTGTAAACTGGTAAACTGACAGCAGCATATATACAACTAAATTTTTGTTGATTAAATGTCCCCCTTTCAGGTACTTTATGTATCTAAAAGGGGGATCTCTTTTTCAGGGTTATATTGACATAGAACCTGAAAACGGTAAAACTTCAAGTTCAACATTTGATGTATTTCCTTCAATAACCGACTCTTCAAGATAGCTCAGATTGACATTATAATTTCTGCCCGTACCGCTGATAAAACGGTTGTTTCTGAGAATCAGCTTTTTATGCACCGGAGTTAAAGATGATTTATCCATAACCACAGGTTCATATCTGATAACATCATCACCGCACACGGAATATCTTGCAGCGCAATTTATTACCGTATTGTTTTCAAACGTAATAGTTCTGCTTCTTCCCGACTCAAACCAGAAGTTCGCATCATCCGCAACGCAAAGAGCCGCCGCACCCATATTTCTGAACGTGTTGTTTCTGATAACAACATCTTTTCTTGTTGTGCAGAGAATAGCTCTTGACGGAATACATTCAAACACATTATTTTCAACTGTCAGCGAAGCTGTACGTGTCACATTTTCTATAACATCGTTCTGTGCGGGCTCTCTGTCAGGGAGAGTATCAACTTTTATGAGAACATCCGTCGGATTGATTTTTTTCGCTGAAGCAACAGTTGCTTCACCATAGGGCAGAAGCGTATTTCCGCATACGTACTCGATTCTGTCCCCTGCCTCGTAGGCTTCAAAGCCCCACGACTCGGGATGGCTGTATCTGACAAGTATCGTATTATCCTCTCTGTCCGTTTTTATTATTTTCAGATGCGTTCCGTGAATATTGATAATGTCATCGTGCGCGCCCTTTGCCTTGCAGTTAAGAACTTTTACTTCTCCCGAGCATCCCGAGAAATGAAAGAAATCGGCATCAGACACTATTGTTCTGCCTTCCTTCGGTGTGCAGTCAAGTCCGCTGTAAAGAATATTACAGCTGTTCTGCGCAAGAATGCCGAAGCAGTTCATAGACATTATTCTTAATTTTTCAAGAGTAATATCTGTGCAGCGGTCGATTGCGCCGCCTGTCTGAACACGCTTAATCGAACGGGTCTGTGCAACCGTGCCGACAGGGATATGACGGTTTTTATCACGAAAACGAAGCTGCAAAACACCCTTGCTCCGCTCTGTCAGCTCTGCAATATCAGGAAAGCCGCCCCACGAATCGCCCTCACCGCAAATCATATCGCCAATCACCTGAGTGGAGGGATTAAATGCATTTGTCAGAACGCCCCTGCCTTTGTACGGAATTTCCCAGTAAGGCTCATTGCTTTTATTGTTATCACCGCACCAATACAGCATATTACCGTCAATTCTGTATTTAAACTCATCATTGATATGTATTTCGGCATACCCGGGTGCGCTGTCGGTCACGGTAAATTCACTCATTGTAGGGCGGTAATGGTCGAAGCAGATATTCTTCATAACAATATTATGGCATTTGCAGAAAATGAACGGTGTCATTTTTCCGTGGAGCATCACAACCGCGCCGTTTCCGTCAATAGTAATGTTGCTTTTTTCGTTAAGGTACATCGCACAGTATCTTTCGCCGTTGGGATTCTCTTCATATTTTGCTGTATTGCTGAAGAAAAAACCTTCCAGCAAAAAGCTGTCCTCAGGTGCAGCCTCATATATTTTATTTTCAAGCGTTATGCAATCGCCGTCATGAGCGGCTTTAAAAATCTCAGATAACTCGTTCATAATTCTTTCCTTTATTCAGCAAAAAATTTCAAGGCTTTTTCAAGATTTTTCTTGTGTTCTTCTGCAAGTATTTTGCTCTTTTTGCGATAATAATACAGCAAGAATCCCCACAATAAAAGCAGAAATATTGCAGTAAAAAATGATATGCGGCAAATCAGAACGCATTTTCCTGTAAGCCATACCGCAACAAAGCATATAATCTCGGAAAGAATCAGATAAGCAAAAGAAAAGTTTCGGATTTTTGCGCCGAACTTTTTTATCCATACATAGCAAACATTTTTAAAATTTCTGTTTGCAAGAAAGATTTTCTGTTGCGGTGACAGGCTGGAGTGTTTAATTTTTTTTGCTTTTTTTCGGTAAACAACCCATCCGTATACAAAATAAAATAAAGAAATAATAATATTAAACACAGAAAAAACTATTATATACGGATAATAATTTATTAAAGCACTAAACAAATTCAACTACCTCCCAGTCCGCATTGAACAAGCAATTCAACATCATTCTCATTTATTTCGCCGTTGCCGTCGGTATCCGACAGCTTAACTGTAACAGAGTCGGAAATCATGGAATTCACAACACAGCCGCATATCACTGCGTCCATACCGTTCAGTTCACCGTCAGAATTCACATCCCCTCGCAGAACTGTATCAAACGAATCCACTCGCACAGAGCCGTGAATCAAATCAGTTTGATTCTCTATTGAGAAGCCGTCTGAAACTGATATTCCTGATTTACCGTTGATTATCAGTTTATCATAAAATCTCTCACAGCCGTCACCAAACGGATATATTTTCTCGACATCCGCATCATTATAGCTGAAAAAATTAACAGAACCGTCAGTCATATATACAGTTATAATTTTTGATGTACCGTCCGCATAAAGATAAAGCGAAGCGTCATCGGGGTGAGCCATTGTAATCGGTGAGGTGACAATGCCGTTAACATAGATTTTACTATAATCGCTTAAAGTGAAACGAACAGGAGAAACGATATTTCCGTCTGAATTATGAACACCGGAAAAAGCCGCTTTAGCCTTCATACCGACACCGATATCATCCGCGCCTGTGCCGCCCGAAGCTTTTACGCTTCCGCCGTTTATGACAATATTTGTTGTGCCTCCGCACATATAGCCGCCGCCTATACCTGCACCGTTATCGCCTGCCGTTGCGGTAACAACACCGCCGTTTATAGTAATATTACCGCCGCCGCTCATAAATCCGCCGCCGATTCCTGCCGCATAAAGACCGCCGACAGCACATATATATCCACCGTTTATTGTAATATTTCCGCCATGACCCGATGAACCTCCGCCGATTCCTGCGCTGTATCCGTCTGTTCCGCCTGTCGCATAAATCGTTCCCGAATCAATCGTGAGTGTACCGTTCGGCTGACCGTTTCCTCCTCCGATTCCTGCCTGCAAGCTGCTCTGAGCATAAAGCACACCGTCACCGTTGATTGTAACCTTTGCATTAAGACCGACCTCAAGTCCCGCACGGGACGAACCGGAAACAAGATGATTTTCACCCGATACCGTAATTGTAATATCCGAAGTTTTCTGTACCGCCAGAGCGCAGTCATATTCGTTGAATCTGTTAATGTTCAGATTAACAAGCTCAATATCACAGTATGCGGAATTGACCGTAATACCCTTGTTTAAAACGGATTTCGGGTTACTTTGAGTAATTATGTAACCCATCGGATTTGTCTGAGTAACTGATTTGCCGTCTTTGTCATATCCTGAAATCGCATTATCACTGATTGTGATATTACCGTAATTCAGATACAATACAGTCTTTTCTTCAACCGCTGACGAAGAAAAGCAAAGACAGGTAAGCAGTACCGTACAACATATAAAAACTGCAAATGCCTTTTTCATAGCATTACTTCCTTACAATTTAAGCTTATTTTAATATTATATCATACTTTACAGCATTTTTCAAAATTCAAAAAAATTTTTCAAAGCACAATCAGTATCAGCATAACGAAAAAACGAGCAGACATATTACCACACTTACAAAAAAGCATAAAAATATCGCCTCAGCGACCTGAAATCGTTGAGGCGGTTTCGTTATTTTTCTGCGGATATTTCCTGCCATCTTATTTTAAGCTGTTTTGTGAATGAAGCGAGGAACGGAACGGAAACCGCTGCGGCAAGAACATATGCAACAGGCTGTGAAATTTCAATTCCGAAAATGCCGAGACGGAAAATCTTCTGAAAAATGAGAATAAGCGGAATATAGAAAAGTCCGTTCTGCGCGCAGGCAAGGAAGAAAGCTCTGCCTGTAAGTCCGACACTCTGAAATGTCATATTTGCCATCATGATTGTCGGCAGGAAAATTAGTGCAGCGCAAAGGTATCTGAGTGCATGCGTTCCGATTTCAACAACCTCCGGCTCCGAGCGGAAAAGTGCAACAACCTGAGGTGAAAGCACAAACATAATTGCAGAAAGCACAGCGACAACTGCCGTTGCGAACTTAAGTGTGAAGATTATGCCTTCACGCACACGGTTGAATTTCCTTGCACCGTAATTGAACGAAGAAACAGGCTGAAAGCCCTGTCCGATTCCGACCGCAACGCTGAAAATGAACATTGAGCATTTCGCGACAATTCCCATTGCGGCAATACAGGGGTCACCGAACGGCTTGGCGCAGATATTGAGCACCATTGTCGAAACAGAATTGAGCGACTGGCGGGCAAAGCTCGGTATGCCTGTCGCAATAATATTGCCGACAACGGAGGGCTTAAGACTGACATACTTAATTGAAATCCTGCTCTGTGTTTTCTTCAAAAGGAAAACGCTCAACAGAATACCGAGACTGATATACTGCGAAATCGTTGTTGCCATTCCTGCGCCCGCTATACCTAAATTAAAAGCAAAAATAAAAATCGGGTCAAGAATCATATTCAGCACGCCGCCTGTTGTCAGTCCTACCATTGCAAGCTTTGCCATTCCCTCGTAACGAAGAATATTGTTCAGCACACAGGACGCCGCCATTGCAGGTGCTGCAAGCAAAATGAATTTTCCGTATGTTCTCGCATAAGGCAGAATTGTATCGGTGCTTCCGATCAGCTTCATAAACGGATTGACAAACGCAAGTCCGACAACTGCAATCACAAGTCCTGTGAAGAACGCATAGAAAAATGCTGTTGAACTGTATCTTTTTGCCGAGTCAAAATCCTTTGCCCCGAGCTGACGGCTAATATTGCTTCCTGCTCCGTGTCCGAAGGTAAAGCCCCATGCCTGAATAATGCCCATAAGTGTAAAAACAATACCTGTTGCACCGCTCGCTTCAAGGCTGAGCTTTGACACAAAGTAAGTATCAACCGCATTATAAATCATGCTTATCATCATACTGATTACAGTCGGCACAGCAAGACTGCGTATAAGCTTACCGACAGGTGTTTCCGTCATCTTTCGGAACTGCTCGTCGGCTGATTTATTCTGATTTTTCAATTTAATCATCTCTTTTAAAAAAATCGGTAATATATTACCACTTTTCACTTGTAAAATCAAACAGATTTTGATAAAGTATACTTAACCTGACTTTGGAGGTAATAAAAAATGATGAAACTCGGTATTATAAACAACCGTCCGACAAAAGAATCTCTTGCATATGTCAAGAGTCTCGGACTTTCTTTCATTGAAATGTGCAACAACAACAATGATGAATCAACTCTCTGCACTCAGAACATGGCTCAGTACGTTGCTGACGCTAAGGAGGCAGGACTTTACATCGGTTCTCTCGGTCGCTGGAACGCTGAAATGAACAAGGGCGGCAAGGTTAACGAAGAGGAATTCGCTATTGTAAAGCAGAATCTTGACGATGCTATCGCCTGCGGATCTCCCACGTTTGTATGCGGATGCAACTATGACGATTCTGTTTCCCTTTATAAGAACTACACAGCCGCAATTGAAATTTTCGGCAGAATGCTTGACGCGGCTAAGGGCACAGGCACAAATATCGCTGTTTACAACTGCGACTGGAACAATTTTATCAACAATATGGAAGCGTGGAAAATTGTTCTCGGAGAACTTCCCGAGCTGAAGATCAAGTTTGACGCTTCGCACAGCTATAACGCGGGCAGAAACTATATGCAGGAAATCTCCGACTGGGGCGACCGCTTTGCTCACGTACATATCAAGGGCACAGTCCGCACAGGCGGCAGAGGTGTTGACGATCCGCCGGCAGGAATGGATGACCTTAAATGGGGTTCAATCTTTGCGGCACTTTACGCACGCGGATATGACGGATGTCTTTCAATCGAACCGCATTCAGCCGCATGGCGTTTTGATACAGAGCGAGGCAAAGCAGGCGTAAAGTACACAGTAGATTTCATTAACAAGTTCATACTTTAAAAAAATTGGGGCAGTTCACTTTGAACCGCCCCATTACTTTATATTATCTTATTTCTTCTCTGCCTTTTCTCTTTCCTTTTTTGCTATATCGTTTGTGTTCTCCGAACCGCGAAAAACAACAAATTTGTCATATATAAATTCAGTCACAAAATTCACAAGCATACTTGAGCCCTCAATAACAGGCTTGATAACTCCTGCAAGCTCGGCAACGTGGCCGAGATAAGTTGAAAGCGGTGTGAACACCAGATAGTACAACGCAACCTTAAGCATTGCAACGGGAACGTTGTTTGCTGATTTAAAAGTAAACTTGCGGTTGAATGTAAAATTCCACAAAACTGAAAGAATAAGCGACGGAAGATAGCATACCCAATGCTTCGGCTCTTGTCCTGTGACAGCCTTAAGAATAGCTACAAGTCCTGCGTAAGAAGCAACCTGAATTATACCTGCGGATGCCGAGAACAGCGCAAATTTTATCGCCTGTGCGACATTATCGTTTTTAATTTTCTTTTCGCTCATTTTGTTACCTCCGGATTTTGATATGTTTATTATACTTTTTCATTTCTTTTACGTCAAGGGCTGATTAGCTATTGACAAAATAAATTTTATCAAATATGATTATATGTAGCACATATCGGAGGGAAATTTATGTCAAAAAAGCTGATTGCGTCTGACTTTGACGGTACTTTTTACCGAAACGGACAGATAACCACAAATGACAGAAAGCTGATTAAAAAGTGGCAGGAATCGGGACGTTATTTCGGTATAGTCACAGGCAGAGGTCTTAATTTTTTTCAAACCGTAAAGGAGAAGAAATTCAAACCCGATTTTCTTATACTCTATAACGGTGCTCTCGTTGCCGACGGCGACGGAAACACCATCCATGAGGATTTCATTCCGCGTGATGTTTTTGAAGAAATCAAGGGGATTTTTAAACAAAATCCTGACGGATGCCTTCATTATGACAAAACAGGTGACGAGGATTTTTATCATCAGTATTACGCCACGTATGAGAATTACGAACAGGCTCTGGCGGTAGCGGACATAATCAACAATCAGCTTGGCGACAAAGTGAATGCCGTTGTAAACGGTGTGCACGTCAATATCGGCAAAAAAGGCGCAACAAAGGCAAACGGTGTCAGACACATTCTTTCTCATTACGGTCTCAGTGAGAACGAAGGCGCAGTTGTCGGCGACGATTACAATGACCTCGATATGCTTAAACAGCTTGACGGCTGGGCAATGGCAACAGGCAGACCCGAAGTTAAAGCACAGGCAAATCACATCTGCTTCAGCGTCGGCAGTCTTGCAAAAAAACTTATGAAATAAAATTCTGAGGAGGAATTTTTATGTTATACAAAAAGAACAGCGAAGCTTCTCTTAAAAAGGAGCTTTTTGAAAATCCCACAAGTGAATACCGCGGGACTCCGTTCTGGGCTTGGAACAGCTATCTGACCAAGGAAGAGCTTGAACGTCAGATTGACGTTTTCAAGGAAATGGGTCTCGGCGGCTTTCATATGCACGTAAGAACGGGGCTTAAGAACAAGTACCTCAGCGATGAGTATATGCAGTTAGTCAATGACTGTATCAACAAGGCTAAGAAAGAGGAAATGCTTGCATGGCTCTATGACGAGGACAGATGGCCCTCGGGTGCGGCAGGCGGACTTGTTACCTGTGACGCAAAATACAGAGCACGCAGTCTGCTTTTCACTCCGACAAAAGAGGCTGAGGTTTACGCTTCGGACGATTCCCGTGCAGAGGGCGGCAGAAGCGGTAAGGGCAAGCTCCTCGCCTGCTATGATGTAGTCCTTGACGCTGACGGCTTCCTTAAGAGTTACAAGCGCATTGACGAAAAAGACATCGCCGATGGAACAAAGTGGTATGCTCTGCTTGAAATCAGCACCAACAGCAACTGGTATAACGGTCAGGCTTACGCCGATACGCTCAGCAAGGAAGCAATCGAGCGTTTTATCGAGGTTACACACGAGCGATACAAAGAAAGCTCAGGTGCAGAATTTGATAAGACAGTTCCCGCAATTTTCACCGATGAGCCGCAGTTCACACGTAAAAAAATCATGAACAACTCATTTGATGAGATGGATATTACTCTGCCGTGGACTGACAAGGTTCCCGAGCTTTACAAAGAAGCTTACGGCGCAGATATTTTTGACACCCTGCCCGAGCTTTTCTGGGATCTTCCCAACTCAAAGCCGTCACTTAACCGCTACCGTTATCACGATTTTATCGCTGAGCTTTTCGCAGTTTCGTTTGCCGATACTGTCGGCGGTTGGTGCCGTGAAAATAATATTGCGCTCACAGGTCATATGATGGAAGAACCGACACTTCACAGTCAGTGTGCAGCACTCGGTGAAGCTATGCGCTCATACCGTGGCTTTGACCTTCCGGGTATTGATATGCTCTGCAACCGCACTGAGCTTACAACCGCAAAGCAGGCTCAGTCAGCCGTTCATCAGTTCGGCTATGAGGGTATGCTCTCTGAGCTTTACGGTGTTACAGGATGGGACTGCGACTTCCGCACATACAAGTATCAGGGCGACTGGCAGGCGGCACTCGGTGTAACTATCCGTGTCCCCCATCTTTCATGGTACGCAATGGGCGGCGAAGCAAAGCGCGACTATCCCGCTTCAATCCACTATCAGTCTCCGTGGTACAAAAAATATAATATAATCGAAGACCACTTTGCAAGAGTTAATACCGCACTTACACGAGGTAAGCCCATTGTTAAGGTTGCGGTTATTCATCCGATTGAAAGTTTCTGGCTTCATTGGGGTCCGAACGACAAAACCGCTCTTCTTCGTGAGAGCCTTAATGAACGATTTGAAAATATCACAAAATGGCTTCTCGAGGGCAGTATCGACTTCAACTTCATTTCTGAGTCTCTTCTTCCTCAGCTCTGTGAAAAGGGTTCGGCTCCGCTCAAGGTCGGCGAAATGGAATATGACGCAGTTATCGTTCCCGGCTGTGAAACTCTCCGTTCAACAACAATCGAACGTCTTGAGCAGTTTAAAGCTGACGGCGGTAACCTCATCTTTATGGGCGATGCTCCGTACCTCTGCGATGCTGTTGAGTCCGACAAGGGCAAAAAGCTGTTTGACAAGAGCGTAAATGTTGACTTTTCAAGTGCTTCAATTCTCGGAGCACTTGAAAATAACCGCACAGTTACAATCAGATACGCAAACGGCAGACTTTCCGACAATCTCATTTATCAGCTTCGCAAGGACAACGATTGCAGCTGGCTGTTTGTATGTCATGATCAGGAGCCTTTCAACAAGGATATCAACAGAGGTGACCTTGTAAGAATTACGGTTGAGGGAGAATTCATCCCCGAGCTTTACAATACATATGACGGCACAGTTGAGCCGCTCACCGTTACATACAGAAACGGAAAGACAATCATCGAAAAACGTGTATTTGCCTACGATTCACTTCTTATCAAGCTCATTGAAGGCAAATCCGAAGCAAAAGCAGATGACGAGTTTGAGTCCGTTCCCGAGGGAAAAACCGTTCCTACATTTGCCGACTACAAGCTCTCGGAAAAGAACGTGCTTCTTCTTGATATGGCTGAGTACAAGCTGTCGGGTGACGCAGACTTCTCCCCGAAAGAAGAGATACTCAGACTTGACAACATCTGCCGTGAAAAGCTCGGGCTTCCCAAGCGTGGCGGACAGATTGTTCAGCCGTGGGTAACAGGCGAGGTTCCGACCGTTGACAAGCTCACTCTTAAATTCACGTTCAACAGCGATATTGATTATTCCGGTGCAGTTTTTGCGTTTGAAGAAGCTGATAAAGCTGAGAGCATTGTATTCAACGGCAAAAATGTTGCAAAGGATATCACAGGAAACTACGTTGATATCTCCATTTTCACCGTTAACCTCCCTGAAATTGTCAAGGGTAAAAATACACTTGAAATCACCTATGCTTATGGCGAAAAAGTTTCAATTGAGAATATGTTCATTCTCGGTGATTTCGGTGTTAAGCTTGTCGGCAACGAGGCAACATTGACCGAGCTTCCCGAAAAAGTCGGCTTTGGTGACCTTATTCCGCAGGGCTTCCCGTTCTATGGCGGAAATATCACCTACAAATTTAAGGCTGACGCAAAGATCGGCAAAATCAAGCTCCGTGCTACATGGTACAGAGGTGCTGCAATTTCGGTTAAGGTTGACGGTGTGGAAAAGGGCAACATTGTTTATCCGCCTTATATCCTCACCGTTGACGGACTTGCTGACGGCGAGCACGAGGTTGAAATCACTCTTTACATTCATCGCTATAACACATTCGGCCCTGTTCATCTTGTTAATGAAACAGAAAGCTGGCACGGACCGGGAGCATGGAGAAGCGAAGGCGCAAACTGGACATACGAATATGTTTTAAGACGTATCGGCATTCTCGGCGCACCCGCAATTATAGAATAATCTAAAAGGAGAAAAGTTATGAAAATCTTATCATTTTTCAGAAGCATTGCAGTATTGGTAATCTCAGTAGGCTATCTTGTCGGAGCGATATTTATGGGTAACGGATTTGACTCAATTCTCCGTTACAAGCGTACAATCAAAAACATTGACTGTTACGAAAATACGCTTAAGGAAGCAGTTCCGCAGACAGACCTCTATAACATTTTCAAAAATCACTTTGAGTCTGAGCTTCCCGAGGGGAAGACAGCTAAAAAGGCTATCGTAATCGGTTATGACGGATGCCGTGCCGATATGCTTTCGATAATCGACAGCGAGCATCCGAGCGCAATCGGTACAATTCTCGATAACGGCGGCGAAGCATTCCTCGCATACTGCGGCGGCAGAAAGTTCCCTGACTGGAACTCTCAGGCAACCTCAACAGCTCCGGGCTGGTGCACAATGCTGACAGGCGTATGGGCTGACAAGCACGGCGTTACAGATAATGATATTGTTAAGTCTGATGAATACCCGACCCTCTTGCTCTCACTTGTAGAGAACAAGACAATTAACAGCTCCGCTTTCTATGTATCGTGGGGCGGTCACTTCTCAGGTGATGACACAACATACATTTCCGAGAAGAACTACATTGAAAAGAACGGAATCAACGCTGATTATCTCCGTGCAGGTGATGATGACGGCACAAAGGCAAATGTTCTTGCTGACCTTAAAAAGGATGATTGCTCAGACTTCATCTTCTCAATTTTCGAGTACACAGATCACATAGGTCACGACAAGGGCTTTTCACCCTACAATAAAACTTATCCCGCAGCATTCTATGAGGCTGAGGAAACAGGTCTTGAGATTCTCAACACAATAAAGGCTCGTCCGACATACGATACAGAGGACTGGCTCATCATTATCACAACTGACCACGGCGGAAGCACATACGGTCATGGCGGAATGTCAATCATGGAAAGATACACATTTGTTGTTGCAAATAAAGATGTTCTTTAACAAATAAATATAGTAAGGAGAGGCAGTTTGATGTTGCCTCTCCTTTGTTCATTTTATATAAGATTGTTTTCATTTATCACTTTCAGCACAGCCTCTGCCATTCTGACAAAGCCGTAATCATTAGGATGACAACCGTCAACCGTTGCACAGTCGGCATACTCACCGCTGAAAAAGTTCATTCCGTCCGCAAAGTAAACATTATCGCCGTTTTTCTTTGCGTTTTCATATGTATTAAAAACCACCTTGCGGCTGATTTTCTTCATTGCTTCAAGTTCCTTTGACCACGGAGCGCTCATAATGATTATCGGAATATCGGGGTGTTTTGCTCTGACTGCGTTGTAAAGCTTCGGATGTCTGACAGCGAGCTTTTCAGGCTCGCCCATATCGTTGTGGTCATAGTCCATAACAAACACCGACATTGGCAGATTTGCGATATACTCAATCATCTCATCCTCGCCGTGTGCATTACCCGAAAAACCGAGGCACAGAAAATCCGACATGGTTTTTCTTGAGACAATCGCAGGGAAATTATTTCCGGGACGTGAAGCACATCCGCCCTGTGTGATTGACGAACCGTAATAAACAAACAGCTCGCCCTCTTTATACGGGTTAAAAGGCTCAACAGATGAATCGCTGTCAAATCCGAGATTCAGCTCGCTGACACCACCGTAAAGCGGAAAATGAATCATAATTTTTCTCTTACGGCTGTCTCCAAATTCCACTATGTTTTCAAAGTCCGCTGTTTTTTCACACGTCGGAGTGAATGTCCGGTAATAAACAAACTCTCCGTTTTCAAAAAGATAAAGGTCAAATCCCTTTGAGCCTGTAAACGGCATATGCGGCATATTGTCAGTCAGCCCTTTTGTTGAAAGCGCGACATAGGGAGAATCTGTCTCAAACAGTATTCTGCCTCCCGATGTATGGTTGTTAAGATAAGCTACACCACTGCTTACCTTTTCGGCAATTTCTCCCGGCATACGTCTGTAACAGTAGCCGTCAAAGAATACACCTTTAACCGTAAAACAATCCGAGTGCGAACTCAGCCACGATATATTTTCCTTTTCAATCTTGCTGACAACAGCAAAATTTTTATCAATTTCACTTATTTTTGCCATAGTATCACCTGTTCAGAATCTGAATTCAGGCATTTCGGCATAGAGATGAGGAACCGCATTGTGATACACCTGATAGATGTCCGCATACGGAGCCGTACCCTCTCTGAAGAACACAATCTTTGTTATGCCTGTGTTATAGAACGAGGGATCGAACTTCTGTATCCTGTCAAGTCCGAGCATATCAAGATACATATCTGTTATCAACGCAGCATGGGCAACAACCATAACCTTTTCACCGTTATGAAAACGCTCTCTGAGATACTTCACCGCCTCCTGGGCTCTTGCAAATGTCATCTCGTCGGTATCGTCCCCTCCCTGATGAACTGTACCGTCCTCGGGCTTTGTTCCGAGGGCAGGTATCATTATCGGAAGCTCCTGCTGAATTTCCTCAATGCTTCTGCTTCTGCATTCGGTGTTGCGCTCGGTAAAAATCCTATGCACCTCTACCTTTCTTGCACCGTTCTCGGGCTGATGTATTCCGACCTGATATGCCGTCTGCAGCGCACGGCGCAGACCGCTCGACATCAGATAATCAAGCGAATATTCAGAAAAATATTCTCCGAGAAGCTCCGCCTGTCTTTCACCCTTAGGCGAAAGAGGTGAATCCGATTTCAGTTCGTATGAAAGCTCACCGTCCGCACCGATATTTGACATTGATTCACCGTGACGTACAAGATAAAGTTCAAGTTCAATTTCTTCCATTTCAGTCCTCCGCTTCTAATTCGTCTATGAAATATGCGTTTGTGTATGCCTTATATCCGAGGTCATCGGTGACAACAATTCTGAACCAATTTGTCTTTTCATGCACCTTGAACTCAGCCTCATTTACAGCTTCGCCGACAGGTGCGTTAACGCATTTATTGGCTCTGTTGTCGGGCATATAGGAGATAAGTCGAGCATCACTTGTTTTTATTCTTACAACTCCGTCCTCATATTCGAGCGAATAAATCTCGGGAGCATTGCGCACATAGTCACCGTATGCCGCATAGAAATCGCCGTTTTTCAATGCCTTTGCAACGTCCTCATAGGTAAGTGACGGTGCGGCAATCATAATATATCCGCCGTAAGAACCGCACTTCGGGTTCGTGTCGGGAACACGATTGTGGTTATCGTCAGCACCGATGCAGAAAAGTCTCTTTCCTCCGCGGAGCATATCCTCGTAGCAATGTCCGTTATCATCGTCCCAGCCTGCAACAATTGAAGCATAGTTCATAATTTCCATTGCGTGCATACCCTCAAACTGCATATAATCGGGATAGCTTTCAAGACTCCAGACAGGGTGGTTGTATGTTACAAAAAAGTTGTTTTCAACACCTGTTTTTATCATTTCATTGATACATTCAGGTGTGTATTCACGAACAAAGTCAGGTTTGGTTTCATCAAAATGAATTTCACTCCTGTGCTTTGCAGGATTGCCGCCGATATATTCCGAACGGTGATAGCAGACCTGCGTGTCATTATCCTTATCAAGCGATACAAGGCAGATATGACACACTCTTCCGTCGTCGCTGTCGACGCCAAGCTCGTAGCCGTTAAGCATAAGGAAGTTGTCATCAGTCATATCATTGTGAGTAATAAAAGCTTCGTGATCAGTAATCGAAAGAATACTGTAACCGTGAGCCTTGTAGTCAGCCTTGAGCTGTTCGGGAGTTTTACTGCCGTCGGAAATTGTCGAATGACAATGCAGATTCGCTCTGTAATAATTTACGTTTTCGCCCTTTTCGGGAAGAAGAACCTTTTTCATTTTTACACCCCTCTTAAAGTGATTGTGAATTTATTCTTGCCCACATTTCCAATGTTTCAGCCTTCGCCGTCTGTTTATATTTCGGTGACCAGCTGTTATTTTCAAATGTGACGTTTGAACAGTATCTGCCGAAGTATGCCTTTCCCCTGCCGTTTTTGCGTGGGAATTCTTTACCTGCTTCAACAGTATTTTCAGCGAACACAAGTCCGTTGACATTGTTCGCATTGATTGCATATTTTGAAAAATCTTTAAATGTATTCTGAGTTATTTCAATATTTGTAAACGGCTGTGATTCAGCGGTTTTGCCGTCAAGGTTTGTGCCGATTGTTATAACCTCACCAAGTCCGATATAATCGCACATTTCGAAGCTGTTGTTTCTTATAACAAGGCGGTCAACGCCCTTGCCCTCGTACCACAAGCCGCGGCTGATATCCATAACAACCTTAATCGCCTGCATTTCTGTTTTATAGAAGCGGTTGTTTTCACAAATGCCGTCCGACGATTGAAGGAGCAGACCTCTTGCACGGTTTTCGTGGATATAATTGTTGCTTACAATATAATTTCCGCTGTCATAAGCGGTATTGTATGCGATATAGTTTTTATCAATAATTTCCTCAAAACTTTTGTCAAAGGTAAGCACATATGAATCATAGCTGAGCTGTTTGACCTCAGTTACTACTGCGGTAAAATCTGTCGCATTGAATTTATCATCACGGAAGCCTAATGTATCACCGACATTGATAAACATTGCGCTTGCGGTCAGCTTAATCTGATTGCCGCTGACCTCTTCGACACAGCCAAGTCCGTCATGGACATTCAGCGCATCGTCACCCTGTCCGCTGATGTCGTTGCCTGAAATATTAAAGCATCCGTTTGTGTTGACAATGTGAATTGCATCTGCGCCGAGTGACGTGTGACGGGTCTCGGCAAATTCGGGATTTGCTCCGATAAAGCTGTTAATAATCTGAAAATGTGAAGTCTTGTTGTTGACAACAAAGCCCGAACCCGGATAGCCGTAAACAGAAACACCGTCAAAGGTTACGTTTTGGCTTGCGCTGAGAAGCATAAAGCTCACATCATAAACATAGTGTCTCAAAATGTATGTTTCGCCGTTCTTGAACTTTGAAAATGAGCCGTCGTGCTTTACGTGAAGAACATTTTTATCAGTTTTTGTTACCGACTCTATACATTCGGGGTGCTGATAGATATAGTTCTCCTTTGCACTGTTCATTGCGCCGTATGTAAATGTTTCGGGGTCACATTGAGTTATTGCGGAAAAAATTGTGTTCTCGTCCGCTTCTCTGTCACGGAAAACAAAATCAAGCTCGTTATGCTTGCTGTCCGCGTTTTTTACCGTAACAATATCTGAGAGCGGACGCTTATCCCAGTCCCAATCGAATTTAATATTTCTGAATTCAACGCAGTCGCTGTCGGAAATGCTGAAGCCGCTGACAACATTTGAAAAAACAAGTACAGCACCCGAGCCGTCAATCAGAACATCCTTAAAGCCGTTAAGGCTGAAGGTCTGTCTGTTATTAACCTTATAAATTCCGCTTTCAATTTTCAGACACGTTCCGCTGTTAGCCTTGCAGTAAGCAAGAGCCGATTTCAAAGCCTCATAATTATCGTCAGAATCAGCGTTCATTCCGAAGTCGGATGCATTGACAACATTGAGCTTGTCAGATGGTCGCTCGATGTAAAATTTTGAGCCTGCAGCACCGTTCAGCTCGTCATATGTACGCAGAACATTTTCTTCGGGCTGTTTCTCAATAAGGACATCTCCGCTTTCGATTTTCGTCGGCTGAACCGAGAACAAGTTGACAAACAGCATTACAAATGCGGCAAAAAATGCAGCTATCTTCACAAACATAATCTCACCTCTCAGAATGAGTGCTTTTCAATAAAATCAATTACAGGTTCAGGATTTTCAAGACCGTGCGGATGGTGGTCGCAGCCTGCCTTGATATAAACCGCAAAGTCGATATCGGTTTTTCTGTATGCTCTTTCAAGGAAAAGTCCGTTTTCGTCATACGGCACAGTCATATCGCTGTCGCCCGCAACCATAATAACAGGTATGCGGTTTTCGATAAGGCTCGGAAGTCTGTCGAGCGGCATATCACGGTAAGCCATAAGCTCGCCAATAGTTTCAAGTCCGAGTGCGTTCAGAATCTCCGTATTATCTGCGCCAAGGCTGTTACCCCTGCCGAAGCCGCACGGACAGCTCATATAATTGATAACAGGTGCGTCAATGTAGAGGCAGGAAATCAGCTCGGGATATTCAGCCGCAAGCTTAACTGCAATCAGACCGCCACAGCTCATACCGACAGGAATACATTTCTGAGAGAGATTGTATTTCTCCGCAACAAACTTAATAAATCTTGCCTTGCGGTCAAGGTCGGCATCCGTTCCCCAGCGGTTATCATTCTCAATAAAGCACAGATAGTATCCCCGTTCGAGCAGAGCGATTTCTGTTTCGGGAAAAGCTCCGAAATACTCTGTTTTTACAAGCAGATTTGCTTTTTCCTTTTTTATTTTCGGTAAAATCACCTGAGCAGGATACTCTTCAAACTCAAACTCCACGCACTCAAAGCCGTTCCACAGCATAGAACTCATTCCTTTTCAAGATAAATTTCACGCCACTTATTCCGGCGCTCCTCTGTAACCCCGAATTCTTTTTCAAGATATTCGTCAAAGCTGTTATATTTTTCAAGTATCATTTTTTCTGACAAATCGAGCAGTTCATCATGCGTTGATTCACAGAAGGCAATGTCGGCAATCAGCGATTTCGGCACTCCTATGTACTTAAGCCACGACCTGTCCTTGTTGGGACGATACTCGTTTGAAAGCAGGTATTCTTTTCTGATTTCAGTCTCATCCCTGCCGAGTGCAAGCTCGATAAGAAAAGCGGCTATACCTGTTCTGTCCTTGCCCTCGGTGCAATGAAAATCGAACCTTTTGCCCTCGTCCATTGCTTCAAAAATTCTGTTATAGGCATGACTGAACGGCATTTCCATATACGAATCAAGCTTATTCTGCTTCAAATTTCCGATGCGCTTACCTCTGAGAGTAATGCATCTGAGCTTTCCCGTTTTTGTGACAACAATGTATTTATACCTTCTGCCGTCAAAAGCAGGCACGTGTATATATTCACAGTTTTTCAGAGTCGGGTCAGGTCTTTCCTTAATTTCCTCCGAACTTCTGAAATCAATAATGCAATCAAGATTCAGACTTTCAAGAAAGTCAATATCCGATTTATTTTCTGTATTAAGTACGGGCGAGCGAAAAATCATTCCGTGCTTTATCCGACTGCCGTCGGCACAACGAAGTCCGCCCAAATCACGAAAATTTTTATATGAATGTTCCATTTTTATTCCTCAAAGAATTTATCTTCAACCGCCGCGCAAAGTGCGTGATAAACAGGAAGCGTCAGCTCCTGCACCTCGAACGGAGTAAACTTCGGGAGCTTGATTGTTACATCGGAAAGCGCAGACAGCTTGCTGTCCTTTCCGCCTGTAATTGAGAGAACCTTAAGCCCGAGTACCTTTGCGGTTTCAGCGGCATATACAACATTTTTAGAATTACCCGAGGTTGAAAGCGCAATCAGCACATCACCCTCATCGCCGAAGCCGAGAACCTGCTGTGCAAAGATAAGGTCAGCGTCACAATCGTTGCTGAACGCTGTCATCAGACCCGTATGGCTGACAAGTGAAATTGCACGCAGAGGCATCTGAAGCGTGTCGGCAATATGTCTGCCGTTTTCAAAGCCGTCAAATTTTGCTTTCAGACATTCGGGCATGGGTCTTTTCAGATTGAAGCCCTTCATCAGCTCACCGACAATATGCTCGCTGTCAGCGGCAGAACCGCCGTTACCGCAGACAAGCACCTTGCCCTTGTTATTATAGCAATCAACAATCATATTGCAGGCGGCTTCAACGTCCGCTCTGCAATCCGCAATAGCAGGATAGCTTTCAAAAAGAGTATCAATTATTTTCATATGTCAATCCTCCATTTCGGCAAGTCCGAGTGCCGCAAAATCGCCTATCTGTTCACCGAGCTCGGCAGGCAGAATTCTGCACACCGCCGCCGAATTTTCAAGAGCCTCAGCTCTGATAACAGGCATAATATTTTTATCGAAGAAATCTCTGTTCCGTGCATAGATACTGCCAATCACAATAACCTCGGGATTGAGAATATCAATAAGCACAGACAGTCCCATTCCGAGCTTTTCGGCACATTTTTGATAAACAGAAAGTGAAAAATCATCTCCGTTTTTCATCTGCTCCGCAAGGTCTTTCGCGCTCATATTTTTCTCGGTATTAGCCATAAAATCGGCAAGCCTTGCAATACCGCCGCCTGAACAGAAGCCTTCAAAAGAGCCTGCCTTGCCGTATCCGACAGGTCCGTTATCAGCAAGCCTTATATGACCGACCTCTCCCGCCATATCGTTAGTGCCCGAGTAAAGTCTGCCGTCAAGAATCAGACCTGCACCCATTCCTGTGCCGAATGTCAGAAAAATGCAGTTGCGTGTTCCTCTGCCTGCGCCGTATTTCCATTCGGCAACAGCGCACGCATTGGCATCGTTCTGCAAGTTGGTTTTTACACCGAAGTGCTTTTTGAACATCTCAACTATCGGCACATTATCCCAGTCGGGCAGATTGGGCGGACACATTATTACGCCCTTTTCAGAATCAAGCGGACCTCCGCAGGAAATACCGATACCCTTTATCTCATCCGTGCTGACACCGTTATTTTTAAGCAGATTATCAGCTGTGAGAATAATCTCGTCAATAACTGTCTGCCAGCCACGCTCAACAAGTGTCGGAAACGCGGCACGCTCGATAATTTTTTCATCGGCTTCGCCTGCGTGTCCGAGAATTACGGCACACTTTGTTCCGCCGATATCAATTCCGAGTAAAAATTTCTTCTCCATAACAACCTCTTAAAGAGCCGCGAGTATCTCGGGGTGTGCGTCAAGGTCATATCTCTTGTAGCCGTCCTCCGCATCAAAAAACCAGCATCTTGCATCCACTCTTTCGGGTGATTTAAGAAGATATCTTTTATCGTCAACAAAGCAGATTGCGGCATCATTTTCGCACGCAATAGCAGAAAGCGGCTGTTTATCAACTGCATTATTGAAGCTCTGCCAGCCCTCTGAATCGTAATGAGGACAGTTGCAGTACGGAATCAGTCCGAGACAGTCAACAAACATAAATTCATTTTCGGGGCCGCAATCGTCATAGCCCTTGTCAAACCAGCACATTGAACCTGAGGACTCGCCGAAAAGAACCTTGCCCTGCTCAAATGCTTCCTTTAAATATTTATCAGCGTGTGTCTTTTTCCACACCTCGGAAACAAAACGGAGATTGCCGCCCGGAACGTGAATAACATCAGCCTTGCGGATTTTCTCGGCAATAATTTCTTCCGTTGTGTAATCGTGTGTCAGAAAAAGTGCGTCAACCTCACATCCCCAGTTAAAGAAACGTGAATAGAAAGATGTATCAAACCTGTCATAGCAGGTTGTCGGAATTTCAAGGAAATTCGGTTTTTCCTTTTCGCTGAGTGACAGTATATGTCGCACAAGAAAATCAGCGTATTTTCCGCCAAATCCGCCGCCGATTGCTACAATTTTACCCATAATATTTTTCATCCTTTCAGATTATAATAAGCTTTTTATCGCAGATGCCAACGCCTCTGCCCAAAGGCGGTGTCCCTCATTGTTCGGGTGTCCGCCGTATTTTGCGTCGGGTGAGTCCTTGCCGTTTCCGCATAGAATCGGATTATTGTCAAAGAATACATCCGCTCTCGGAGCAAGTGTGTTTCTGATGAAAGCATTCACCTCTCGCCACATTTTCTCGTGTTCCTCGCCGTAGTCAAACGGAGGAACGGTCTGCATAACAACCCTGCACCCTGCTGACTTAAGCTCGGTCAGAATGGTATCAAGGTCAGCCTTCAGTTGTTCAACTGTGCGTCCCTGAAATAAATCGTTTACACCGAAACAGACAGAAACAATATCGTTCTGCTTGGCCTTTTCAAGCCATATGCCCTTTAAAGCCATATCCGCTCCCCTTGCATAGCCGATACCCATATCCCAGTATGCATTTTCGTCACCGAGAAGCTCTGCGGTGCAGGCGGCATAATGCTTATATGAATTCCAAACACTTCCGATACCCTGAGTTATTGAGTCGCCGATAAAGGCGATTCGGTTTTTTATCTCCCGCTCAACACCTGTAAAAACAGGTACAGGCAGATTAACCGACTGTTCCCATCCGTTTTCATTTTTGCGGTAAAGTGCAATTATGCTTTCGGGATGATACGGCAATCTCCCGCCCGAGAATTTTATTTTCAGACAAATAAACTGTCCTTTATCTGCTGTGATTGAAGTTGAATCGGTAAAGTAAAGCTTTTCGTCGCCGACTGCAAGTGAACTTTTGCCATCAAAACTCAGCTGAATAAAGCTCTCTTTTTCTGCCTGTTCGGGATCGCATACATCACATACAGCAGCTTCAAGACTCTCTATTGTCCAGCCCGAGGTTTTATCGTTGCACTTTGAAACAGAGCCGTCGGCAAATGTGCTGTCGATTATTCCCGAGAAAGCAAAAACATAATTGAAGCTTCCGCCCTTGAAAGCCTTGAGAAAAATCATTCCCTCGCCTGTACCGTTCAGCTCAAAAATGCTCTGATTTCCGCAAGATGCCAATGTATTGGAACAGTATTTTCTGAATTTATCTTCCATTTTACATCAGTCATTTCTATATAAAAGTTAATCAATTTATTATAATATAGCTTGATTTTTTAATCAATATAAAAAGATAAATTAACAAGCATAAAACGTCACAAAAATCAAGTCTTGTTTTTATGTAAAAAGATGTTATATAATAATACAAGGAGGTTTTCGTATGTTCAGAAAATTACTAATTGTTGTTGATATGCAGAAGGATTTTGTTGACGGTGCGCTCGGCACTCCCGAAGCACAGAAAATTGTTCCTGCTGTATGCGAAAAAATCAGAAGCTTTGACGGCGATATCATTTTCACCAAGGACACTCATTCATCGTTATATATGGATACACAGGAAGGCAAAAAGTTACCTGTCCCCCATTGCATAAAAGGTACTGACGGCTGGGAACTGTACGGAGACATCAGGTCACTTTCTCAGGGGTACAGAGTTATTGAGAAGCCGACATTCGGAAGTGTTGAGCTTGCCAATGCTGTCACAGGTGGAAATTACAGCGAAGTTGAGTTTATCGGACTTTGCACCGACATCTGTGTTATCTCCAACGCAATGATGATTAAAGCGTTTCTGCCCGAAATACCTGTCAGCGTAGACTCCTCCTGCTGCGCAGGTGTCACCCCCGAAAGCCATGAAAATGCTTTGAAATCTATGCAGATGTGTCAGATTGACATAAAATAAGATTTCAGTTTGTGAAAAACCACAAATACAAGCTGTTTTTTTCTGTCAGAACACTAATTGATTAACGCAAAGCATTATATTATAATAATATTTACTATAAAAAAGCGAGGTAGAATCAATGAAAATAAAGAGTTTCATTTTCAAGGCTGCCTGCACCGCAATGAGTGCTGTTATGCTTTGCTCAAGCATTCCTGCATTTGCGGCCGCAGAAGTTGACGACATCACAATCAGCAATCCCTATGCGAATGTTGACTGGGCAAATGTCAACCAGTATAAGACAGCACTTCACACACATACAAACGCAAGTGACGGTGACCAGACACTCAGAGAGTCACTCGAGCGTCATTACGAAACAGGCTTCGACATTGTTTCAATTACCGACCACGGCACCGTTGATTACAGCTGGAGCGATGCAGACGCAGGTTCAAAGTTCATCGGTAAGGCACTCAAGCTTTTCGGCAGAACCGATTTCAAGCTTGACTATCTCGGCGAAAGCGGAACCTTTGCAAAAGGAATGACATACAAATTTGAAAAACGCGGCGATGACGATTACCTTGTAATGGGTGACGGACGTGAGATTCTCAAAATCCCCTACGGCATTGAGAACAACGCAGTTTCTGTCAACGCTCACGTCAACAGCTGGTTTGCCGATTATTCAAACAATTTCCTCTGCGACTACAAAAACGCTGTCAAGGGTGTTGATAAGGCAGGCGGACTTTCAGTTATCAATCATCCCGGCGAGTATTCAAAAGCACGTTACGAGCTTTTCACCGATGATGCATACAACCTCAGCGACCCCGCTTACAAATACTATTTCCAGAAGATTTACGGTCTTGTGAACAAGTATGATTCCTGCATTGGCGTTGACATCAACAGCAAGGGCGATGACCGTACACGCAACGACAGAAAGTTCTGGGATCTGATGCTTACAAAGGCTGCTGAATCAGGCAAGACAGTTTATGCAATCGCTTCAAGTGACGCTCATCAGCTCAACAAAATTGACACGGGTTGCGTTTACATTCTTGCTAAAAACAAGACATCAGCAGACGTAAAAGCCGCACTTGCAAACGGCGAGTTCTTCGCTTCAAGCACTTGCGTAAACAACGGTGATGAGCTGGCTCAGATTGCCGCATCACTCAAAGAGCTTTACGGCGAAAATGATGAGCTTTATATCACTATTGCTGATATCTGTGAAAGATACGAAGCAGAAAGAACCGCAAAAGCTCAGAAAGCAAAGAAGTCCAATGTCGGCGTTAAGTTCAGCGCAATTGACAATGACGGTTATTTCTGTGCGAACTCACGTCCTGCAATCAACTCAGTAGTTGTTGATGATAATGAGAATACAATCAAGGTCAACTCAGAGAATACGGCAATCGTTCGCTGGATTTCAGACGGCAAGCTTATCGCAACAACCAAGGCAAGTGACGGCATGATTGACCTTGACGATTATAAGGATGTTCTCGGCGGATACGTCAGAGCAGAGGTATTCGGCGAAGGCGGTATCATGTATACACAGAGCTTCACAATCAATGCCGACCAGAAAACAGAGCAGAAAAATCACTTCGTAAATCTCGGTATGTTCGACTTCATGATTATGGACTTCAACCTTTACTTCGCACTCCTTGCAAGAGGCATTAAGGGACTTTTCAGTTAAACATAACAGTATAAAACAAGGGGCTGTGCAAACGCACCGCCTCTTGAATTTTTCTGAAAAATTATTTTTGACACATAATATGAAATCAGACGAAATTCATTCAGTCAGTTGATTTTTTCCATTTTACATATTATACTAATTTGGAGGTGATTCTATGAAAACTCAAAAAATCCTATTTTTATTCTTTGCAATCCTTTTTACAGTTTCCGTTTTTTCAGTATCGGTACAAGCTGAAGGAATCGGTGCCTGCACACATATGGCTCAGGGGCGTAGTCAGGAGCTTACCTGTTCAGCAAGCGTAAATGCCAACATACCTATCGTACGTGATGAGGTGCATTGGTGGACGGTGGAACCCGTAAAAGGACAGCTCTCCTTTCCCGAACGTGCGAGATGGACAGAATCAGCAACTGAGAACGGTATTAAAAGCCTTGTGGTGTTAAGCTACGGTAACCCGATTTACGAGTTTGGTCAGCCAACACAAGCCGAACTGGATGCCGGAGGCTTCCGTGACTGCGTTATGCCTGTGCGTGACGGCAATCCCGAAACTACCGCTGATGACGAATACTTTGATGCTTATATCCGCTATATAGATTTTGTATCAAAATCCTTGGCAGGCAA
Source organism: Clostridia bacterium (assembly GCA_024404095.1). Lineage (GTDB taxonomy): Bacteria > Bacillota > Clostridia > Oscillospirales > Acutalibacteraceae > CAG-488. Next base: position 20,698 of record JAKSQO010000019.1, on the reverse strand, counting down.
GGTTGAGGCATATGAGATATGGAATGAACCTGATATTAAAGGCTTTAATACCAGGGACGCATCAGGTACGGATTACGCAGAGCTTTTAAAAGCGGCGTATACCACTATCAAGAGCAACGACCCCGATGTTACCGTATTGGGCGGTGCAATCGCGTTACATACAGAATTTATTGATGAAATGATGAAAGCCGGCGCAGGCGAATATATGGACGGTCTGTCTGTGCACTACTACTTAACTAAAAACGCTCCCGAGAAGAGAGCCAGAGAAAGATTAGATAAGTATAGAGATGTGATTGTAAAATACGGCTATGACAAAATGCCTGTATGGGTAACTGAAACAGGCTGGGCAAATTGCAATGTTGATGAGCAGACACAGGCACAGTATATCGTTCGTAACGCTATATTCTATGATGAATTTCTGATTGATTACGGAATAGACGGACAGTACTTTACCTATGAGCTGCAGGACAGCAGTATCACATCAGATGTTTTGGGCGGCGAAGAGTACGAAAACTCACTCGGACTTTACAAAAATGACTTTACACCCAAAGTATCATCATATTCCGTAAAAACATTTAATTCCATGGTGGCAGGTAAAAAGCTCACATCGCTGGAGCAGACTAAGTACGGATTCTTTTACCAGAAGTCTGCATATACCGCAACATACGAACAAAGCGGACAAACTGTATATGTCATTTGGGCAGAATCTCATTTAAATATGGACATCACTCTCCCCGACACACAAATCACAATTTATGATATGCAGGGCAATGTAATTGAGGAAAATGTATCGGGCGGCGTAAAACGCATCGGTGCAACAGCATCTCCGATTTATATTGTATGTAATTCAGATCCGGTAAATAATGAACAGACTTTCATTCAAAAAGTTGCTTCATTTTTCAAGCATATATTCAAAGTAATTGCAAATGGATTTAAGGGCTGGAAAAAATAAAAGGCTCTGTACTATTTTACAGTTGATATTATAGTAAAAATATAAAACCATTCACTAAAAGGTGAGTAGTTTGTCATATACAACTAACATATTAATTCTATAAACAACTAATTATTTACAAAAACTTAACTAATTTAATGTTTACATAAACGCTTAGTTAATTTATAATATTTAGTACAAACACTTTAACGTATAAATATTTGCATGGAGGTATCGTTATGAAAAATAAGAATTTATTATCAGTTATTCTTTTTGTTGTCGGGTTTATAGCAACTTATTTATTTATGTGCTATTGTATTCCGGGACTAAGAATTAAACTTGCTGCTGAACCTATCAAATATTTTTTTGAAAGTGTAAAACATGCAGTTATATTTAAAGGTATTTTATCCCTTATAGTTGGGGCACTGCTTGCTGTACTTCCGCAAAAAATAAAAAAGCAATAGACAAGGTTGCTTCGGCAAAATTGTATAAAGTCATTTATGCTAATTTTATATCAAATAGAGTTTGCCCGTCGTTATGGCGGGCTTTTTATATTACAACAGGGATGGAAAACCTTAAAAGTCAATAATATCAACCGTTATATAGTACAGAGCCAAATAAAAAAAGAATGCCAAAATAAATCCTTACAGTCGCTTTTGAATATGAAGTGCTTAACATAATCCCTATCAGATGCAAGAAACGAAATATACGGTTTATTCATCTCGTCGAGCAGTAATTCGGAATTATCGGCAAAGCAGATGTCGTCCGCTATGTATTGTCTTCAAAATTATACATTACAGTAATGCCAAAGCGGTTTCAGTTTTATCCCGGTATAAGGTTTATATCAGCTTGATAAAAAATATGAACAGAAAATCGTAGAATAATTTGAAGTATAAATAATTAAAAAAATTAAAGACGAAAACCGGGATCACAAATATGATTCCGGTTTTTTCTTTAGCGTAATGCAAAAAAGATTAGCACATAAAAATCCCCGAAAGTTCAATTTAACGAGCTATCGGGGATAATATTTTGATATTGATTTTGATGCGAAAGGTGAATAATATATCCGGAACTATTTAATCATCAAGCTCTGTACCATTTTTCAGTTGATATGTTACATGATAAAGAACGACAATAAGCTAAAATCGTGTCATTCTGAGGAGCTTGTGACGAAGAATCTCTGTTTCCACCTCATCCGTCGCAAGTAATCCCTCTAACCCTTTTGTCGGTTTCACCGACATTTCCCCTGACAGAGGAATCACTTCAAGGGGAAGGCTGAGATTCTTCACTTCGTTCAGAATGACATGGCTTTAAAGAACAGAGATAAGCGTGGAATGCCAATGCTATCAACCATTAAACAGTACAGAGTCAATCATTATAAAGAAAGCATCTTCACAATAATCGTATAGAATCTTTCGGGCAAAGCTCTGAAAAAGCTGCTTATGCTTATAAAAAGGTTGCTGACAGGCTTGTCACCCTCGACAAGATATACTCCGACATAATTGGAACCTATTTCTGCTGTAAATTTTCTGACATCATTTTTTGATCCTTCAGCAATAACCTTACCTGACATAAGGTCGGTTACGGTGTAATGCTTATACCCATCAATCCTTGCCTTCATAAACGGAATCTTAATTGTTCCTGCGAGGCTATTATCTGTATTGTTTGCCGCTATTATTACAGCACTGTTGTCTGCATATCTTGCGTAAGCCTGCAAACTGCCAAGATTTTCGGTTTTGACCTTACAGATATTGCTGTTTCTGTGATTTACAGGCCAGTATTCAAAGATATTACTGTATGTTCTGCGGATTCTTATCATCTGCTTTACATCCTCAAGAAAAGCAGCCTTTTCTTCGTCCTCCGCTTCAGAATAATCAACATAAAGGTCATAAAGCACACCGGGTTCATTTGATGCATTGAACTCATCGCCCATATACCATATTGGAATATACGGAGCAAAAATTGCTGAATAGCCAATATTTATTCTGCTTCCGCAAACATCACGGAGCTGATAGTCGTGGTTGGTGATACAGTTCGTATAATACTTTCCCGTACCTCTTTTAATCGGATTTTTCTGCCAGTCCTTGTATCCGACAGCCTGTCCTTTTTTAGTACAGTCAACAATATTAAGAAGTCCGTCACCGAAAAAGTTTACAGGTTTCTCATACACATCACCACGGGAACAAGATGAATAATCCAAAACACCGTCCTGCTCAAAATCGTAGACTCCGCTTCGTTTGCATGTATCTTCACATATAACAATTATTTTTTTACCTATATCAGAAAGAGTGTTTCTTACTTCACGGTACATATCATATCCTGAATGGTTTGGCTCACAGTCACATCGGAAACCGTCGGCGTCCGTTGTCAGAATATTATTTATAAGAGTATCTCTGAACCAGTTATACAGTTCTTTATTTGACCAGTCGAAAGCGATATTGCCCCACGCTTCTCCGTTGGACCAATCAGGATGTTCGTCAATGAGCGGAGCGTCTCTGACAACACCCCAGGTAATGACATCAAGAAAAATATAAATTCCTTTTGAATGAGCATAAGCAACAAACTTTGCAAGCTCCTGCCAACCGTCTTCGTAATTGTCTTTACCTGTCAGCTTCGGGTCAATGGTATGCGGTCCGCGATTACTGTATCCATTCCCGATTTCAGACTTGTCATAAACAGGAGTAAGCCATATTCCGTTGACACCAACTTCAGCATAAAAGTCAATCAGGTCATAACACTCGGCAAAAGTTCCGCCAACGGAGGCAGTATCAGGTCTTACCTCAACGATTATCAGAGAATCAACCCAGTCGGGAGTTTCAATAATCCCGTCACAATATGATTTGCTGATGCCCGTCTCTTCTGAGGTTTTATACTTCAACAGCTCTGAATTATCTGTTTTATCAATTGCAGATACCGTCAGAATGCTCTGAAAAATAAAGACTAAGGAAATAAGAAATGCTGCTATTCTTTTAAAGCGCTTTGTTTTCATAATAAATAACGACCTTTTCAGCAAGTATGAAAACAGTATATAGGTTAATTTAATAAAAGTCAAATGCTAAAGTTCCACCTATGTGCATTCATATTGACGTTACCGTGTTTTTAAGTGAATTTCGACACAATAATCTGACTTAAAATGCATACATAATGCTAAAATACAAATAAGAATAAACAATACGAAAAAAGGAAAATGCCTGAGTCCTTGATTATCAAGGCTTTCAGGCATTTGAATGGCAGGGGCAGAAGGACTTGGTCTCGCCTGTCGGCTCGGTCGGTGCTTCTGCCTTCGGCAGAGGTCTCCACTGGAGACCCGCACCCCACGACACGCTCCGCGTGCCTCGGTTTATATTTGTTTCTCTGCAAAACAAAACGGATACCTTTCGGCATCCGTTTCTGTTTTGGCAGGGGCAGAAGGACTTGAACCCTCGGCACGCGGTTTTGGAGCACCACAAGTGAGTGTTGAAAATCCTTAAGTTATCAAGGTTTTTAAGCTTTTATTCTTAATATTGACGCAGATTTGACGCGAAAATAAAGTATTAATAGATTGCATTTTGGGTGTGTAATAAGAGTAAATATGAATAGGTTAATCCCTGTGAATCACATTGTGATCCGCAGGGATTTTTACCTGTATAAAACAATTCTTTGTTATCTTATTATGTATGAATTTACCTGATACTTACTTTTGGCAAAGCAATAAAATCAATCATTAGTAGCTCTTTGATATTGAAATAAATATTATGATAACAGTGCTCCGAAAAGAATATTCCGAATTACTTAAATTAAAGAAGGCTGAAGAAGCGGAACATACAATGCTGGTAAGAGAATTACCAAAAATGCGTGAGGAAAAAGAGGAATTTCAAGCATACATTGATAAAAACATTCCTGCGAAAATTAAGGCTATCGAACAGCGTAATCGGCTATCATTGCTGGAAAGCATCGTCGCCGAATCAGGGAGAGCACTGAAAACTCTTGATGAATTTTTAGACGAACATACAAATATTAAATATCACAGCATATTAAGACAGATGGTAAGAGGGATTTCTGAAATATTAAGCAGAGCAGATGCCTCAAAGCAAGAAAGCACAAGGAATATTGACCATGAACGATGATGATACCGTTAATGGGATCATTACTGCTATCATAAATTAAGATAAAAATAAATATCTGACGTCTGAACCTACGGATAATCCAGGAGGTTTAACGGTTCTTCTTTAAATTCTGTGTAAACTGCAAAGAATGGTATAAAAAACAAAGTGATAGCAAGGTGTGTGAGCCGCAGATTGGCTTACACGCCTTGTGTGCATCATAGCGGAAATATCGGGGCATGTCAAGGGCGGCTGATTTCTCAGCCGTTCATTTCACCCTTTACATGAACCGGGATTTCTGCTATTCAGGCAATCTGTCTGCGAAGAAAACTTCAAGCTGAGAATGGATTTCTCCCCAGTCTCTTCGTCTGCCTGTCCATTTCCGTGTAATATCTACCTGTGCCAGATAAAGCATTTTAAGCAGTGCGTCATCGTTCGGAAATACAGCCTTGCTCTTGGTTACTTTTCTGAGCTGTCGATTGAAATTCTCGATAGAATTAGTCGTATAAATCAGTGTTCTGACAGACTGCGGATATTTAAAATAGGTGGATAATTCTGCCCAGTGTGCCTGCCAGGGCTGTGAAATCTTCGGATATTTTGAATCCCATTTTGCTGAGAATTGCTCTAATTCATACAGTGCTGTATCTTCATCAACTGCTCCATAGACCTTCTTTAAATCAGCCATCAGAGCTTTAATATCCTTGTACGAAACATATTTTGTACTGTTTCTTATCTGATGAATGATACATTGCTGTATTTCGGTTTTAGGATATACTGCCGATATTGCTTCGGGAAAACCTGTTAATCCGTCTATACAGGTTATCAGAATATCTTCAACTCCACGGTTCTTTAAGCCGTTCAGGATAGAAAGCCAGTACTTTGCGCTTTCATTTTCTCCTACATACATGCCTAAAACCTCTTTTTTACCGTCCATATTGATGCCTATGGCAATATATACAGCTTTTTTCACTATTCTGCCTTCACAACGGACATTGTAGTGTATCGCATCCATAAATACAACTGCATAGATACTTTCAAGCGGTCTCTGCTGCCATTCTTTTACGACAGGCATAATCTTATCTGTAACACGGCTTACAAGACTGTCTGATACTTCAAGACCGTAGATATCCTGAATATGATAGGATATATCATTAGTGTTTTTCTGTAAAACAACATCAAATTTACAAAATTTTCTTGTTACACTGTTTAACATAGTGAAAAGTTCCAATGTCTATGATACCGTCTCAAATAGTGTCGATGTATACAAGAAGTGTTGTTCTAAATTCGGTCACTATTTTCGGCTTATGATTCTTAACTTTATTATAGTCCAAAAGACCGACACCAACTGAACCATCCACTATGCCTTTTTAGGCGCAACATAATAAATTATCAGCACCGTAAAACGAAAGCGACAATGTCAATGAAACAATAGACGTAAGTTCGTTCCCCGATAATTATTCCTCTTCCTGGATTACCTGAATCATATTCCACATCGCCTTTGCGCTGTTGAAATTTTCATTTCTCATCCACTTTGGTCCGATTTCAATATCAAATGTATCACAGATATCGGAGATGAGCGAAATGATGCTGAAAGAATCAAAAATCTTTCCATCAATAAGATTATCTTCTGTGTCGTAATCAATATCAGGTCTAATTTCGTTAAGGATTTCAAGTAACTCGTCCATAATTAAAAACTCTCCTTAAGTTTTTGTCTATCTATTTTACTATTTGCATTAAGAGGTAGTTTCTCTGTTATAACAACCTTATTCGGAACCATATAGCTTGACAACTTCGTTCTGAGTACACCCTGAATTTCACGTCCCGTGCACTCGCATCCGTTGGCAAGCTCGGCAAAGAGAACTATTTTTTTTATCTTCGAATTGTAAAGACAACAGCAACGCTGAATCTCTTCAAGTGCACCTGCGACAGCTTCAATTTCGCCAAGCTCTATTCTGTGTCCCATGTGCTTTATCTGAAAATCGCTTCTTGATGCAAAAATGAAGTTTCCGTTTTCATCAAGATAAGCAAGGTCTCCTGTTTTAAAGCATCTGACTTTTCCCTCTCCAAAATCCTTCACAAGGAAGCTTTCGGCTGTACGTTCAGCGTCATTGTAATATTCAATGGCAAGAGTGTCACTGACAATATACATCTCACCGATTTTACCTGTTTCAGTGACAATCTCGCCATTATCGACAAGATAAATCTTACAGTTCGGCATTGCTTTACCCATCGGAAGAACAGCGGAATCCTCAAATTTATCCTTAACCTCATAATAACAGCAGATACCCGCAAGCTCTGACTGACCGTAAAGATTCACATATTGAAGGTCGGGCAAAACTTCGCGCCATTTATTAAGATATTTCATCGGCATAACCTCACCGACAAAGAATACCTTTTTAAGAGTTTCGGGAACAACATAGGTAAATGTTTTAAGTTGTGCCACAATGGCAAGAGCGGTTGGAACCCATGATATGAATGTAATTTTCTTTTCATTGAGATATTCAATAAGAACAGTAGGCATTGCAAATTTCTCGGTAGGAATAATCTCGATTGATGCCCCTGTCTTTATCATAAGGTAGATATCTTTTGCCGAAGCGTCAAAGAAAAACGGAGTTTGATTGCCGATTATGTCGTCAGAAACAAAATCAAATACATCGCAATAAGTTTCAATGTAGTTGATTATTGCTTTATGACCTTTTAGTACGCCTTTCGGTTTTCCAGTAGAACCTGAAGTATAGACCATATATAAGGGTGATTCCCCAATAGTTTCGGGGATGTCAAGCTCGTTGTCGCCGATATCATCGAGAGTGAAAAAGCTTCCATCAAATCCAAGTGCGTCAACAATTTCAATGTTGCTTTTACGTCCAAGAAGAACGGTCATGCCGGAATCCTCAACAATAGACTTTTTCTTTTCTATAGGCATATCCGGATCAATCGGAACATAAAAGTTTTCGCTGTAGACTACACCAAAAAACAGTGCAATCGTATCAATATCACGCTCGGCAATTACACCGACGGCACAGTTTTTAATTCCACTTTCAGCGATAACTGCTCCCATTTTTTTTGAAAGATGCATAAGCTCGCTGAATGTAACTCTTTTATCATCCAAGGCGACAGCTGTCTTTTCTGGAAACGAAGTCGCCGCATGTTCCAGATAGGAAAGAACATTTGTCATAAACAAATCTCCCTACAACAATTTATATAACTAATTTTAACATACTATTGGTTGCTTTACAAGATAAATAAACGCAGTTTTTATTTTTATTATGTCGCAGGATTGTTTAAACTATATGTTATACTCAAAAAAGGAAATATATGTAATTAGGAGGAATATAATGTCAATAATATCAATATTTTTTGTGTATTCCCCTTTATAACGGGTATTATTTATTATATTGTCCCGAAGAAATTTCAATGGATTGTTTTACTGGCGGGCAGTATAGTGTTCTATATTTTCTCAGGATGATCAAATATTCTGTATGTTATGTTTTCATCTGTTGCTGCGTGGGCAGTTACTCAGTTTATGCAGAAGGAAACCGACAGGCAAAAAAGATATATAGCGGAGAACAAAGAAATTCTTCCATTTGTGTAGCCGAACCTCATGACTAATTGTACTGATTTCTTTTGCTATCTGTCCCATAACTTTTCTCCGTATTCGAATTTACTCTGTTGATAAAACTAAACTGCCTAATTAAGCCCAATCTGCTCCATAGACATCATCTGCTCCATAGACATCATTAGACAGTTTATATTTTTGAATACACCAGATTATTTGGGAGGTTATGGTTGAAAAAAATAAAGCTTGTGATATAATTAGAAGATAATTTATTACTTTACTATTATTAAAATTATATCCATCAATAAAACAGATTAAGGAAGCTTACTATAATATAACTAATCTAAGCAATGAGGGTGAAAGCGGATGTCAATTGTATCATTTAATTTTCTTTTGCTGATTTTTGGAACACTGATACTTTATTTTCTTGTACCGCCAAAAACGCAATGGGTTGTCCTGCTTGTTTCCAGTCTCGCATTTTATATTCTCTCTTGCGGTTACAGAATAATATATATTTTTTTAACAACTTTAACGGTTTACGTCTCAGCAAGGTTAATTGAAAATATCCGAAGCAAACAAAAAGAATACATAAAAAACAACAAATCCGCACTTTCCAAGGAAGAAAAAGGCATAATTAAACACAAGGCACAAAAAATGCAAAAAATCGTTTTGATACTTACACTTGTTTTCAATTTTGGTTTGCTGTGTATATTTAAATACTGTCATTTTGCTATCAGCACCGTTAATCTGTTTTCAGGTTTATTCTCATTTGCGCCGATTAGCGACACTATTAACTGGATAATACCTCTTGGTATTTCATTTTATACTTTCCAATCCGCAGGTTATCTTGTTGAAGTTTATTGGGATAATGTTTCGGCTCAGAAAAACTTTGCAAAAATGCTCCTTTTTGTCTCATTTTTTCCACAGATTATTCAAGGACCTATAAGCGATTATGAACATTTAAGTAACGAAATGTTCAAAAAAATTCACTATCTTGATTATAAGAACTACGCCCGTGGATTTCAGCGATTGATTTGGGGTTATGTTAAAAAGATTCTTATTGCCAACCTGCTGTCTCCTATTGTAAGTGATATTTTTGCACGATATAATGAGCTTTCAGGACTAACCTGTCTTATAGGCGCATTCTTTTACAGCATACAGATATATGCAGATTTTTCAGGCTATATGGATATAATGTGCGGTTTTTGTGAGATGCTTGGCATCAAACTAACGGAAAACTTCGAGAGACCCTATTTTTCAAAATCCGTAGCTGAATACTGGCGTCGTTGGCACATTACATTAGGAGCATGGTTTAAAAACTATATATATTATCCTATCGCCGTTTCAAAATGGAGCAGAGGATTAGGCAAAAAGCTTTCTAAGCGCTTTAATTCAAATATAGGCAAAAATCTTCCTGCGTCGATTGCCCTTATCACAGTCTGGCTCACAACCGGTCTGTGGCACGGTGCCTCTTGGGCATATATTGCTTGGGGTGGTATTAACGGATTTTTTATTATCGCTTCGCTGTGGTTAGAACCCGTCTTTGACAAGTTAAAAGCCATACTTAGGATCAATGAGAACAGCTTCTGGTGGAAAGCATTTCAGACAATCAGAACTTTTATTCTTGTTACTATAATCAAGGTTCTCCCGGAAGTCGGAACTCTGAATGACGGTATCGGGTTGTGGAAGCGCGTTTTGTTTGATTTTGTTGGTAATGACTTCCTGTCGGTAGTTTCAAAAAACAGCAAACCGATTTATCTTGCCATTATTGTATTCCTCACTGCCGTCCTGTTCATCTTCAGCATTATACAACGTAAAAAATCCGTACGTGATTATTTAAATTGTATCCCATGGATTATCAGATTATCAATACTTGCAGGTGTGTTTGTTTTGATATTTGTATTCGGAGTTGATTCTATTCACGAAGGAGGATTTATGTATGCACAGTTTTAAAAAAGTATTTATTTCCTCTATAACTTTTCTTCTTATTATTTCTGTTCTGACTTCATTGCTGATTATCCCACATGCATGTTTTGAAACTGCTCCATATTCCGACAGACAATTTAGAAAAGAACTTGCAGGAAGTATTGATACAATTTTTCTTGGTGCCTCACATGGATTAAAAGGCTTTGTGGTCGAAGAGATTGACACTATATTAGGAACAAAGAGTTATAATTTGTCAGGCGATTCTATTACCTGGCACGCTCGAGAGGCTCTTATAAAGGAAGAAATTGATCGAAATCCACTTAAAACTGTATATATTGATATTGCGTTTGATACATTTAAAAGGGATAATAGAAATGAAACCGAAGGAAATTCTGACATAATTTTGAGACTAAATAGTTTCAAAAAGAATTTGAAATACTTATTCAGCGAGATTGATGTTGAACATATGGACGATATGTATGCTATGTTGATGAGAAAGGGCTTTAAATTCTATATTGATTGGGCTTCCGGAAAAAACATACATAATTTTGAAAGAAAAAATATGGGTTATGATCCGTATAATTCTTTAGACATTTCTCTGAATAACGCTTCAATAATTGAAGGATATAAATGTGCAAAAATCAACCCCACTGTTAACGAGGAGAATCTGCAATCATTAGATAGAATAGTTAAAATGTGCCAGCAAAGAAATATTGAAGTTGTTTTTGTGGCTGTGCCTATCTCCGAATGTGAAATATGGTGCCATTCGGGTTGGAATGTTTTTGAAAATCAGCTTAAGAATCTTGGCGAAAAATACAACTGCAAATATTATGATTTCAGTCTTTTTAAGTGTAGATATGATTTGCTCTTCGACGCAGAATCCTTTCATGATAACGTGCACCTCTGCGATTCAGGTGCAAGAGAATTTTCAAAAGCTTTTGCCGATTGTATGTTAAGGGTAGAAAATGGTGAAGATATATCAAACTGTTTTTACTCATCATATGATGAAGCAATAAAAGATTCACAATATATGAAATATTACTCTGAACATAAATAGTTTACACAAAATTTGAAAAAGAACATAGTCCACAAAAACAATGCCCGGCAATGGTCTGATTTGACCGCTGCCGGGTTTAAACTTGTCATACAGGGGATTATTTTGGGGTTACAGATTATTATATAATCGTGTAAATGAGAGATACTATTTTTTCGACATCAGGAAAGCTCCATTCCTGAACCGCGCTGAATGCACTGATAAAAATTAAAAACATTCCTGCAATGTATGGTTTTTCTTTAATTGTATTCGAAAGATTTACAAGAACAAGTTTCATTGAAGAATCACCCATGTATGCATAATATAAAATAAAGAAAAATACAAATACACACAACGCAATTATCCATCTGCCCCAATCAATATTTAAAATAAACTGAGGTAAAACGAGACTGACTGTTAAGAAGCTTAATGTATTTCTTGTCCTTAATACTTTTGAGGTATGTTCAATGCTTCTGCTTGTGTGGAAGCATTGAAAAATTATAAACAATAAAATATAAATAACAGGTGCAAGGAGAACCAACTGCAAAAAGAATTTTTCTCTGGAAAAAACTTCGAGATAATCGGTTACCAGTTTATATGAAGATTTTAAATCAGAAAAATACTCCAGCTCAATCGGTGATTTACAGATTTCAGCATCTGTTCTTTTTGACAACGCCTTCAGCATTTCATCGGCACTGCTGAATATAATTTTATTAAACAACTGTAACTTGACAAATGTAATAAAACTGACTATAACGGAAAGAATTCCGCAAACAGCTTTATTTTTATTTATTTTTGTTTCCTCAAAGATATCATAAATCATAATAACAAGAATCAGATTGTAATACAGAAATACATATCCTTGATAGAACATGATACTGATAACGCTGAGAGCAGTTACAATAGCATACTTTAACGGAACATTCTTAATCTTATTAAACAAATACACAGCCAAAAGCGAAAGAATTAAGCCGTATGTTTCCAGCTTTCCAAAATTCATCTCAGTAAACAGAGAAATAATATTTATCGGACTGGCAATAAAACACGCCGCAATAAAAAACACGGCAGGTTTTATATTTTCGTCTGCTTTTTTCACTGCAATATTCAGAAGAATGGAGGTAATAAGTATCAGCAGAAGTCCCGCAACAAAGCAGAACATAAAAATATCCTTCTCACTGACATAATCCCTGCAAAAAATTGACAGAATCTGCCCGGCAAGAAAACGGGACGAAAACCCCATTGAAAAATCAACCATGTAGCTCCATATATGCCATGTGTCAATAGTAGTCGGAACGCAAATAATATACTTTACCATTAATATCAAAAAGGCTGCGATTCCACTAACATTTTCTTTGAAAATGCAAGGCAGAGACTTCTTTCGGAACAGAATAAGTATCTTTTTAAGCAAAAGAGATACCACTGCTCCTGCTGCAAAGCTTATAACAGTAAGTACCGCAAAGAAAAGATACTTTTGCGCTCTACCGCTCAAAAAAGCAGAATAAAAATCCGCCGATACAAAACTAAATCCAAGATTTATTATTGCTGAGATAAAGTAAAACGTAAATCGTTCTTTAAACTCAAAAAGCTTTTTAAAAAAAACTCTTTCGAATAGGACACACGCTGCGCCAAAAAAGAAAACAAACATATATGCATAATAGTTGACGCAAGCAGCAGACATTAAATCTTTAATTGATGCCATAGGTATTTCCTCGATTAGAATACTGTTAATTGTTGCTGATTAGCTTCGCTGCCATTTCAAGAGCACGGCTTACGGTAACATCAGAATTATAATGCATATGCTCACCCCATCTACCCAATGGATAAACCCCATTGCGTTCAGCCTCGGAAATAATACCTTTCATTATTTCGGGTTTTTCAATTGTATTAAGAGGATAAGCATAATCATTCATATATGCAAACTCGGTGTTGTCATCAGTAACTCTTTCTTTTCTGGTTTCAGTCCAGTACCCATTACTACCGAGACAGAAATTACTTCTAACTAAGATACGGTGGTAGCTTATATCATTGTCAGGATAATAAATCCAGTGAGCATCTGTATCCATAGTTTCGGGATAATATTTGATTTCAACAGAACTGTGCTTAAGCCGAGAAATTGACTGAAGGACTTCGTCAGAGAAACCTTCTATTTTTTTCACTGACTTCCACGGAATTGTAGTAATAATGGTTTCTGCTGACCATGATTTATCCCCGCAGGTAACAGTTTTGTTTTTGATATCAAGAGCTTCAACTGTGCAGTTATATACGATATTTGCGGAGATTGCGTTTGCCATTCTGCGCCAAACTTCACCGTATCCGTATTTTTTAGGATAAAGAAACTGTGCGTGCCCCGGTTGTTTTCCATATGCTTGATGGTCTCTACAGCTGTTAAACGTATCCTCAAACGAAACATTGGGGAGTTTATCAAGCCAGTATGTTCCCAGCTCATTAAGCTCATCAGAAAACATTTTCTGATTATAAGGAAGCATATAATCGTGAGCTATTTTATCGCCGAGCTTCCACGTTATCCAGTCAACAAATTTTTGGGGCTTTTCCTTTCCGCTGTTACATCCTGCGGCAGAAATAGAGTCAAGATACTCGTTTTGCTTGTTTTCGGGAAGCTGCCATATATTTGCTTCAAACGGATGATTGATTTCGTAATTCTGAAAGCGGATTCGGCTGTCTCTTTCAAAATAATTCCATTCGTCCGCAGGCAAAAAATTGAAAAGATAATCATCCACTTCCTTATTACGTACATCAAGAAAATGTCCGCCTCCGATATCCAATGCTGCGCCATCAACTATTTTATCACGGCACAAACCGCCTGCTTCATTTTCTTTTTCGATTACGAGGAAGCTGTCAATTCCGCTTTCACGAAGCTTATTGGCGAAGGTAAGGCCTGCAGGTCCTGCACCAAGAATTATATATTTATAATCAGCCATTTTTAACTACCTCTTTTTCGTGTTTCTTAAGCTGGAAAAGAATAGAAAGCGCCTCAGTAACAGCTTTCATTTTAAGACTGGACGATGAGCCTATGTAGTTTATCGGAACTTCAATAGTCTTATAGTTTCGACAGTAATATCTCATTTCAGTCTGGTACATATGCCCCTGTGAAAGAAATTTGTCCAGGTTGAGATTTTCGAGAACATGACGCTGAAATCCTTCGAAACCGCTGGTCATATCTTTATAATGCGTATGAAGAACTGTGTTTGAAAGCAGTGTTCCGCCGCCGCTAAGCATACGTCTGTAAAGAGGATGGTTATGCATACCGCCGCCCTCAACAAATCTTGAGCCCCATACACATTCATAGCCATTGTTAAGGTTATCAATAAACTGAGGCAGCTCCTCAGGCTGGTGGCTTCCGCCTCCATCCATCTCAATAATTTGCTCCGCACCGTCTTTTAGTGCCTGTCTGAATCCTTCAAGGTAACAGCTGATAACTCCTCTTGATTCGTTGTAAAAAATACACTTTACCCTTCCTGTGTGCTCATAACTCCTTATAATTTCCTCTGTATTATCCTTTGAATAACTGTCAATAACAGGATAAAGATATAAATTGTCGTAAGGTAAGTTAAGGATTTTTTCGATAACATCTGCCATTGTGCTGCCCTCATTGGCAACCGGCATAACAATAATTGTTTTTTTCAAGATAATTGTCTCCTTTATTTTATACTAATCCTATTTAAAAAATTTAATACGTTTTCAAAAATCGACCATTTGTCACTTTTTAGCAAAAAAGCTGTTATAAAAACAAATGCGACAAATACAAATTTTACTGCACCATTATTTGTAATTTTGTTTTTCTTAAAAAACTCCTCTGTCTTTTTTCCATCATATATCGTCAGAACAGAAAGAATTATACTTTCATATAACACAAAGTCAGATATCCATCTTGCGGTATCTGCATGAACGATAATCAAAGGCATTACTGTGAAAACTGAAAAGAAACATACCAATTCAGAAAGAATTTTTTCCTTTTCTTTAAAATTTTTAATTCTGCTTATCCAAACAATAATTATAAACAGAAAACTGGGCAAACAAGTAATCACAGCACATATAATACAATAAATTCGATTGAAAAATTCGACAGTTGGTTTTCCGTTTTCCCACAAAGGAAGAGAATATGTATCTGCGCCAAACCATATGTATTTAACATTATCCTTGAGTAATTGACTTAATGTTTCACCACAATGGTTTTGCATTTCCTCAATAACCTCATTACAGGTATATTTGTTTATAGGTTTTGATATAAAATAAAAATAAAAGAACAGACTTGCCGTAGCAAGGATCGCAAGACTTAAGACTGCAAATTTCTTTCTTTTCTTTGCTGTGTCCGTTTCAACCCAAAAGGAATAAAATAACAAAGCAAAAACAATTGAAAAATACATTAGAGCGTATCCTTCATGAATCATCTCTCCGATGCAGCAAATCGGAACGACTGCAAATATATGTTTGTCTTTTAATATAAGAAAAGCAGCCAGAATAGTCAAAGAAATCATATAAACATCGGGCTCTCCCCAATCATATAGGTAAAAATTAAACCCAAACATTTGTATGAAAACTGAAAACAGTAGAATTACAATATGCTTCTGCTTTTGAGTTTGGCATTGTTTTAATAAAAATGCAATAATCAATATTAAGGAAATACAAAAGAGAATTTCACCGGCAAATTGAGCTAGAGATATTCCGGTGATTATATTTAAATTAAAAATTAAACTTATCAGCCAAGCCACAGAACCTAAAAGTCCCCTTCGTATGAATCCATACTTATAGCTCATCATCATTTCAACTGACGGCCAGTCAAGTCTGTAGTTCAAGTCTTTAAAGTGAACATACCTTACAACATTTACCACAAGATTTAATGCAATAAATATTACAAAAACAAGCCTATATTTATCGTCTGTATTTATCCTTTTTTTTAGCCTCATTTTGTAACATCCTCTATAACATCAAAAATAAGATTGCAATCCCAAACATCAACCGGGAAATCCATAAATATATCCTTCAATCGCTTCTGAACATCATTCTTCGTTATTCCTTTTTTAAGAATAACCTGAAGGAATCCGCCTCCGCCTGCACCGCAGATCATCCTTGCGTCAGTCAAATCTTTTATGCTCATAATAATCTGCTCTATCAAGGTATTCGTACTGCCTTCATCAATAATTTTTGAATATTCCCAATGCTCATTGAGAAGCTTCGCAAATTCATCAATATTTCCATGCTCGAGGGCATATTTCATCAAAACCGCAATCTTTTTAATTTCCATGTGGGCTTTTATACTGTCTTCGTTGTCTCCGATATAGTTTCCCACAACATTACGCAGGATATTTCTCGCAAGTCTTCTTTGACCTGTATATATTATTGCAAAGCGTTCATCAAGCTCTTTTTTCGTTTTCTCTGAAATATGTACGTGCTCAACATTTACAACCTGTTTTATTCCAGGCTCTGAGGTTATAAATTTGATTCCGGGGGTCGTTCCTCCAATCTGGTCCTGCCAGCCGCCGCCGGTTGACATAAGCTGCTCCATTACAAGAACGGTTGAATATACTTTATTATCGTCATACTCTATTCCCATAAAGTCAAAGGCAGCTTTTACAGAAGCAGCCGACAAAATTGATGAAGTACCAAGTCCCGACCCTTTGGGAACATCAAGAACATTCGTATGAAGCTGGAAACCTCCCCCAAGCCTTTCAAGAATTTCGTCAAGATTTCCGCCTTTACGTGGAATAATTCCGCATGAAATAAGACAAGCCTTCTGAAGGACAAATGGGTCAAACGGGTCTCCGGTTATCTGAAGTTCTTCAACGGAATGTATTTCCTTATATTCGTCAAGATCGTGACTGTTAAAAATAATCTTTTTCTCCGATAGCTTCTCTATCTTGATTTCAACAGGAGGTTTACCTCTGAGATTTATTGCTGCGTTCAGCACGGTGCCACCGTTTTCAATACAGTAAGGACAGGTATCTGTCCAGCCACCGCCCCAATTTACTCTCAGTGGAAGCTTTACTACTGTTTTATCTTTTACAATATGGCATTTATTATTGAATAATATATCTTTTCTTGAAGAACCGAGAACTGTATCGGCTATCAGCTTAAAGCTCTGGTTGATATATGACTTATTATTAAGCATAATGCCGAGACGATAATACAGACGAATTGCATAACGGAACCCCGATATATCATTGGTATCAATTTTTTCAAGTTCTTTTCTCAGCCATTTTTTCTGAATATTTGAAAGTGTTCTTTTTTTACCTTTCTGAGAACAGTTATCCACGGGAATGCTATTTTTGATACTGTGCTTTATATCGTTCATATAAACCAAATCTGACATTCGTTTGTTCCATTCAATAATAGCAACGGGATCTGCTTCATCTAACCCTGAACAGAAGGATTTTCTTCCTTGAGAGAGCCAGAGGTCTTTATCTCCCTTTCCGTTTACAAAGATATCATACACATTAAGCACTGCGGCAACGGATTCATTTATAGTATCACATTCGGGATAAATCATTGCATTCCACAGGTTGTGCTGTTCAAAATCCTTCCATAACTCATTAAAAGGAATATTGTTGTTCTCAGCAAAGGTTTCAAGATTTATTCCGAAAATAGAATTCTCCTTTGGGTTATCCTTAACATCCATTATCCTGCAGACAAACTTTCCGTTCCTGAGCTTCAATCCGTGAATAAAGGTATTGTCAGGGATTTTTTCATCATGTATATCTGTAAAGCTTATATAGCAGTTTGAGCCTATTTCGGAACTTGAATGAATATACGAAACTTCAAGGTGCGTATTGTTTCCGATAACTGCCTTGTCTGAAAGTACAGAATTATATCCAGATACTCTTGGATTCAAAATACTGCTGTTGACTTTTTCGCTCCATCCGATAGGCTTATATTCAGAAACGGTGTCAGTCATAAGTTTCAATATTTCCGGAATTGAACCGAAATGAATAAAACGGGCGGGAGAAATTGTAAGTAATTTCATATTATATCCGCCTATTGCATCCCAGAGCTTTTCTCTCGCAGAGATCAGTTCATCGCAATAATCACCCTCAGGCTTTTCTTTATAAAATTCATCAAGACTTGAATTTTCGGCAAGACAATAGGCAATATCTCCGTAAAGGGAAAGCCTGACCTTATTGTTTACCATGGACTCATATTTGTCCTCAGTATCAACAAGTCCGAAAAGCTTATCCAGTATCTCAGGCCCTAGCCACAGAACGCCTGTATCTATGTCGCACTTATTTCGTTTGTCTATCGCTCCGTTGGCGTTCAAACTTTCAATAGACTGCTTATGGAGGAATTTCTGTACATTTCCGCTTTCTGATTTTAAAAATACTCCGTGATTTTTGGCTGTCTGTGCATCTTCCTTGAAGCTGATGACCGCCGCCTTTGAAACACCGAAGTCGCACATAAGCGGATTGAATAAAAGGGAAACATCTCCGGAAAGGAGCATCATTCCTCCTGTAATTCGTCCGGGCATACTTGCCATTGTAACAAGAAACATATCGAAAACTGTTGCAGGTATTCCGTCAAATGAGGATGGAATAGGGCTGAAAAGCTTACCCAGAGCACTGTACTGAGGAGTTCTTGAACTGTTTCCGCCTGCGTGTATTACCATAATCTTTTTGTCATTGAGATTACCGTATTTCTCTTTGATATGACGAATAACAGTAAGTGTGGAACCGGCTGAACCGACACGACAATTATCCTTATCGGGCACAATAAGGAAATCTGTTGCGCAAGGAAGTCTACCAGATCTTTTTCTTAACTGAATCTGCATTTTGTATGCCTCTGCCTGAGATTCATTGCTTGCGGTTATAACAATACAATCCCAGTGAGAATGATTTTTCGAGATAAGCGACATTCTGAAGTCCTCTTCGGAATCAATCAGAGACTGTTTAAGAAACAAAGATGTTAATTCTTCGTTTGAATGCTGAGCAAAATTGTCTATTCCCATAAAGTCCTCCGATATTAACAATTATACAGCATAATTATACATCATTTTTTCTTTTTGTTCAATATATAATTAGCCGAAAACTTCAAAATAATCATCCAAAAACTTCAAAATAATAATTTAGCATCCGTACTATAAACTGACCACAAGAAGTTAGACATAGCTTTTCAATAAAACATATGCAAATTGAATGAAGCTCTCAATCGTAAGACAAAAATTCCCGAGGCTCACTTTTTATCGTGAACCTCGGTTTTCTGACTGCTTTTTTACAGCCTATTTTTACTGTATTTATATAGTCCGTGCCTGTTGCAGAATGAATAAATTGCGTGCGTGCGGTTAATTTTGAACCGAGCTTCCGCACATTGCTCGGGGTACATTTTGGTTATCATCACACCATTGTCAGTAACAGCGGCTAAAAAAGAAATATAATGCTCTTTGCTCATCTCGTGGCTGACAGTCACATAGTATTCATCCTCAATAGTATCAACATTGATTGTATGAGCTTCGTCTGCCGCCTCAGCTTCAACAGGAGGCAGGGTAAGACCGCAGCAGCATATCACAGCTTCACCTGTTGCAAAAAACACGTTTCCGCATACAGGGCAGACATAGAACAGCGAGCGTTTTATATTAAAGCTGCGATTTCGATTTGTGATATCGTTGCCCGAAAGCAGCTCGACCACGGACACGCCGAGAGATTCGGCGAGCGGTTCAAGCAGTGTGATGTCGGGATATCCCTTGCCTGTTTCCCATTTGGAAATGGTTTTGTCGCTGATGTTCAGCTTTTCGGCAAGCACCGCCTGCGTCATGTTTTTCTCTTCACGAAGTTTTTTTATAATTGAACCTGTAACATAACTGTTCATGAAATTCCTCCTTTGCAATCAGTATATCACGCGGAGCGCAAAAGACAACCTACGGATAGTAGAGTGCGGCATTTCTACGATAAGTACCCTTTACACAAAGAAGCTGAAATCATTGCACGATTTCAGCGCAGATTTTATATAATAATGTCATTCTGAGGAGCTTGCGACGAAAAATCCCAGTCGGCAATCAGCAGGGATTCTTCACTACGTTCAGAATGACACTATTATTGTTTGCTTTGCAAACGTATATACAATCAAAACCGCCGGTTCAACCGGCGGTTTGCACCACCCCTGTAAGGGGTTATTACTGGCTTTGCCCCTGAAAGGGGCTTCTGAAGTATAGCAATGCATTACATTCC
>JAKSQO010000018.1 GCA_024404095.1 Clostridia bacterium | reverse complement strand
TAATAACCCCTTACAGGGGTGGTGCAAACCGCCGGTTGAACCGGCGGTTTTGATTTGATATCAATTGATATCTATTGATATCTATTACGGTTTTGGAAACGGCTGTAACCCTTGATACTCTAAGGCTTGCGGACATATGCTCCGAACCGAAATATTGAATTTCCGAACCAAAATATTGAATTTCCGAACTAAAATATTGAAATTCCGAACCAAAATATTTATTTTCAGATAACAAAAGCAGGCTGCCTTTCGACAGCCTGCTGAGTGATAGATCAGAACTTAACAACAATATTCTTTTCTGCTGACTCAAACATAGCCTCAACAACTCTGATAAGTCTTCTCTGCTGAGCGTGTGTTACGATAGGCTCAGCCTTGCCGAGGATAACATCGCAGATGTTGTTGTAGAGTGTATGCTCACCGCTGAAGCCCTTGTTCTCAACGTAGGGCAGAGGGTGTCTTTCAATTGAGTCGTCAGTTCTCGGAGCCATTGTCTTTGTAAGACCAACGCCTGCCTGTACGGGAACAGCGTCCTTGTTTTCCCAATCGGTAACCATTACGATTTCACCGTTCATATCCCAGTCACGAATAATTGCCGTGCCGTTGATACCCTGAACATACCAGCGGGGGAGGTCGGTGAAATTGCTTGTGCCGACGTAGATATGATACTGTGTGCCGTCCTTGTAGCGAATTTCACACTTGAAGCCGTCATCAACCTCATCATTTGTGATGTGGTCAACCTGAGTGTAAACTGAGTCAAGCTCTTTTTCATCAAGAAGCATAAGAGCCTGGTCAAGAATGTGAATGCCCCAGTCGAGAATCATTCCGCCGCCCTGTGCCTTCTTCTGACGCCAGTCACCGGGAATACCTCTTGAACCGCATACTCTTGATTCAATGTCAAAAATAGGTCCGAGGATGTTCTCGTCATAGATTCTCTTTACTGTCAGATAGTCAGGGTCATATCTTCTGTTCTGATGAACTGTGAAGAATTTGCCTGTGCGCTCGCTTGCCTTAATCATATCGTCAAGAAGTGCGCTTGTCATTGTAACAGGCTTTTCGCTCATTACATTTTTGCCTGCTTCAAGAGCAGCGATAACGATATCGTGATGAAAATCGTTAGGTGTTGCAACAACAACAAAGTCGATTCTTTCATCAGCAAGAAGCTCTTCCTGTGAAGAAAATGCGTGATAGCCCTTGCTTTCTGCTACCTTACGTCTTTCGGGATCAATATCCCAGATACCTACGAGTTCCATACGCTCGCTCATGTATGTTGACATTTTTTCAGCGTGCCAACTGCCCATACCGCCGCATCCGATTACGGCGCCGCCGATTTTACCGTTTACCATTTTTAACTACCTCGATTTATGCCCACCACATTTCTGCGGTTCCTTCTGTTATAAGTACGTTTTTAAGTGTGTTTACTGCCTTTGTCAGACCCTCGTTCTGGCTCATAAGGCTGTCCTCATGCTCAATGCTGATTGCATAGTCATAGCCGACCATACGAAGATTTGAGATGATGTCCTTCCAGTAAAGCTCGTCATTGCCGTAGCCGACACTTCTGAAAATCCATGAGCGGTTGATTTCATCGCCGTAAGGCTTTGTGTCAAGCACGCCGTTAACCATGGTGTTGTATTTGTCCATCTTTGTGTCCTTAGCGTGGAAGTGGAAGATTGCGTCACCGAGCTTGCGGATACACGCAACGGGATCCATTCCCTGCCAGATAAGATGGCTCGGGTCAAAGTTTGCACCGATTTCGGGACCGACTGCCTCACGGAGCTTGAGAAGGCTCTCTGTGTTGTAAACGCAGAAGCCGGGATGAAGCTCAAGCGCAATCTTGTTTACGCCGTGAGCCTTTGCGAATGCGACAAGGTCTTTCCAGTAGGGGATAAGCTTCTCTTCCCACTGCCATTTGAGAACCTCGCTGAAATCATCAGGCCACGGACAAACAACCCAGTTGGGGTGCTTTGACTCCTCACAGTCACCGGGACAGCCCGAGAATGTGTTAATCTGATGAAGACCGAGCTTCTCAGCAAGAAGAATTGTATCACGGATGGTCTTGTCATACATAGCCGCCATTTCCTTGTTCGGGTGAACAGGGTTGCCGTGACAGCTGAGTGCGCTGATTTCCATGTCGTACTTTTTGATAAGTGCTGTGAAATCGTTGAAAGCCTTTTCGTCATTAAGGAGAGTTTCTGGGTCGCAGTGTGCGTTTCCGGGGAAACCGCCGCAGCCGAGCTCAATCATTTCAATGCCGAGTGACTTGAAATATTTAAGTGCTTCCTCAAGAGGAAGATTCTGTAAAAGACAGGTGAAAACGCCTAATTTCATAAGTTTCGCTCCTTTATTAAAGATTAGCCTTGAAATAAGCCATGCTTCTTGTTATGTCCTCAACACCTGTGGGAACGGGATCATCATTTTCAAGAATGAGCCATTCGATGCCTGATTCCTTGGCAGCCTTGAAAACGCTGAGCAGGTCATTGTCGCCCTCGCCGAGAGCTGTGGGATGACGGTCAACACCGTCCTTGATGTGAAGGAAAGGAATTTTGTCAGCGTGTGACTTGATGTAGCTGTAATTGTCAGCACCGCCGCAGTAGCTCCAGTAGGTGTCTATTTCAAGATATGCACCCTGAGCGATATAGTCCATAACAAGCATACCGTCAAGCTCGTTTTCAAATTCCTCTGTGTGGTTGTGATAATAGAACTTGATACCGTCCTTTTCGCCTGCCTTGTTGGCGGCCTTGTATGTATCAACAAGATAATCAAGCTCTTCCTTTGTGGTGTGCGGAGCACCGCCGACACCCATATACTTCATACCGAGAGTCTTGCCGAGCTTGATAGAAGCGTCGATATTCTCAGCGGTATAGTTTTCAATGCCCATATGACAGCCGACAGCGACAAGTCCGAGTTCGTCAAGCTTTGCCTTGATAATCTCAGGCTCAAGTCCTGCGTATCCGGCAAATTCAACGCCGTCAAAGCCGAGTTCCTTAACCTTTTCAAGAATCTTAAGGAATTCTTCGCCGGTTTCATAGTCGTGTCTGAGTGAGTAAAGCTGTACTGCAAGTTTCATTGTATTACCTCCGTTCAGCAGATATTCATTCTGCTTTTGTCATTCTACAACAAACAAAAATGTTTTTCAACACTTTAAGGCAAAAAGTAAAGCGTTTTGTTATATTTTTTTGAGCAGTACACGAATTTGAAATATTGCAATACTGACTTGTATTATTCTTATATTTGAAGTTTAATCAGTATAAACAAATTTTTTGCAGGTAATAGTATGAAAATAGCATTTCGTATTGTTGCACATGATAATATTCCGCAGTTAAACTGTTTTTTACGTCAACTTTTCAAGCTTGAAGGAAGCTATGTATTTATTCATCTTGACAAAAAGCAGGCGATATTACTGACAGCATTGAGAAGAATGAAAGAATCACAGTTCTGCCCGAACGGTTTTCAGTTGAGTGGGGTGATTACTCTATTGTAATAGCTACAAATTATTTGCTCGAGTTTGCTGCCTCTTCGGGAAATTTTGATTGGTTTTCAATACATAGCGGTGTGGATATGGTGATAAAGCCTGTCAGTGATTTTGCTGACTATCTTGAAACGGATAAAAAGTTCTATTACGGTAATTTCGGGAAGTTTCCGCTAAGCGGCTGGGGATATAAAGGCGGATTCGGAAGAATTTGTCTTAAGTGGCCTAAATATTTCAGAAAAAAAGCGGGTAAACGTTCATTACGCAGACTACTCAGAGGTCTTTACGGAAGAATGTACAGTGCAGGATTGATTAAAGGTAAAAAAATTCCCGAAAAATATGAATTATACGGAGGCTCTGTTTGGTTTACTGCTTCAAAGGAATGCGTAAAAAGAATGCTGAATATATTAAAGAAGGACAAAGAGTTTGACAGCCTTTTCAAAAATTCGCTCAGTTCCGATGAAATCTATTATGTTACACTTCTTAAAATGGCGCAGAATGACGAGCCTGCTTCGGAGAACAATCATCTTAGATATATAAACTGGAGTAATTGCGGCGCAGAAAGAAGTGTCGGCGGACCGAATACGCTTTCAATGGATTTCCTTGAGGATATAGAAAAGTCGGACAGATTTTTTGCAAGAAAGTTTGATATTTATCATGACAGTAAAATTGTAAAGTATCTTGAGGAAAAGTATTGATATTCACAAATTAGTAACGTAAATAATATAGATAATTCATACTGTATTCACATTTAGCTGTTATTATATAGCCGTGCTAAGGAGAGAGCCGCAACTCTCCGAGGTACATACCCCTCCTCAATAAACCCCTCAATTAAAAAGCAAAGGAAGTCGAGCAATCGGCTTCCTTTGTTTTGCTTTCTGAAATTGATTTAAGATTTTTGATAATTTATTCTAAAAATATATTGTAATGATATTTTTTATATGCTAAAATTAACAAAAGCCGAGCGGAGGACGTCCGCTCTGATTTAGGAGGTTTTTATTATGAGTTTTCCTGTTGCATTGCAGCTGTACTCCGTGCGTGACGCTATGGCGGAGGACTTTGCAGGCACAATAAAGGCTGTCAAGGAAATGGGCTATGACGGTGTTGAGTTTGCAGGCCTTTTCGAGAAGAATCCGGCTGACATTAAGGCTCTTCTTAAGGAAGTAGGTCTTGAGCCGATATCTGCTCATGTTCCGTATGACGAGCTTGACGCTGACCCCGAAAAGGTTATTGCTGATTACGCGGAAATCGGATGCAAATATATTGCCATTCCCTATGCTGTTCCCGAGCGCCGTCCCGGTGCTGAGCTTTTTGAGGACACAGTTGAGGGCATCAGAAGATTTGCTGAAATCGGCAAGAAGTACGGCATTACATTCCTCTATCATAACCATGATTTTGAGTTTGTAAAGATTGACGGCGTTTACGGTCTTGACCTGCTTTACAGCAAGCTTACTCCCGACGAGCTTCAGACAGAGCTTGATACCTGCTGGGTTAATGTCGGCGGCGAAGAGCCTGCAAAGTATGTTGAGAAGTATTCAGGCAGAGCACCTGTTGTTCACCTTAAGGACTTCTACATGAGCGGCAAGGGCAAGCCTGCCAAGATGTATCAGCTCATCGGTATTGATGACGGTGCACAGGATGCAGAGGAGGAAGAGGCATTCGGCTTCCGTCCCTGCGGCTACGGTGTTCAGAATTTCCCCGAAATTCTCGAAGCCTGCAAGAAGGCGGGCACATCATGGGTTGTTGTTGAGCAGGATCAGCCTGCACTCGATAAGACACCCGTTGAGTGCGCACAGATGAGCATTGACTATGTAAAAGAAATTAACAAATAAAAAGGAGATTTAACTATGTCTGATGCAGTATTAAACCAGTTCACGCAGACTGTGACTGAAGAAAAAAAGGAAACAGGCAGACGCTTTAAGATCGGTATTATCGGTACAGGCTGGATTGCAGAATCACACGTTGAGAGCTATCTTCAGATGGATGACGTTGATATCGTTGCAATGGCTGACCTTATCCCCGGTAAGGCTGAGAAGTTTGCCGCAAGATACAACAAAGACGGCAAGCTTGACAATGTCCGCTTCTATCCGAGCCACAAGGAGCTTCTTGATAATGAGGAGCTTGACGGCGTAAGCATCTGTACTTACAACATGACACACGCAGAGTGCGCTATCTATGCACTTAACAAGGGGGTTAACGTTCTTCTCGAAAAGCCGATGTGCGTTACAACAGAAGAAGCTGTTGAAATCATGAGAGCTGAGAAGGCAAGCGGAAAGATTATTTCAATCGGTTTCCAGCCCCGTGGCGACGAGAACATGAAGATGGTTAAGAAGATTGTTCAGTCAGGCGAGCTTGGCGAAATCTATTACATCCAGACAGGCGGCGGCCGCCGTCGCGGTATTCCCAACAGCACATTCATCGAGAAGAAGACAGCAGGTATCGGCGCAATGGGCGATATCGGTTGCTACTCACTTGACGTTGTACTTAATGCTATCGGTTATCCGAAGCCTCTTACAGTTACAGGCTATACATCAGCTTTCTTCGGCACAAATCCGAAGTACAATAACCCCGCAGACGCAGCACGCTTCAACGTTGAGGACTTTGCAGCTGCATTTGTACGTCTTGAGGGCGGTATCGTTCTTGATTTCCGTATTTCATGGGCTATGCATCCCGACACACCCGGTGACACAATCATCTTCGGCAAGGAAGGCGCACTCCGTATTCCTTCAACAGATTGCTGGAACGGCTCAATGTCAGGCCCGATGACAATCTATCACGATGTTGCAGGTGAGCAGGTTGCGACTGTTATTCCGCTTATCGAGAACAAGGGCAAGGGTCTGTTCTACAAGAAGTGCCGTGCTTTCCTCGATGCTATCGCAGAGGGCGGCAAGGCTCCTATCCCCACAAGCGAGATTCTCTACAATCAGGCAATCATCGACCACATTGTTAAGTCTGCTGAACTCGGCAGAGAGGTTGAGGTTGTTATTCCCGAAATCTAAATATATTTTATCGTTAGGGGCGTCCTTTGGGATGCCCTTTTCTTTATATTTCTGTTGCAATTTCATAATCTCTGTGCTACAATTCAAAGGAAATTTCTGCAAAGGGAGATGCTGTTATGAACGCAGTTTTGGAATATCTTCTTTCAATTATTCTTACAATAGAAACCTGTCTTTCGCTTGTACCGAATTTTCTCGGTGCGGTTACATCATACGGTCCTGAAGAGGACGGAATAATTCTCAACTGTGCTGTTGTTTCCGACACTCACGCTGACAGAAATCTTTTCCGTGACAGGTCAGACATTCTTCGCAACGCATATGCAGGCATAAACGAGAGCAGTGAAAGAATTGATGTTCTGCTTAATATCGGTGACATCACCAACAGCGGTGTTCGTCAGGATTACCGCACTCAGAAGAGACTTGAAAAGAAGTATATCAGAGCAAAGTATACGGTTGCGTGTATCGGCAATCACGATTCGTGGCACGAAAGCGCAGACCCGGATTATGATGAGGCGGCAAGGCTTTTCCTTAAGTATATCAGGAGTAAGGGCATAAAGAGCGATAAGGTTTATTATTCAACTGTGATTGACGGATATTATTTCATCTGTCTCGGAACGGAGAAGCTCGATCTGCACGAGGAGCTTCCGCTGTATTCGGATGAACAGCTTGAATGGTTTGACGAGCAGCTTACTGCGGCTGAAAAGAGCGGACTCCCGATTTTTGTACTTTGCCACAGACAGATTGCAGGCAGAAACGGAATGACTTCTTCACTTCTTCCTGCGGCTGTTGATGAAATTCTTCAGAGTCACTCTGATTATGATAAGCCGATTCTTTTCTTCAGCGGACATTGCCATACATTTGCACCCGAAAACTTTGACAGCGAGAACAATATTTATTATATAAATCTGCCAAGTCTTGAATATAACGATGAAACGGTAAATGAGGTTACCGACAAGGGCGGCATGGGCTTGACAATGGAGGTTTACTCCGATAAAATCATACTTAAAGCACGCAACTTTATAACTGACAGCTTTATCGACGGATATCGCTATGAGATAGATTTCTGACAAATCAGAAAAAACACTTGACTTAAAGAGGGTTATGGTATATAATCTCTCTGTTAAAAATCAAATAGTTCTTTACGGAACGTCCTTATTAAGAGCAGCTGAGGGAACAGGCCCTGTGAAGCTCGGCAACCTGCGTAAGCAAGGTGCTAAATCCTGCGGTGAAACCGAAAGATAAGGCTTTTATGCTCTCGGTGCGCCGAGGGCGTTTTTGTTTTAAGAGAATGGAGGAATTCTAAATGGCAAAACATCTTTTTTCATCTGAATCAGTAACAAAGGGTCATCCCGATAAAATCTGTGACCAAATTTCAGACGCAGTTCTTGACGCTATAATGGCTCAGGATCCGCAGGGCAGAGTAGCCTGCGAAACCTGCTGCACAACAGGTATGGTTCTCATTATGGGCGAGATATCAACATCAGCTCAGATTGACATTCCCTCAATCGCAAGAAAAGTTATCTGTGACATCGGTTACGACAGCGCAGAAAAGGGCTTTGACGGCAACACCTGTGCAATTATTACTTCAATCGACAAGCAGTCATCAGACATCGCAATGGGCGTTGACGCTTCATTCGAGCTTAAGGGCGGCGACGAGGATAAATATAACCTCAACGGCGCAGGCGACCAGGGTATGATGTTCGGTTTTGCGTGTGACGAAACACCCGAGCTTATGCCCATGCCGATTTCACTTGCTCACAAGCTTGCGCTCAAGCTTACCGAGGAGCGCGAGAACGGCAATCTCGGCTATCTCCGTGCAGACGGCAAAACTCAGGTTACTGTTGAGTATGATGACGACAAGGTTGTAAGAATTGATGCAATCGTTATTTCTTCTCAGCACAGCGCTGACGTTGAGCTTGATAAAATCCGTGAGGATATCATTGCAAACGTTATCAAGCCGACAATCAACGCAGACCTTATTGACGAGAATACAAAGATTTATGTCAATCCCACAGGACGTTTCGTAACAGGCGGTCCTCAGGGTGACTCGGGTCTTACAGGCAGAAAGATTATTGTTGATACATACGGCGGATATTCACGTCACGGCGGCGGTGCATTCAGCGGTAAGGACCCGACAAAGGTTGACCGTTCAGCAGCATATATGTGCCGTTACATCGCAAAGAACATTGTTGCCGCCGAGCTGGCAAAGAAGTGCGAAATTCAGCTTGCGTACGCAATCGGTGTTGCACATCCTGTTTCGGTTATGGTTGACACATTCGGCACAGGCAAGGCAAGTGATGCCGAGCTTGCAGAGGCAGTTAAGAAGGTATTTGACTTAAGACCTGCCGCAATCATTGACAACCTCAACCTCCGCAGACCTATCTATCAGCAGACAGCTGCTTACGGTCATATGGGAAGAGTTGACGTTGACCTTCCGTGGGAAAAGACCGACAAGGTTGATGAGCTTAAGGCTCTTGTAAAATAAGATAAAACATAATTCCGTGGATTCTGTCATCCACGGAATTTTTGCATATAAAAAGGCTGTCGGAAAACCGACAGCCTTAACTTATGTGTTTTCAGATGTTATCCTTGCCGTACTTCTTTGAGACAGTCATCTTCATAACGAAGAGGAATACAACTGTAAGAACTACACCGAGAGGAAGAACAACAGCTACATTCTGAACGAAGCCTGAAATAAGGTACATTACAAATGAGATTGCCGCAACGGAAACCGCATAGGGAATCTGAGTTGAAACGTGGTTGAGGTGGTTGCACTGACCGCCTGCCGATGACATGATGGTTGTATCGGAAATCGGTGAGCAATGGTCGCCGCAAACTGAACCTGCAAGGCAAGCTGACATACTGATTATCTGAAGCGGATCGCCTGCCTTGAAGATTGTCATAACAATGGGGATGAGGATACCGAATGTGCCCCATGATGTACCTGTTGCGAATGAGATGAAGCAGGCTACAAGGAAGATGATTGCGGGCAGGAACATCTGGAAGTTGCCTGCAACGTGTGACATTGCATCTGCAACAAAGGGTTTTGAACCGAGAATGCCTGTCATGTTCTTAAGTGCGGTTGCGAATGTAAGAATAAGGATTGCCGGAACCATTGCAAAGCCCTTAGGAATTGCATCCATAGCCTCTTTGATGGTGATAACCTTTCTGAGACAGAGGAATGCGATTGTAAAAATAAGAGCAATAATGCTGCCCCAGGGAAGACCTACAAAAGCGTCTGTGTCTGAAAATGCCTGTGTAACGCTTGCACCGTCGAAGATGCCGCCGACGTAAACAAGAGCGAATGCACAGCAGGCGATAAGAACAATGATGGGAAGAATAAGGTCGATAACCTTGCCGTTTGAAGAATGGCTCTCCTCGTTTTCGGCAACCTTTTCGCCGCTTGTGAAGAGGTCACCCTTCTGCTTTGCGTTAATTTCGTGAATTCTCATTGAGCCGTAATCGAACTTCATAAGTGTGATTGCGACTATGAAAACAAGTGTAAGAAGTGAGTAAAAGTTGTAGGGGATTGCCTTGATGAAAAGTGAAAGACCTTCTCCCTCATTAGCATATGAGGAAACAGCGGCTGCCCATGAAGAAATGGGAGCAATCATACAAATAGGAGCGGCTGTTGCATCAATGAGGTAGGAGAGCTTGGCTCTTGAAACATTGTGGCCGTCGGTAACGGGACGCATAACTGAACCGACGGTAAGGCAGTTGAAATAGTCATCAATGAATATGAGAACACCGAGAGCAAAGGTAGCAAGCATTGCCCCTGAGCGTGATTTGATATTATGTTGTGCCCAATTACCGAAAGCGGCTGAACCGCCTGCCTTGTTGACGAGGGCAACAATAATTCCGAGAATAACAATGAAAATGAAGATACCTGCGTTGTCGGAAACAGCAGAGGTAAGTCCGTCAAGAGTTATGTTGTCCATTGTACCTGTGAATTTGAAGTTTGCACCGAGCAGAGCACCTGCTGCAATGCCCACAAAAAGTGAGCTGTACACTTCCTTTGTGATAAGGGCAAGACCAATAGCAATCAGCGGGGGAACAAGTGCCCAGAAAGAAGCTCGAACCTGACCTGAGCCTTCGCAGGCTTCACATACAACTGCAATTCCGTCGTCGCTGAGAACTGTACCTGCACCGTCGCAGTCAAGGCACGGTACTGTTTTTAATGAACCGCCTGTAAAGAATGCTGTTGCAAGTATAGCTATAATTGCAACGCAGGCGATGGCAAAAATGATTTTTTTAGTCTTACTCATCGTCAAGACCTCCTGAAAAAAGTATTATGGTAAAGAAAAAAGACATGGTTCAGTACCGAAATACAAACCATGCCAGAATTAACTTAACCATGATAGCACTCCACATACTGTGACAGTCCGTTACATATTCTGCAACGACCCAGCAATGGTTCACAAGGCGGATCCCCAAAGCTTCGGCGGTCAATCTTTTCACTCTTTGCGTGCCTTCGCATTGAATAAGAGCTACTTGTAAAGTACCGCAACCTCCATCATTCCGAGTAAACTCAGAACCATATACAATTTTCTTGACGAGCAAATAGTAACACTCTTTAATAAAAAAGTCAACCCTTTTTTATGAGAAAAACGAATTATTTTTTCTCGTTTGGTACTATCTTTCCGTTTTTATCCCATTTTATTCTGTAAATTGAAAAATATTCATTGCCGTCAGAGTCAGTAAACATCTTGTGATTGTCTTCCTCTTTAAACGAATTTGTTCTGTCGTAAACGATATATCCGTCTTTGTCAATATACACTCTGTCAGCGGTGAACATCTGCCTGCCGTCCCCGGAAATCAGATGCGAACGCTGCTTTTCATCGGTAAAGAGCCTGTATGATGTTCCGTCAGCATCGTAATAGCAGACCTCTTCAGCCTTTGAATATCTGTCGCCGTTTCGGTCATAGTATGTATTTTTTGTCAGCAGAAATGACGTAATAACAGCGTCAATCGCAATAAAGCAAACGGAAACGATAAGTATTTTTTTCAGTCTGTCGCCCTTTGGAGTGTTTTTTATTGTAAAAAGGATAAAGCCAATCAGACCGAAAACATCAACAACACCGAGTGCGGCGATAAGGGCAAGCGGATTGTCGGCAAGTAATTTAAACATTTTTACCGCTCCTTAAATTTCTGAAGAAGTCTTTTAATATCTGTGAGCATTCATCCTGCATACAGCCTGCAACCGTTTCGGGCTTGTGATTGTACGGCAGGTCAAACAGATTGACTACGCTTCCGCACGAGCCTGCCTTATAGTCGGAAGCACCGTAGACAAGTCTTTTTATTCTGCTGTTGATGATTGCACCTGTGCACATCGGGCAGGGTTCAAGCGTGACATACATATCACATTGCCACAGCCGCCACCCTCCGAGCGTACGGCAGGCTTCGTTGATAGCCTCAAGTTCAGCGTGTGCGAGCGCGTTTTTATCCTTTTCACGGCGGTTTCTTCCTCTGCCGACAATTTTTCCGTCGATAACTACAACCGCACCGACAGGAACCTCACCCTCGGCGGCGGCTTCGGCGGCAAGAGAAAGTGCCTCTTTCATAAACAGTTCATCACTCATGGCGTCACCGAAAAGTTGTTCAGAGAAACGAACGATGCGAAAACAATGGAAAGTGTTCCGATAAAAGCCCATACGAGAGAGAATACAAGCGAAGCGGTGTACGCACCCGATTTTGAAATTCGTTTGTCACGGCGGATGAGCAGAATATTCTTGACAAGATAAGCAATCGCGGCGGCAAGCAGAGCAATAAGAACCATCATGCCGACGGGAGAATTTGTGTTCTGAAGCTTGATTGTTGAGCTTGTAAAATTGATAAACGCAAGCACAAGCGTTGGCGTGCAGAGATAAAGTCCGCGTTTCATTGCCGGAGAAAGCTCCGAATCAACCTTGCGAAGCTTTTTGCTTTTGTTGTTGATAAACAGAATCAAAGCAAAAATACCGAGAACAAACAAAGCAGCTGAAATAATCATATACGCAATGCCTGAAGCGTCGGGATTGCGGTCATAATATATTGAAAAGATAACCGAAAGAAGATTGTTCGCAAAGTGAATTGTTACCGATGTCCATATGCTTTCTGTCATAACGCAGAAGTATCCGAGCGCAAGACCTGCAATGAACGCAAACGGAATCTGAACCATATTGCCGTGCATAAGCGCAAACGCAACCGAGGTGACAACGATAGCAAATTTATCGCCGTACTTTCTCAACGGCTGAAGAAGTACACAGCGGAACGCAAATTCTTCAAGCAGGGCAGGAGCGGCAGAGTCGTTAATTATCATAAGTGCCCAGCCTGCTGAGGTCTGCGGAAGAGGGATATCCTCACTTCCCGAGAGAAACTCAACGCCGAGTACATCAAAGAACGAATCAAGAAGCGAGCTTGCATAGTTTGCGGCAATGCAGAGCATAAGTCCTGCAAAAACTCCGAATAGATAAAGCTCCTTTGACTTCGGTTTGCCGAAAATCATCATTCTGCTGCGGTCATCCTTTGAACTGAGAGCAAAAGCAAAAAGGAACGGGATGAAGAGATAGAAAATCTGAATGTAAACTCCGATGCCGTTCATGTAATTTGCGTCGGTCAGAAAAAGATTTGTCAGACCGAGAAGCTGCATTATAATTGTGGCAACGCTTCGCATAACGAGCGCACCGAGGATAGCACCGCCTGCAATCATGCCGTGCTTTCGTATCTCCGTGGCTTCTTTGTCAATTATCGGATTGTAATCACCGAACATATTATAAAAGCTGTTGTTGCGGTAGGGTGTACCGTAATTGCAGTTCATATTATCAGGATTGTTGTTATACACCTGTTTCACCTCTGTTTCGACTGTATTCTTATTATATATTAAATATATTGCATTATCAAGCTAAATAAATGTTAACTTTTTAAGAACATTTATCAACATTTTCAAATATACTTGTATTTTTTTCGTATTTAGGTTATAATCACTTTACAATTATTAAGGAGTTGGTTTGATGGACCCGATTAAGGTCGATTTTACAGGCGGTGGAGATAAGAGCCCTGACAGAAAGGATCAGGTTGTTATCCCTCCCGAAAGACGCGGATTAAAGATTGCTTTAAACATTATTGCAACTGTTGTTTTCGGCGTTATTCTTTACTATTTTATGCTTCCCGTATTCAATGTTAAGTCTATTATGATGTATGCTTTCATCGGACTTATCCTTGCGTTTTACTGTGTTGCTAACTACGTTACAAGCGGTGCACTCCGTACACCCGACTATTCACCCTATGCAAGAAAATCTTCCATGATTCCGAAGATTGCAATCGGTGTTGTAGGTCTTGTTGTTGTAGTCGGATTCATTGTTTCATCTGTTTTCTTCCGTGCACACAGCTACGCAAAGATTATTGATGTTAATTCCGCAAGCTTCGAGCAGGAAATCGAGAAGGTTGATTTCAAGACAGTTCCCACAATCGACGAAGAGACAACAGGCGTTATCGCTACAAAGGCTCTTTCAAAGCTCGATGAACTCGGCTATGTTTCACAGTTCACAATTCAGCCGAACTATTTCCAGATTAACTTCCAGGACACACCTGTTCGTGTTGTTCCGATTCAGTATTCAAACATCATCAAGTGGTTCACAAACGCAAAGAACGGTCTTCCGGGTTATGTTCTTGTTGACACAATCACTCAGAAGGCAAAGTTTGTTGACGTTGACGGCAATATGAAGTATTCAACTGCTGACCACTTCGCACATTATGTAACACGTCATGTGCGTTTCCAGTACCCGACATATCTTCTTGACGATCCCGCATTTGAGGTTGACGAGACAGGACATCCCTACTGGATTTTTGCAAAGCTCGATATGACAATCGGTCTTTTCGGCGGTCGTGATGTAACAGGTGCAATCATCTGTGATGCGGTTACAGGCGAGTGCGCAGAGTATACTATTGACGAAATCCGCACAAAGGCAGAGCTTCAGTGGATTGACCGTGTTTACAATGCTGACCTTCTTGTTGAGCAGTACAACTACTACGGAAGATATCAGAGCGGCTTCTGGAACTCAATTCTCGGTCAGAAGGGCACATACTCTTCAACTGACGGTTACTCATACCTTGCAATGAACAATGACGTTTATATGTATACAGGCGTTACTTCTCTTACAAGTGACGAATCAATCACAGGTTTTGTTCTTGTAAATCAGCGTACAAAGGAAGCTAAATACTACAATGTTTCAGGTACAACAGAGACAGGTGCTCAGGGCTCAGCTCAGGAGCTTGTTCAGGACCTTGGCTACATTGCTTCGTTCCCGCTTCTTCTCAATATCGACGATGTTCCCACATACTTTATGCCTATCAAGGGTGACAGCAAGCTCGTTAAGGGCTACGCTATGGTTAACGTAGGTCAGTATTCTATTGCTGCTTACGGCTCAACAATCAGCGAATGTATCGGTAAGTACGCGGATCTCCTTGAAAAGAACAACATCAAGTCAAATATCAATGTTGACACAGATGCAATCAAGGATGCAGAGAACGCAGGCGACGGCGAAACTGAGGATTCAGCTGTAACGGTAACAGGTGCAATCACAGAAATCAGAACAGCTGTTATCGGCGGTGAGAGTGTTTATTACATCAAGCTGGATAACGAGCAGTTCAAGAATGTTTACTTCTCAGTTAAGGCTTCAAGCTTTGAAAATGTTGTAATCGCAAACAAGGGTGACAACGCAACAGTTACAATCAAGACTGACGCAGGCAAGATTATTCCTGCAAGTGCATTTGAAGTGAAATAAAAACAAAAATATAATAGTTACGCCCGAACGGATTTCCGTTCGGGCGTTTGCTGTTTGTTATAGAGATTAGTTCTTGTATAATTCTTTCTTTATCGGCTTGATTGATGCAAGAATAACTGCGCAGATAACAGAAATAATGATTTCGGGAACCATATAAGATGCGTTGTAAACAAGTGAGTATACAACAGCAAGCGCCTGTCCGTTGAAAGCACCGAGAATTTTTGTGCCTAATGTGCCCCATTCGCTTACTGTGTCCTGTGCATATTCACCCCATACAATCCAGCCTGAAACGAAGTGGCAGATGTATCTGAGAAGACCTGCGGCAAGTGCGCCTAAGCCGAAAGCGGCCTGAGGATTCTTGACTGACTTTTTGAAAGCACCTGCAAGTCCGAGTACGGCGAAAGCAATGATGTAGTCGAACAGAAGGCAGACGATAAAGAGTGAAATAGTTTCAGTGAGATATGCGAGTGAATTTGATGCGCCGAGGATGCACTGAATTATGCCGTAAACAACACCGCTGAGCAGACCTGCTTTTGCACCGTATGCGAATCCGACAAACATAATCGGAACCATGCTGAACAAGGTGATTGAGCCGCCGTAGGGCATATCGAACACCTTTACGAATGACAGGACGGTTGCCAACGCAATCATAATTGCGCTGATAGTGATTTTAATTGTGTTACTGCTTGTTTTGACATTCTGACTTTTCATTTAAAAGCCTCCTTTTTAAATTTGCTTCAAAAGGAAAAGCGCCCGGTTTTCACCGAGCGCAGATACTACATTATTGTAAATAACTTCCTCCGTCGGCATTATCCGAATCAGGTCGAGGGTATAATCTCAGCCGCTTTTGCAGCACCCCTGTATTTGATTTGATGTGATTTTAGCATATAAGCTGTGGTTTGTCAAGCGTGAATTTACCACTTGATGTTTGAAACCGAAACGCTTGTGTCCGCATTTCCCTTGCCGCTGATTGTGACAATGTACTTAACCTTTGTCAGGTCAACATTCCACTTCCACTTGATGTCGAGCGAAACAAGCTTGCCTGTCTTGACGTTAATCTGAGCGACAACCGTTGCGCCGCTTGTTGTCTCCTTGACTGACTGAACACTTGCACCGTCGGCGTTGTTGATGCCTGTGTAAATGTTGTTTGCGTTCTTGTGGTCATACTCGCTCTTATCTCCTGCGCCTGCAAGAAGTCCGCTGTGTCGGAGAGGAGAGGTGTCGTTTCCGTTGGGAGCTGAGCTTGCGCCGTCAGCAAGTGTGAGTGTGAACTTATAAACATCACCGTTTACTTTTTCAACCTTTGCGCTTGTTACATCGCTTTCCTTAAGAGCGGCAGTTGAAAGATACTGTGCCGAGCCCTTATTGTTTGTGTATGTCTTTGTGCCGACACCGAGGAAGCCGTAAACAGCATCCTTTGCGGCCTTGATTTTCATAATCGCTTCCGCACCCTGAAGAGTACCGAGATTTGTGGTTCTTGTCTTTGTGTAGCCTGCCTTTGAGGAGATTACCTTGTTGACAGCCTTGTTGTAAGCAGAAACCGCCTCAGCCTTGGTGTACTTTGTCGGGCTTTTTGTTGTGGGAACTGTGGTTGTTTTCTTTGTGGTTGTAGTAGTTTTCTTTGTAGTGGTTGTTGTCTTCTTGGTAGTAGCTTTAGTTGTGGCTTTAGTTGTGGCTTTAGTAGTTGCCTTTGTGGTAGCTTTGGTAGTCGCTTTGGTCGTTGCCGCTGTTGTAGCGGTTGTCGGAGCTTCGGTTGTAGCTTCAGTAGTTATTTCGGTAGTCGGAGCCTCCGTTGCGGTTTCGGTAGTTGCCTCTGTTGAAGCAGAGGTCGGCTCTGTTGTTGGTGCGGTTGTTGTATTGTTTTCGGGATCTTTTCTGCCGCAGGCTGTGAATACTGAAAGGCAGAGAATCAATGCCGAGCAAATAGCTGTAATTTTTTTAAATTCTTTCATTTTACTTCCTCCTTGAGGGGTTCGTATTAACCTTTCGGTCAATTAAATTATACTATTTTTGCAAATGATTTACAATAGGTAAAAATTAACGAATGATGAATTATTGTTGAAATAAGGATGAAATTATGGTATAATCCGCGTGAATTTATGCATAAAAGGAGTCCGCTATGACAAAAGAAGAATGGAAAAAAATCAGAGGCTCTCACCGGGAGCCTGACCATATAATGCTTTCAATCAACGGCGATGCGGCAACGTCAATGACTGTAACATGGCGAACAGATACTTCTGTGTCTGACGGTTATGCCGAGTACCGTGAAATCGGGTCGGAGGAGTGGTTTATGGCTTGCGCCGAAAAGGGCGACTTCATCTCTGATATTGACGAGAGCCATATTTTCTGGGCGCATATGGAGAATCTTAAGCCCGACACGGCATACGAATATACGGTCGGCAACGGCGAATGCAGAAGTGAGGTGTATAGCTTCACAACTGCGCCCGAAAATCTTGAGGACTTTGAGTTTATCTGTCTTTCGGATTTTCAGACGGGCGGACCGAATCCGCCTGCGGACTATACTTCTTTTAACGAGTTTTTAAAAAAGGCTCTTGAAAAGCATCCGAATGTGCGCTTTATTCTGACGGCAGGCGACAACACAAACTGCGGTCAGACCGATATCCAATGGACGGGTGTGCTTGAAGGCTTCAAGGGCATTATGGAAAGAATACCGCTGATGATGTCGGTCGGCAATCACGACGATATGGGCTTTGAGGATTATTTCACCTTTACGGGCAAGTATTACTCTGAAAAGGTTGAATATTTCAGCAATCAGTTCCGTGGCTCGTATCCGTATAACGGCCCCGAGGACTGGAAAACCGCAAACTACTCCTTTGATTACGGCAACGCTCATTTTAATGCAATCGGTATCAGCGGCCCCGAATTTGTCAATGAATGGTTGATTGAGGATACGGCAAAGACCGACAAAACGTGGAAGTTCGGCTCACACCATTTCCCGATTTGCTACTGCGGTTCAGACCTCGCCTGTGACGATTCATATCCGATGATGATGGAGGGTATGGAGAAGTTTGATGTTATGTTCAGCGGCCACGAGCATTGCTTTTCCCGAAGCTTCCCGAGAAGAAATGAAAACCTCTACGATAAGCCGTCGGAGGGAACTGTATTCTACAACCTTGCAAGCGGAAATCACAACCCGCCGGGCACACTTCCGATGCCGAAGCTCTGGAATGCCGCATGGTATGCTCATGATGAATACCTCGCAATGTATGCGATTGCACACGTCAGCGGCAAAAAGCTGACTCTGACCTCATACGTTGAGGACGGAAGAATCGCCGACAGATGCGTTATTGATAAGAAGAATGACAGCATTGAGCCGATTGCTCTTGCACCTGTTTTCAGAAAATGCCGTATGATGTTCAAGGGTGCTGACCTCGGGCTTTGTGTGCGTGAAACTCCGTGCGAATGTGTTGACGGTGTGTGGTGCGTGCCTGCCGCAATACTGTTCAGATATATTGGTTTCGGGGCTGAAATTGGCGAGGGCACTGTTTCTGTCAAGGCGTATAAGCACAGCGCGGTGTTCACCCTCGGAAGTAATATCGCTCATACTGACAGGGGAGAGGTTGCAATGTCGCACGAGGTTGTAAAGCTTCACCGAGACCAGCTTTATGTTCCTGTTGACGGAATCTGCAAGGCTTTTGATATCAGATGTAATTATTATTCTCGAAACAATATTTTGTCATTTGAACATGAAAGTCAGGAAAAACCTGTTCCGAATCAGCTGTAATTTGCTTGTTTTGCTTGACAAATTGTGTATAAAGTGTTAAAGTCTAAATAAGGATAGCGGTAACGCTGCCGATTTTTTGAAAGGAGAACTGTATACCATGGAAGAAGTACTTAACTATCTTAAGGAGATCAACTGGGAAGAAATCGGAAACATTCTTACAAAATTTGTTAATGATATGGATATCCCCGGATTCTTCACAGACTGTGTAAACTTTATCAAGGATCTTTTCGCAGCTATCGCTGGCTAAGTTTCTGAGCAAATCATAAGACAGGCACTCGGCAACGGGTGCTTTTCTTTTTGCTTTTTTTCTTGACAAAACGTGCAAATAGTGCTAATATCAATCTTAGATAGTTATCGGTTTATCCGATGCTACGTATTTTTACGAAAGGAGTATTGTATAATGGATCAGATTACAGCTTTTTTTGAAGGAATCGACGTAGATAAGGTTATGAATGTAGTTGCAGACTATGTTTCAAAGATTGACGTTAAGGCAGCTCTTGACTCAATTTTCCAGCTCTTCATGAACGTTGTCGGCGTAATTGCAGGCGGATTTATTAAATAAGTTAATGCTTAAAGTCAGACACCCACCGAAAGCGGCGGGTGTTTTTCTTTTGTCGAAAAAGCAATTTGAAAAAAGTTTTTGAGACACTTGACATTAAATGTCTTAAGTGCTAATATAAAACATAGAGTAGGCGGTCTATCGCTGCTTGAATAAATGAAAGGAGAATAACTATGGATCAGGTACTTGGTTTCCTTGAGAACATCGATTTCGATGGTATCATCACAGCTGTTACAGATTTCCTTGCAACAATCAATCTTCAGGAGATCCTTGACAAAATCATTGCTTTCGTAGCAGGTCTTGTTGGCTAATTAAAAAAAGCGAAGCGTCCGCATTTGCGGGCGCTTCTTGCTTTTAATAAAGTCCCGAACCCCATTTTCCCTGCCGGTTACCGCTGTTTTACCGTAGCTGTATCTGCCGGCAAACGGCGATTACCTGTTTCTGTGACTTTCTTGGCGGTCTTATCTTTTTCTTTTTCGGGGAAATAGTGTTTTTGTCGACAAAATAACTTCTTTTATTTTAGAAGCGGTTGTAATTGTATACCAATTAAGCTCGAAAAATGCTGTCGATTTGGGCAAAACACAGGTTGACTAAAGTGGTAAAAAGTGGTATATTGTTGTTGCACGGAGATAAAAATATAAGTTTGTTAATCATTGCATAAAGGAGAGAGGAAATAGTGAAAGCTGTTGGAATTGTCAGAAGTATTGACCTTGCGGGAAGAATAGTTCTTCCTATTGAAATCAGAAAAGAGCTGGATCTTATGAGTGAGGACAGCAAGGTGGAAATTACTGCTAAAGGTAACGAGATTATACTGAAAAAGTATGCTCCGTCCTGCATTTTCTGTCACTCGGAAAATGACCTTGTTGAATACAGCGGACAAAAGGTCTGCCGTAAATGCGCAGAAAAAATCAGCACGCT
Source organism: Clostridia bacterium (assembly GCA_024404095.1). Lineage (GTDB taxonomy): Bacteria > Bacillota > Clostridia > Oscillospirales > Acutalibacteraceae > CAG-488. The sequence continues at coordinate 31,929 of JAKSQO010000018.1, read as the reverse complement.
TTAATTGTTAATCATCTCACCGCTTAAATCAATTTTATAGTTGTTTTTAATAAGCAATTTGCCGACGGGTACGGTTTTCAGCCCGTCGGCATTTATTTTTTCCAGAAGTTTACCGATATCTGTGTCGTCTGTAATCAGAATTATATCCCCCTCTGTATAATTACCGACTGTGCTGTCGGTTGACCATTGGACAGGGTAGAGCCCGAGCGTGAAAACTGCTCTGACCGCATTGCTGTCATAAAGGTTCATTTCAAAGCGAACAAGCTCATTGTTTTTCTCCGATATAAAAGAAAACTCCTCAATTGTATCCGCGATTATATCGAATATTTCCTGCTGTGTTCTGCCCTTGAGGTCGCTTCTGAGTATGCCGACCTCATGCCCTTTTGAGCGGATTGCTTTTATTTTTTGAGGCTGAAAGAGCAGGGTGCTTTCATCTGCAAAAAAAGTTATGGTTGTGTCTCCGAGCTCGCTGAGGATAAAATCAATATCGCTGCAGGGGTGCAGATTGTATGTAAGTGCAACCTCACGGCTGTGGTTTTCAACACAGGTAATAGGAATATGCGCACGGCTCGCCATAGCGTTTTTTACGGTGGTTCTTGTAGAAAAATCTGTTATGATAAGCGTGAGAATAACAAGGCAGGAAAGAAAAAAGGTAAACTTTTCGTTATATTTCGGTTTCATTTTATCAGCCCCGTAGAAAATATATGGAATTTAAGCGCATTAAATTCTGAAATTGCTATTGTAATTTTAAAAAAATAAATGTATAATAATCTGGTAAAAAGAATGCGAACGATAAGGGTAATGTATTTTGCTCTGTTTGCGGTAATATCCCGTTCCGTCATTTCGTTCGCGGTTAATCCGTATCGTCTGATACGGTGGAGGAGTTTTTGTATGCTTGGGAAATATGTTCGCATTAAGGTGACACATCCCATCCATTCGTACAGTAATGAACAAGGCTTTACCTACGAGCTGAACTACGGCGAAGTAGAGGGCGCAAAACAGTTCAATGCTCCTGCAAGAGGAGCTTTTATTATGGGTATAAATCACCCGGTTAGAAGCTTTGACGGCAGAGTTGTCGGCATAATCCGTTATACCGACACAAATGAAATCGATTGGGTAGTTGCACCGAAAAGTACACGTTTTATTAATATTGACATTATCGACGGCATTGAGTTTGCCGTTAAGGATAAAAATCACACGCTTGAATGCCTTTATGAGCGTTCCTGCGGTGCGGTAGTTTATCGCCATATCGGCGGAATTATCCGTTTTCTGCTTATTAAGAATAAGCGCAGCGCTCACTGGGGATTCCCGAAGGGCCACGTCGAACACGGCGAGAATGATCACCAGACGGCTTACCGCGAGGTGCTGGAGGAAACAGGAATCAGAATAAACATTCATCCCGATTTTGTTACAAAGAGTCAGTATACGATTCAGGGCAAGGTCGAAAAGAATGTTAATATCTATCTTGCCTCAACAGCTGACACACAGACTGTTATTCAGCGCGAGGAAATTGAGGATTACGTTTGGCTCGGATATGAAAAGGCACTCAGCCGTCTTCGTTTCGAGAATGATAAAATGATTCTCAATAAGGCATATGACTATCTTGTTAAAAATAAAGTAATAACGGAGTAATGTATGGATACTTTGATTCAATCCCTTGTAGATTTTTTCAGCAGCAGGATTCCGAATGAAATAACCGTTTTTATAGTTTCTCTTTTACCTGTACTTGAACTCAGAGGCGGATTGATTGCCGCACGAATACTGAATATGGATGTGCTTAAGGCATTCCTGTTCTGCTATATCGGCAATATGCTTCCGATTCCTTTTATTCTTCTTTTCATACGTAAGATTTTTGACTGGTTCCGCCATATGAAGCATATCGGCAAGGTGATCTGCAAGCTTGAAAAGAAGGCGGACAAGCACAGAGGAACTATTGAAAAATACGGAATCTGGGGCCTGCTTCTTGTTGTTGCAATTCCGCTTCCTGGAACAGGCGGCTGGACAGGTGCGCTTGTTGCCGCAATTATGGATTTAAGAATTCGACGTGCTCTGCCGATAATTGCACTCGGTGTGTTCATAGCGGGTTTGATTGTAGCGGGTGTTTCGTTCGGACTTTTCGGCGCAGCATAATTCTGAATAATTATTAGTCACCATTACGGTGGTTAATTTTTTAACTTTTGAAAAGCGACTGTTTTCGATTGACAAAGCACAATTGATAGTGTATACTTTTAACTGCATTCCCGATAAGTGGTGGAGTCTGTCATAGAGCCGTCGGTTCTATTTAGCGGGGTGTATTCCGAATATAATACTTTGGAATTTTTGGCAGAATCCGTCAGGGTTCTGTTAATTTTTGACCTCCATCCCGATTGAGTAATCGTAAAACCAATTATACTCAACAGGAGCTGTTCAACATGGAAAAAATCACATTTATCGCCTTAATCATCTTTGCGGTTACCTACATTCTGATGATGGCATTTCAGAAAATCCGTCCCTACGTGGCGGTCGGAAGTGCTCTCCTTTTTATAGGACTTGGAATCTTTCAAATAGCGGTGCCGGGAGCGTTAGGCGATTTTTCTTTTACCCCGATTGAGGCGTTAAAAGAAATTGACTGGAACGTAATTATGATGATAGCAGGTACAATGGGTACGGTGTATCTGTTTATCGAATCCAAAATGCCACAGCTGATGAGCGACGTGCTGATATCGAAAATGTCATCTGTCAAATGGGTTGTAGTTGCGCTCTCACTTTTCGCAGGCGTTGTTTCCGCATTCGTTGACAATGTTGCAACGGTGCTTATGATTGCGCCCGTAGCGCTTGCATTCTGCAAGAAGCTGAATATCTCACCCGTATCATCTATTATCTGTATCGCAGTTTCGTCAAATCTTCAGGGTGCGGCGACTCTTGTAGGCGATACAACGTCAATTCTGCTTGCCAAAGCGGCAAATCTCGACTTCTCCGACTTCTTTGTTGATGATGGCAAGGCAGGTATGTTCTGGATTGTTGAGGCAGGTGCGTTGGTGAGCGCATTTATTATCCTCTTTATGTTCAGAAAAGAGAACGGCAAAATCGAATTCTCGGGTAGAACGGTTGTTGAGGACAAGTTCCCGACCTTCCTCCTTGTTGCAACTGTTGTTTCGCTTATCGCGGTTTCGTTCATTCCGTATAAGGAAGCGGCAAACGGCGGATTCTATAAGCCTGCAATCACAAACGGTCTTATCTGTATTTTCTTCTTCCTTGTCGGTATTTTCCGCGAGCTCTTCATCAAGAAAAACAAGGAGATTGTTTCGGGTGCGTTCAAGGAGATTGACTATTATACAATTGTTCTTCTCACAGGACTTTTCGTTGTAATCGGCGGCGTTAAGAGCGCAGGTGTTGTAGATTTCCTCGGTGAGAAAATCGCACAGCTCGGCAACGGCAGCTCATTTGTTGTATTTACAATAATTGTTTGGATGAGCGTTCTGCTCTCTGCGTTTATTGACAACATTCCCTACACGGCAACAATGCTGTCTCTTGTTCCCGTAATTGCGGCAGGCGCAGGTGTTGAGCCTAAGCTCCTTTATTACGGACTTCTCTGCGGTGCGACACTCGGCGGAAACCTTACACCCATCGGTGCAAGCGCAAACATCACAGGTATCGGTATTCTCCGTAAGGAGGGCTATGAGGTTAAGTCCTCAACCTTTATGAAATTCGGTGTTCCGTTCACACTTGCGGCGGTTATTACAGGCTATCTTCTTATCTGGTTCATCTGGAAATAAAAAACGGTGCTGTCACTTCAGCTGTTGGCTGATTGTGACGGCACTTTTGTTTTTGTCGGAAGGGATTGCTTCGCTTTGCTCGCAATGACATATTTATTGTACTGTACTGCCTTTTTCACGAACTGAAAGAATCTCCCTCACAGACAGGTAAACCGTATTGACGGGCGGTGGGAGAAAGGTGAGAATTTTGTCCGCAGCCGCATAGTGCTTCTTGTCTGATTTCAGAAGAACAGCTTCATTCTGAGTCACAAGAATCTGCTGACTTTTACGCTCTGCCACTATTTTGGATGCGCGCACACCTGTTTCGAGATATTCGGTGTTGATTTTACTGATTGATATGCCCGAGGCAATGAGCGTCAGCGCGGTGACAATGACAACGGCAGTCACAAATCCGTCAAGGATACGTTTGGTCTGAGTTTTTTCTTTTGGCATAAACTGCACCTCCGTGAATATTATTGACCGATAATATTCACGATAAACAATCATTTCCTTGGATAGGGAGATGTTTCGTCTGTTTCGTTGAGCAAATAATCAATACTGGTATTGTATAGTCTGGAAAGTTTTATTAAGACTGACGTTGGTAAGTCATTTTCTCCTGTTTCATATTTTGAATATCCCGTTTGAGACATACCTAAATATTTTGCAACCTGTGTTTGATTCATATCATGATCTTCACGTAAATCTCTTATTCTATTATACATAAATTTTCCTCCGTAATGCTTCTGTGAAAATCATATAATAATCTGTTTTAGGGTATTGACTTTTAACCTGAAATAGGTTAGAATGTACGCGTTACGTATGATTATTATTTATATATTTTTGGAGGTATAGTTATGGTAAGTTTTTTAAAATTTTGATTGAGAAAAAATGATTATATATATAGAAAAACAAATATTTAAAAAAGGTGGTTATGTCATGCTTAAAAAAATAAAGTATATTTTTACAGATTTTAGTGATGTCTTTAAAAATGAATTTGTTTTAACTTTAAAAAAGTCGATTGCTTTTCTGATTGCGGGAATTATTGCAAGCTTCTTTATTAATTCATCTGAATCAGGTGCTGCGGAGCTTGTTTGTGCAGTTGGTTTTATTGCTTTTGGAATAATTTGGGCTAAGCGTGTTTACAGTGCTTTATCAACCTTGATATTAATTCCTCAGAATATAGTAATTAAGGCTTTTTTATTTTTAGCAGTTTCTATTGTGTGTATGATTTTAGGTTATCTTTATTTTGCATGGGGTATTATTAAGTTACTATTAATTGCTGGAAAAAATGTTGCGAGCAAATCTAAAAACAGTGGTGATTTTCAATGAGCAACAATTTGCCTGATAAAAATGTCTTGGATAAAAGCTTGTATATTCTTTATAATATGGAAGTAAACAATTATGCTATGACGAAGCTAATAAAATCTCTTAGCTATGAGATTAATAAATTAGGAAGACCACGAAATATTTCTGCTCCGAAACTTGGCGCAAAGGAATACTCTCTTAGAAAAAATGCACGTGTTTTATTAAATGGCTCCAATTCAAATGCCGATAAATCAGGAAAAGTAAAGCCATATAGAAGTAAATTGGGCAATATGGATGGGGTATCATATATTCTTCCTTTAATATGTGTAATTGTTGCCATTATATTAGTTATAATTAATGAAAAAAGCAGTTCAATAGGAATAATATGGAAAATAATTTCTGTTATTATTAATGGTGCAATATTTGGAACTATTGCTTTTTTTGTAGGGCTTGGTTTGGCATGGTTAATTGCTCTTATTACAGGAAAAGCAAGGAGAAATGATGAGTATGAAACCGCAAGACGACAATATGATGTTGATATGCAACTGTATAATGCGGCGGTTGAACGAGATAATCGTAGAGTACAAAGGGAACTTGTCAAACAAACAGCATTGATTACACAAAGAGATTCGCTTATAAACAGAAAAAAACAGGCAACAGATAAATTAAAACAGTTTTATGATATGGTAGGTATTGAAAGTTCGTTCCGTAATATAATACCTATCGGGTATATGTACGAGTTTTCTAAACTCGGAATAGCCAATAAGTTTGGTGGAGCAGATGGATTATACTATTTAGTAAAAAAAGAGCTCCGAGCGGATCAAATGCAGTGTACGCTGGATGTTATTTCAAAAAAACTCGATATCATAATTGACCAGAACAGTGACATTTACCGTGAGATAAGAAATATTGATTACAAATGTGATCAAATGATATCAAGTTTGAATCATTTGATAGAAACAACCTCTAAAGTCAACAAAAAGTTAGATAGTATTAGTGAGAATAACAGTGTTTCAGCTTATAACAGTCAGCGTATTCTTGAAGAACAGAGGTTTACAAATTATATGATGGTTTGGAATACGATTAAAAATTAAAAACGAATGACGTTGAACGTTAAGGAAATAGTTTAAAAAGAATGCAGAGGAGAAAACTTCTGCATTCTTTATTTTAGAAATGTAGATATAGCATTGCTTTACAATAATTTTGTCACATCGCACAAAAATCAGTTATAATATTGGAAATATAAAGCAATTTGAACATTGCAAATTGATACAGTAAAGGGTATAATATATACGTAAAAATTTGATTTTTCGGTGTAAAGGCGAAAGCGTGAGCACCATACGAAAGGATTGATATTATGGCATTGACAACAAACAAGTCTATCCTTGACTGGATTGACGAAAAAGTTGAGCTTGTTAAGCCCGACAAGGTTGTCTGGATTGACGGTTCAGAGGAGCAGCTTGACGCTCTCCGCAAAGAGGCTGTTGAAACAGGCGAAATGATTAAACTTAACGAGGAAAAGCTTCCCGGCTGCTACCTTCACAGAACACAGCCCAACGACGTTGCTCGTGTTGAGGACAGAACTTTCATCTGCTCTAAGAAGGAAGAGGACGCAGGCCCGACAAACCATTGGTGTGATCCCGATGAAATGTATAAGAAGCTTTATGATATCGCACGCGATTCTTACAAGGGCAGAACCATGTATGTAATTCCCTTCTCAATGGGTCCCATCGGTTCACCTCTTGCTAAGGTTGGTGTTGAGCTTACAGACTCAATCTATGTTGTTCTCAACATGGCTATCATGACTCGTGTAGGCAAGGCTGTTATGGATGTACTCGGCGACAGCAATGACTGGGTTCGCGGTTTCCACGCAAAATGCGATGTTGACCCCGAGAAGAGATACATCTGCCAGTTCCCCGAGGACAACGCAATCATCTCAGTTAACTCTGCATACGGCGGAAACGTACTTCTCGGTAAGAAGTGCTTCGCTCTCCGTATCGCTTCATATCAGGGCTGGAAGGAAGGCTGGATGGCTGAGCATATGCTTATCCTTGGTCTTCAGAATCCCAAGGGTGAGGTTAAGTACATTGCTGCTGCATTCCCGTCAGCTTGCGGTAAGACAAACCTTGCTATGCTTATTCCTCCCAAGTATCTTCGTGACAAGGGTTACAAGATCTGGACAGTCGGCGACGATATCTCATGGATGAGAATCGGCAAGGACGGCAGACTCTACGCTATCAACCCCGAGAACGGTTTCTTCGGCGTTGCTCCCGGCACAAATGAGAAGTCAAACTTCAATGCTCTTGAGTCAACAAAGAAGGGCACAATCTTCACAAACGTTCTTCATAATCTTGATGACAACACAGTTTGGTGGGAAGGTCTCAACAAGGATCTCCCGACAAACGCTATCGACTGGAAGGGTCAGCCGTGGGATGCATCAAAGTTTGTTAAGGCTGATAAGTCAACTTACGGCGCACATCCCAACTCAAGATTCACAGCTCCCGCAAAGAACTGCCCCTGCATTTCTCCCGAGTTCGACAAGGGTGAGGGCGTTCCCATCAGCGCAATCGTATTCGGCGGCCGCCGTGCAAAGTGCGCTCCGCTGGTTTACCAGTCAAAGAGCTGGGAGAACGGTGTATTCGTTGGTTCAGCTATGGCTTCAGAGACAACAGCTGCTGCTGCCGGTGCGGTAGGCGTTGTTCGTCGTGACCCGATGGCTATGCTTCCGTTCTGCGGTTATCATATGGGCGACTATTTCCAGCATTGGCTCGATATGGGCAAGAAGCTCGGTGACAAGGCTCCCAAAATCTTCAACGTTAACTGGTTCCGTACAGATGACGAAGGCAACTTCATCTGGCCGGGATTCGGCGACAATATGCGTGTTCTTAACTGGATCATCGACCGCTGCGAAGGCAAGGCTGATGCAACAGAGACAGCTATCGGTTACGTTCCGAAGCCGGAGGATATTGACCTTACAGACCTCGATATGGATATCGACACACTTAAGGACATCCTTACAGTTGATAAGGACACATGGACAAAGGAAGCAGCTGAGATTGAAGAGCACTACAAGAAGTTTGGCGACAGACTTCCGCAGGAAATCAGAAATCAGCTTGAAACACTCAAGGCAAATCTTGAGAAATAAGTTCATAAAAATTACGGAGTGCTTCGGCACTCCGTTTTTGTTGTATAGCAAACCCCGAAACACATCTGTGCTTCGGGGTTTACTGATGTTATAAAATTGTTTTTATTCTCTGTGCCACTTAACACCCTGAGCGGTGTCCTCAAGGACGATGCCCTTTGCTTTAAGCTCGTCACGGATTCTGTCAGCTTCTGCCCAGTTTCTGTCTTTTCTTGCCTGTGTACGCTGAGCAATAAGAGCCTCGATTTCCTCGTCAAGGTCTTCCTTCTTGCGGTCATAAACAAGACCGAGAACGCCTGTAAGCTCGTCAAACATCTTGATAGCCGCCTCGCAGTCAGCCTTGTTTGCCTTAGCTGAAACAACATTTGTGTTGATGTCACGAACAAGCTCAAATACAGCCGAGATAGCGTCAGCGGTGTTGAGGTCATCGTTCATTGCGTCAACAAACTGATCACGGCGCTTCTTGAGCATTGCGGCGATTTCCTCTGTTGCCTCGCCGTCAGCGGCATTGCTGAGTGCAAAGTCGAGGTTGTCACGGCAGGTGTAAAGGCGGACAAGTGAAGCCTTGCACTGCTCAATAATGTCTGTGCTGTAATTGATTGGGCTTCTGTACTGTGATGAAATCATAAGGTAACGGATAGGCTCATAGCCGTACTTTTCAGCAACATCACGAACTGTGAAAAAGTTGCCGAGTGACTTTGACATCTTTACGTTATCAACATTGATGTAGCCGTTGTGCATCCAGTAGTTTGCAAACGGTGCGCCGTTGCAGCACTCACTCTGTGCAATCTCGTTCTCATGATGGGGGAAGATGAGATCCTGACCACCGCAATGGATGTCAATTGTTTCACCGAGATAGCGGCGAACCATTGCTGAACATTCGATATGCCAGCCGGGTCTGCCGTGACCCCACGGTGACTCCCAGTAAGGCTCGCCCGGCTTTGCGCTCTTCCAGAGAGCGAAGTCCATAGGCTCTTTCTTAACCTCACCAACCATAATTCTTGCGCCTGCCTCGAGATCCTCGAGCGGCTGATGTGAAAGCTTGCCGTATTCACTGAACTTCTTGGGGCTGAAGTAAACGTCACCGTCAACTGCGTAAGCATAACCCTTGTCGATAAGAGTTGAAACGATGTTGATAATCTCATCAATGTTCTCTGTTGCCTTCGGGTGAACTGTTGCCTCACGGATATTCATACCCTTAACATCTTTCCAGAATTCCTCGATATACTTCTCGCTGACTTCCTTATATGTGAGGTTCTCCTCGTTAGCACGCTTGATGATTTTGTCATCAATGTCTGTGAAGTTCTGAACAAAGCGAACCTCATAGCCTGTATATTCAAGGAAACGGCGCAGAACATCAAAAACGCAGAGCGGTCTTGCGTTACCGATGTGGATAAAGTTGTATACTGTCGGGCCGCAGGCGTAAATTTTAACCTTGCCCTCCTCAATTGTCTTAAGCTCCTGCTTCTGACGTGTCAGAGTGTTGAAAATTTTCATTTTGAAAGTTCCTCCAATTTCTTGTTAAGTTTATCTATTTCAGACTGTAATTTGCAGATTTCCTGCGCAACGGGGTCGGGAATGTGAATCTGGTCAAGATCCTCAACTCGTTTTCCGTTGCGGCGAACAACTCGTGCCGGAACACCGACAGCGGTTGAGTTGGACGGTATTTTGTCAAGCACAACTGCGCCTGCGGCAATGTTAGTGTTGTCACCGACGGTTACGGGGCCGAGAATCTTAGAGCCTGCGCCAATGAGCACATTATTGCCGATTGTCGGATGACGCTTGCCGACATCCTTGCCCGTACCTCCGAGGGTAACACCCTGATAAATCGTAACATCATCGCCGATAACGGTTGTTTCACCTATGACGATTCCTGTTCCGTGGTCAATAAAAAAACGTCTGCCGATTTGAGCGCCCGGATGAATTTCAATTCCTGTTTTTCGTGCGCTGTGCTGAGAAATCATTCTCGCAATAAAGTACTTCTGATGTGTATAAAACCAATGGGCTTTTCTGTGACTGCGAATTGCTTTATAGCCCGGATAAAGCAGAAAAATCTCAGCCGCCGAATTTGCGGCAGGATCACGGTTGAGGATTGTACTGACATCCTCTTTCATTCTGTCAAACAAAGTATTCACTCTCTTTCAAAGCTAAGCCAAAGACCGAAAAAATCAAGCCCCCGTTGCATACGCAACGGAGGCGGTATTCCGCGGTTCCACTCCGACTTATTACTTTTAGCCTGTTAACGGCGGCGGCCGCACAGCGATACTTGAATCCGTTCCCACTGTGTGCTGGCGGGTGCATTTCATCCGTATCTTCACAAGAAACTTTCACCAAAATGTTTCATTCTCTGCTGTGTCGATTGTCGGATTACTTCTCCCGATAAACGCATTTATTCCGCAAGTATTATATCATAAAATAAAAATAATGCAAGAGGAAATGTTTAAGTATGTGTAAATCAAATTATATTTTTACCTGTGTGAGTCACAGAGGTAGACGTCGCAGCTGAAATCACAGGAATCGCTGCCGGATACGGCATAGATTGTGACTGCTTTTCCTGCGCAGTTTTCAGGCAGGGGAAGATAAAATGTATGATTCCCTCTGCTCGAAATAACCTTATGCTCCCATTGGTTTGCCTTGTACTCGGGCGCACGGTGCGGAAAGCCGACAAGCTTTCCGTCAATTTCCGCTGAACAGTAAAACGTTTCTTCACCGCATTGTCCCTCAGCGGCAACAGCGATATATGCGCCGTCACGGTATTCGGGAACGGTGAAGGATGCCTGCCACATATTTTTGGTAGGACGCTGTGAATAGTGTGCCTGCAAATTGTTTGCACTCGGATTGCTGAGCTTTACTTCTTTGCCGTCTTTATAAACTTTTACAGAATAAATTCTGTCCATTGGCTCGGGAATACGCATATAGCGTGAACCGTCGGGAACGGGGTAGGCTATTCTCATCATACTGCCGTCAACAAAATACGTTGTATGAACACGGTCGGCAATGACCTCCTGCTTTGCGTTTTCGTCAACTGTTATCAGCTCTGAAAACTTTGAACTGCTCCAGCTTCCGAGGTCAGCTGAAAACTCCGCATAAGGGGGAATATTCTGCTGTTTTATGTCAAATGTGGGTGTTTTTGTTGCGAAGAATTCAAGCTCAACGGTATCTGCGTCAACACTTTTGCCAAAGTCGATTCTCAGACAACCGCCCTCAATGCGTACACCTGAGCCTTGATATGTCTTTGACAGACCGTCAAAGAAGGTGTCGGGCTTTCCGTCAAACATAAACTTTGCTTCTGTTCCGCGAAGTCGGTAAAGCTTCTGACCGAAAAACGCATCCCTTGCCGCATTAACCTCGGGAATTGCTGTTTCACCCGAACGCTTGATACAGCGAGCCTCAAGGCAGTCGTTGTCGATTGCGAACATTGCCGTCTCGTAGAGCTTTTCACATTTGTTTTGCAAAACGGGTACGTGCTCGAGCTTGCCGAGATACTGCGGAACACGTTCTTTAATATCAATACTATTCGTTCTGCCGAAAGGTGTGCGTACTTTTCCCTTGATAAGCGTCAGCTCACCCTTTTCAGCTTTTATTATTTTAATTTCCTCGGGTGTTCCGTCAGATGACTGCTTAATCATCTCGTATTCGCATCCGTCAATAATCGGGTCGGACTGCTCGGGAGCTGAAATTTCAATCAGTGTTGCACGGAACGGAAGCAGGTCGATTTCAACAGTATCACCGTAGCTGAACGTGCCGAGGTGACACTCGGTCGGGTGACGGAGATTGACATAAAATTCCCCGCCCGCGTCAAGTCCGATGCTTTTGTCGAGCTTTATTTTAATGCGTTTTGTTTTCCATTTGTTGTTGCCTGTGCAGATGTATCGCTTTGAGCCTGTGCCTCTTGAAATAGCGTTGCAGCCCTTGCTTTCGGGAAGCTTTTTGCCGTTTACAAGAATTTTTGCGTTATCTCTGTGCAGGTTATAAACCCTCGCAAGACGAGGGAATTCGTTATCTCTGAGAAGCCACGGATTGCCGTACATCTCGGGAGCAAGGATAAGACATCTGCCAAAAGCCTGATAAATCAGCTCGTCCTCGAAATAATCGAGACACGAGGAAAGGCATACGCCGTGATCCTCGGCAAGTCGCTGAAGTCCGTCAACGTGACCTCGTTCAAACATATAGCCTCTGTGGTGCATGGCGGTGTGCTGGTTGCAGATGAGTATATCGGTGTAGGTTTCTGCGCCGTTCCACAGGAAGGTGGTGACATATTTTTCGGCTTCGTAAAGGTTAAGCCTGTGATTAAGAACAATCAGGTCAGGCGAATATTTGCGGCACTCTTTGAGCATATCGGCAAAGATATGCGCTTTTTCGGGGCGGAGCGTACCGCAGACACCGTCAAGCTTAAACTCGGCAAAGTGATAGTCCTTGCACAGATGAACAAAAAAGTCGAAGCGCTCCTTTGTTTCCTCCTCGGTATCGCCGTAGCCGTCGGGTGAGCCCCACAGACCCATGCGTATGCCGAGCTGTTCAGCCTTTGCGACAATGTTTTTGTATCCCTCGGGGTACTGCTCACGGAACTTTTCACCCTTAAGGTCACCGTATCCCATGCTTGCGCCGTCAAAATTGCCTGCGTCCCATGCATAAATGCGGATTTCCATTCCGTAGGTTTCTTTCAGCCATCTGAAAAAATCAAGGTTGATGAGCGTCTGCTCCTCGGTTGAGCCTTCATTTGTGTTGTTTATCCACGAAAAATACTGCGGTACGGAGGGCGTGCTGTTGTCCGCACCTGCAAATTCTGCATACTTTTTCATTTGTTCCTCTTTTCTTCTTCATCATTCTCCCGCGGGGAGAAAGGAAGAGGGGGTATTACTAAACTCAGTATTATTCTATATGTATTATTTGTTTCTCCATATGGGAACGGTCCGATTACTAAATGGGAACGGTTCAATTCCCGTTAGGGGAGTGGTACATATCCCGAAACAGTAACGGTTAAATCAGAAATTTCCATCGTTCCAGCCCCACATGGCAACCTCTTCATATTTAACATAGATGTTTGAGGATGAGATTCCGAGTACAGAGCCGAAAATATTACAGATTTCAGCGGTCAGCCTGTCGGCTGCGGACGGATTGATTTTACCGAAAACCTGCACTTCGATAAATGCAAGCGGTTCGGAATTGTCACCTCGGAAATACATACGGCAGTTGTCCTCAAAGCTTGTCATAAGCCATTGTTCACTTTTGCCCGGAAGAATGGCGATTGCCTCGCCAAGTCTGCTCTTGAGCTGAAGCTCCTGTTCCTTTGTTATTGCTGATGTTGTTTTTGTGCTTATCATCGGCATAATTATGCCCTCCTCATTTCGTCAAGTTTATTTCGTATAAGCCGTTCGGCTTCTTTTTCGTCAAAGATATGGAGAACTGTTTTCTCCATCGGGCACATATCCGTGCCGTCTCGGTTGATTATGTGGTCAACATTTTTTTCATATTCAAGCACGGTCTGCTTGTCTTTTATATAATTAAGCGCGTTGTCGCTTGTCAGCGGAGTGTAGATTTCCTTAACACCGTATGCTGTCATCAGCATAGCCGTCGCCTTGCCGATAACCTTGTCGGCAACGCTTGCGTTTTTGAAAAATTCAGGCTCGCTGTCAATCAGCTCGAGCACAGGCGCAATACCGCGTTTAGCTGACGTGCGAACCTCGGTGCCGTTGACAGCAACAAAGGTGAAGCTGCCTTCGGCAAGCAGCTGCTTTGCTTTTTCGATATCTGTCATTGATATCCCTCCTGTTCCGATTTTAGCATATAAAATCCGTTAATGCAATTTTTACGGAGTAAAAAATATAGTTGAATTTTGGAATAATATGTGTTATCATAACCCTAATCTGTGTTTTGGAGTAGTGTTATGGAAAAGACAGCTTCAAAAGTAAATAAAGAGAAGAAGCCCGCAAAGCCGTATGTCAAGTTTATATGGCTTTTGATATCGCTGGTTATCGCTGCTGCGGCTTTCTTTGTCCGTTCGGGCAATCCCGAGCTGCCGTTTGCTGTCGGCGCGGCTTTTTGGGCGGCTATGTTTATTTCGTCAATAATCGCCGCACAGTATCAGAACGAGAAAAGACAGCAGTATGCTGAGGTTGACGAAGAGGGCAAGCGTATTCAGAGAGGTAAGTATTTCTTACAGTCATTGATTTACTATCTCTTTATCATTTTCTGCGTTGTTCTTCTTTTCTTCGGCTTCTGGGTAAGCAATATTATTTCTGTATAATCTTCATTCCGCAGGCTTTATGTCTGCGGTTTTGTTATATAAACGAGCGGCGAAGCTCAACAACCTTGCCGATTATTCTTACAGGAAGAGTAACAATCTCCTCAGGCGTAAAAATCATCGGCTCATATGCGCTATTGAAAGGTACAAGTGTAAGACTTGTACCTTTTTTTATTACCTTTTTTACGGTTGCATCAAGGTCATTGACAAGCACTACACCGATTTCTCCGCTTTCAATATAATCCTGTTTATGAATGATAACGATATCGTCGGGGCAGATTTTGGGTGTCATGCTGTCGCCTGTAACCTTCAGCCCGAAGTAGTCACCTGTTGTTGCCATTGCGTCGGGTATTTCAACATATTCAATAACATCCTCGTATGCTTCAATCGGCATTCCGGCACGGACATAGCCGAGCACGGGAATAAGATTCTTTTTTGATGTTTCATTTTTGCCCATAAGCAAATCAACGCTGACGTTGAAAATATCGGACAGTCTTACAAGCGTCTGTTTGTCAGGGAGGGTACGGCCCTTTTCCCATTGGCTGACCGCTGTCTGATGAACCGAGCAAAGCTCAGCAAGCTCACTCTGGGTGATTCCGCGTTTTAATCTTAGCTCCTTAATGATATTCACAATAAAACCCCTTTTCACAACTGATAAATGTGTGACAATAATATTATGAGCGAAACTATTAAAAAAGTCAATAGAAATTAAAAATTTTTATTTTTATGAGAAAAACTATTGACATAACGAACATTTGTTCTTAAAATAATAGATGTGCTATTAAATATGGCGGCGCAGAGAAGGGAGAATAAAATGGAAGAAACTTCCGAAAAGATGATTTCGCTCAGCGAAGCGAAAGCGGCACTCAGATGTATGAGGCTTGGGGGCTTCAACGAGGAGGAGGCTCTGGATTGCCTTGACGAAACGGTTCGGCGTGTGCGTACAGTCACAACGTCAGCACTTGTTGAGGATATTATCAGGGATAATCTTTCTGAGGTTCAGCGTGATTATATCAGAAAATACTGGTATGAGCAGAAAAACACTTCTGAAATTGCCCGTGAATGCGGTGTTTCACAGGCGAGCGTTTACAGAACCATAGAAAGGGCGAATGAAATAATCAAAGACCTGATGACACCTGTAATGAAGTACAGGGAAAATGTGAAAAATGTCGGGATTCTGCCTCTTGTGCAGGAGGCGGTGGAGATATCGGCGGCGATGAACAGCATGACTGAATCTCTGTGCGAAAATCTCAGAAACGTGCGGATTGCAAATGCGCTCAGCGTGGAAAGGCTTGCCCGTGCGCTGAAAATTTCAGCAGGCGAGCTTGAAGAAATCGAAAGCGGCAGGAAAGTGCCGTCAATAGTTACGGCTATGAGATACTCGGCAATTTTCGGACTTGATATTACGATGAATTTTGTTAACGGAAGGGGATATTACAAATGTCAAAAAGCTTAACACAACTCAGCGAGGAATATTTTAAGGCGGCTGAGGATATAGATGCTCTTATAAAGAAGTACACGGAGGAGCTTCACAAAGCATATGATGCAAAGAATTATCTTAAAACATATGACCTTAAAAGAAAGCTGAAAATTTTCTATGACCAGAAGCGTGATGTGATTACAACGGCATATAAGCTTCAGCATTACTACGAGGACAGCGAGGGGAGGGCAACGGCATGAATCAGCTTGTTTTTACAGTTGCAGGCAATCGCCTGAGCCTTAATGAGGAGGTTTATTCAACAGGCGGAAGCGTGAATTATGATAAGTGCCGTTTTACGTTCGACAGCAGCTGGAACGGCTATGAACGTACCGCGGTGTTCGGTGTCGGCAGAGATACATACCGTGTGCCGCTCGACAGCGAAAACACTTGCTTCATTCCCTCGCCATGCATGGCAAAAGAGGGGATTATCACAATCGGGGTTTTCGGTACGAAGGATGATTCCGTGATTGCCACAAATGCTGTCAGCCACCATATTGAGGAGGGCGTTGACGGCCTTGGTGAGTGGTTCGAGGAGGATTACTCTCTTGTACTCAATGCAATCAACACTCTTGAGGATAAGACAGCAAGGTGCATAAATGATCTGAATGAAAACTTTGATGCGGTGATGCGTTCAATCCGTCGAAACGGAACTGTAATTGAAAGCAAGGGTGTATCGGACTGCCCGGATGAATGGTACAAGCCCGATGCGTTTGAGGGTGCGGAAACGCTTGGAGAAATAACGCTTGGCGAGTCAATCAACGGATATTTCGACTACAAGTTCAATGCGTTGAGGGATGATTTCCCGAGCTATGTTCGCCGGGAAAGAATCGGTTCCTCTTCTTCGGGTGAAATTCCTGTTTATTCGTATGTTTTTGAACCGCTGAACTATGAAAAAACTATGATTGTAACAGGCTGTACTCACGGTTGTGAGGATATGATTTTCTTTGCGCTTGCGACATTTTTTGATGATCTCTGCCGCAAGAGCGAAACAGACCGAACGCTGGCATATCTTAAAAACAGAGTGAAATTTATTGTTATTCCGGCGATCAATCCGTACTCACTTGTGAGCGGTGACACATATAATGAGAATGACGTGGATATCGGAAGCAATTTCCCTTACAAATGGGCAGAATGTACCAAGAATAAAAAGGGAAGCTCAGCAGGAGATCAGGCTGAAACGCAGAACATTATTGAATATGTAGATATGATTCAGCTTGATAAGCTCTGTGCGGCGGTTGACTTTCACGCAAGCTCTGTAACGGTGTCGGGCAAGGCGATTTTTTATCCGCGCTATAAGGATAACTGCCTTTCAGCTCTTTCTGAATTTCTCGGCAGATTCAATCCGAACGCGGATGGTATTGAAGCAAAGGGTGTGCTTGCTCCGTCGATCAACCCGACGCTTTCAAACTATCTTGCCGACACATATGGAATAAACACGTGTGAAGCGGTCTGGCCGTATGAGCTTTATGGTGATATGTATTCGAGTGAGTGTTACGATAAGCTGATTGAGTTTGTCGGCAATCTTCTTTACACAATGGCTAAGAACAGCAATATTGTCAACAGGTGCAGCTCGCAGCCGTTTACAAAGTATCTTTCGTGGCGCGGAAACGACGATGCGTTTAACATTCCTGTATCTGTTTTACCAAATGTTATGGGTATTTCAAATTATAACTTTGAGCTGTCCTCACCGTGTATAATAACGCTGACAGGCTATGTCGTTCTTAATGTGAATACTGCCTGCACGGTGAAAATCCTTCCTCTGCTTTATCAGGATAATTCACCCTTGCAGACATATCAGGAAAGAGGTAATGTGTCAGAGCTTATGCATAACATAACTCTTACACAGGGTATTCACGTTATCCCTGTTTCATCAATTTTACAGGCATATTATTCAAGCTACAATGATTCAAGCAGAACGCTTTACAGCGAAAAGGTAACCTGTGCGCTTGCCTTTGCGACTGATATTGCGTCCTCGGCAGAGGTTCAGGCTTATTCCCTGACGCTCAGCGGAATACCTTCGGATAAGGGAAAGTGTGTTGAATTTTTATCGCCGATGGGTAATGCTTCGGATTACAGAAGCTCAGATGTTCCGACTCAGCGAATGATTTACCCGATTGAAAAATATCTGTTTTCGGACAGTCGGTACAGAGATTAACTCGGGAAAATAAAGGAGAAGAAAATCAATGAGTAAAATTTCAAATATTATTTTTAACGGGAAAGAGCATTATATAACATCACCCTACGGCAAGCGTTCGGCGATTGACACGTCCGCAGGCAAAACCTCAAGCTTTCACAACGGTACTGATTACGGCACAAATGGTAAAAAGCTGGCTCAGTACGCTATCGAAAACGGAACGGTTCTCAGCTGTGGAAAAGCAAGTGACGGCGCAAATTATGTATGGGTTAAATATCCGAGAATTAACAAAAAATTCCTGCATTATCACCTTGACAGCATCAGCGTCAAAAAAGGTCAGGCAGTAAAAAAGGGTACTCTGCTCGGCTATACGGGCAAAACGGGAAAGGCGACGGGTATTCATCTTCATCTCGGTGTCAAGGATTTGACAACCGACAGCTATGAGGATCCCGAAAAGTATGCTCAGAAATATACTGAGGGATACAGCACAGGCTTTTACCGTGTGACGGCAAGTCTTTTAAGAGTGAGAAAGGGTCCGTCAACCAATTACAGATTTTTTAAGTTCGGAGAGCTTTCAAAGAACGCTCAGTCTCAGATTAAAAAGCTTAATGGCGGCAAAGCTGCTGATGGCTTGGTGGCAGGCTGTGAATGCTCCGTTTCACAGGTGATTGAAAACTGGGGCAGAATTCCGTCAGGGTGGATATGCCTTGACTATTGTCGGAGGGTGTAATGGACGATATTATACTTGCACTGATTTCTTTTGCAGGAACTCTTGTCGGAACATTCGGCGGTATTCTTGCCGCAAACAGACTTTCAAATTACAGAATTGAACAGCTTGAAAAAAAGGTTGAAAAGCATAACAATCTTGTGGAGCGGATGTATGGCGTTGAAAATTCGGTCAAATCCGCACACCACCGAATTGATGAATTAAGGGAGGAAATGCAATGAAAAAGATAAATCTTAAAGGCGTAACCGTGCAGACATGGGTCAGAACTCTTGTGCTTGTGATTGCCCTTGTAAATCAGGGGCTTGTGATGGCAGGCATAACTAAAAATGAAATCAGTTTTGATTCATGGGAAAGTATCGGAACGTATATTCTTACCGCTGTAACAGCGGTGTGGTCGTGGTGGAAGAATAACAGCTTTACACAGAACGCACAGGACGCCGACGAAGCCTATAATCTGAATAAGTAAAAAAACCGTCGAAAAGGATATCATTCCTTTTCGACGGTTTTTTGTAATTAAAGTTGGCAGATCAGTCCGGTAATTTGTGACCGCACTTAGGACAAAAATCAAAATCTGTTTCAATCTGTTTTCCGCAATACGGACAGAAGCTGGCTGTTGTTCCGGATAAGTTACTTCTGGTATAGCTTTCTTCCTTGTGATTAATTTTTTTATCTAACGGGTCTGATTCCACATCTGAGTCTACAATATCAAAAATGGAATACCTGTTTTCGGAGGTTGCGTTATGATACTGATATTTTGCCTGATAGATTGCAACTCCGATAAAAATCAATCCGAAAGGAATCATAAACCATGCGCCACCTATACCGGCCATAATGCACCAGAATAAACCGAAAACTGCAACAAGTATACTAATGACAAAACCGTATTTAGATGGGCCGCGTCCAGGCTTTATACTTTTCATTTTTACTCCTCCCTAAAAAGTTTGTTTAACTAAACTTTTCTGTAAATCATCTTATAAGGTGTTCCGTCCTCGTTCACCATCTGAACGCTGTCGATGTTGAAGGTGTCAAGCACCTTTTCCCAACGCTCCTGCATACCTACGTCATATTCAACGGGCAGGAAGCCTGCGGTCAGATAGCTCTTGACGGCAGCGGGTCTGTTTTCGCCTGTGGTGAGCGAAACAATGGGTGTTCCTCTGTCACGGAGAGTTTTCTGAACGATATAGCTCAGATACTTTGAAAGTCCCTTGCCTCTGAAATCCTTGCGGATGCCGACCCAGTGCATATCGCCGATGCCTGTATTCTTATAAATAAATGATGTTACCGTGCCGATATGCTCGCCGTTGTAATCAATGAACCACATATCCTCGGTTGCCGTGATGTCCTTGAAATCAATTATCTCACGCTGCCAGCGTTCGTTGTCAATGTTTCCCTCGTGATCCTCCCATATGCAGGCTGCCCACTTCGGAATGTCGGTTTCATCCTTATAATGTGAGAATGAATAACCCTCGGGAAGCTCAAGCTCCTCAAGCGGTGAATCGGTAAACCAGTACATTTTAAGCTGTGCCATAATAATCTCCTTAATCGTAGTAGTATATTATTTTTCCGCCTTGTTTTGTTATGCGGTTATAGTCAGTTCCGCTGTCAATGTTGCCTGCAAATTCAGCCTCGTAAATCTTTATACAGCCGTCCGCAAGGTCAACGCTTTCAACACCGATATGATAATTGCCATCCTTCGGAACATTGAAGCTCAGCTCATAGCGTTCTTTTTCTGTTGAGTTAAAGAGCTTTTCCGCAACAATTTCGTGAGTATCAAGGTCACGGACAAACATACGGCAATTTACTCCGCTTGTTTGAGCTGTAATCCATAATGAGCATTTTTCGGCTGATTTAAAGAAAAGACCCTGATAAATTGAAGCGACACCCTTATCAAGATGTGACAGCGTTGCGAAATTTTCATCTCCCCGGGTAATCTTAACAGAATCGTCATCGCTGTTTTTGCCGAGAACCCAGAAAACTCTGCCGTCCTTGAAGTCGCCGTTTCTCAACGTGCGCATAGAGCGGAAACAGTTCATATCGCTTATCTGAGTTTCAAAGAAATTGCTTTCGATTGCGTCAATTTTATTGTTCTCGAATCTCATTCCTGTTACAGGATGAGGTTCGGTTTTTGCTGTATACGGATTGTAAAGCCAGTTGCCCATAGTAACAAAGTGATTGTCGTGAACGTTTACATTTCTGACTTCAACCTTTTCCAGATCAGGACAGTCAATTCCCCACAGAATCATTCCGAACGCCTTGCAATGGTTTGATTTTAAATCATTGTGGTCAATTTCAATGTTGACTGACGGCTGAGGCTCGTCAGAATTCCACCATTCGCTGTGACGCGGGTCACGGTAGGACGAGAAAATATAAACTGAATCGTCACCCGTGAACATTTTACATTCCGTTACACGAATGTCCTGACAGTTCATCATACAGATTCCGTCACCGTTGCCGTGACACCATTCAAAAATCTTTATGTTTTTGAAAAGTCCGCGTTTGCTTGTGAACGGCATCATAGCATATCCGTGATAATTGCTGATTGTAACATCGCAAATCTCAAAATCGCTTGCACGGTAAAAACCGACAGGACAGAGACGAATAAGCTTTGAAGCATCATCACCGCACTTAGCCATTCGGATTGTGCCGTTGCCCTTAATTGCAAAGTGATGTGATCCCTCGGGCGCAAAAATGAACGGATAATTCTTATACCACGTATGGCTCCATTTTATCGTTTCAGAGAAGTTGTGTCCGATAATAGGTGTATACGGCACATACGTATCGCCGACAGGCTTGACGTATCCCTCAAGTGACAGCGTCTGCTGAAGCTTTGCACCGTCACCGAAAAACAAAGTAACATTGCTTTTTATAACAATTCCTGTGCTGAGGAAGGTTCTGCCTGCGGTCAGTTCAACTGTTCCTCCGCCGAGGGAGTAAACATAGTCAATCGCTTTCTGAATTGCTTCACGGTCGTTGCCTGTTCCGTCACCTTTGGCGCAAAAAGGCTCGTCCGTTACACAGACACGTATATTATTCATTTTCTATTACCTCCGTCTGTTCCTCTTTTTCGCCGTCAAGGAACAGTATTTTTTCTGCAATTAGTCCCGACAGCACGCTTATAACAGCGGATACCGTGATAAGATCCTCTGTATCGTGAACCGCAATCTGATGCTCGGGGTCTGTGTTGTAAAGAATCGGACCGGCAACAACCTTGAACTGCTCTGTAAAATAGTCTATGGCTATCTTGTGACGTGTTGCATAGGCTGTGTAAATTGATTTGATTTCGTCCTCTTCAATGCCCATCGGTATGATTTTCTGAAGCATCGGAATGCTCAGACAATGCTTCAACGTACAAATCATAATCATATATGCGATATGCACACGGTAGTAACGCTTGTTGTACGGCTTGGGCATAAATTTTTTGTTGACATAGTTATTGATTGTAGCGGCTGTGATAAACTGCTCGTCCTTTAAATCGGGCGGCAGAAAATCAAGGTACTGCTTAAGAAGCGTCAGCACCTGCTCCATATACAATCCGATATCGGGAATATCTTCCCAGCGTGGAAGATGATAGTTGTCAAGATACTTGCCCCACTCAATAAATTTATTTCTGACAAGGTCGCGGTCGTAATCCATTTTATACTCTCCTTTAATCTTGTATATATCATTATAACATAATTATTGCGGTTTTCAAGACGGTATGATATAATCGAAATGAACGCAGATTAAAATTTGAAGAAATATTTTTTATTTTCCTATTGACAAAGCACTTCATTTTGCATATAATGATATCAAATCTTAGAGATGAGGTGTCACGATGAACAAGATGAGCAATATTTCTTCCTCTTCCCTTCATAATGCTGCGTCCTGTTCTGTACGCGGCATCTCGTCTATGAGTAATCCCCTCCGCCGTGCAGTACGATTTATCTCGTACTGCATTTTTTTGTATTTTTATTTTATTTTTAATATAAAAAGTCCACAAAGGATAATCGCATTCAACGCCTGAAGAGGGCGAAAGATTTAGTATCATTAAAGCGGCTTCCTTTGCGGAAGTCGCTTATTTTATACCACGAAAGGACAAATGTTATGGATGAACTTGTTTCAGTAAGAAATGAAATCACAAAAATTGATGCTGAGATGGCAGAGCTTTTTGAAAAGCGGATGAAGCTGGTTGAAAAGGTTGCCGACTATAAGCGTGTGAACGGTCTTTCGGTTAAGGATAAAGCGAGAGAAAACGAGCTTATTGACAGATGCAGAAAGTATATTAAGGACCCGGAGATTGAATCCTATTACGTTGAATTTCTTAAGAATAATATCGAGCTTTCCTGTAATTATCAGAGCCGTTTGCTTGAAGGCTTAAAGATATCATATTGCGGTGTCAAGGGTGCATTCGCACACATCGCTTCAAAAAAGATGTTCCCCGATGTCGAGCCCGAGGCTTTCTCGGATTTCGTACACGCATACAATGCGGTTGAAAACGGAGAATATGACTGTGCGGTTCTTCCGATTGAAAACAGCTATGCAGGAGAGGTCGGCAAGGTTATGGATCTAATCTTTTCGGGCGGCCTTTATATCAATCAGGTTGTAGAAATTCCGATTGTTCACAATCTTCTCTCAACACCTGACAGCCTGCCGGAAAAAATAACAACAGTTGTCAGCCATCCGCAGGCACTCTCACAATGTGCTGATTATATTGAACGTCACGGCTTTAAGACAATAGCCTATTCAAATACAGCGGCAGCGGCAGAGTTCGTAAAGAATTCAAACGATCCCACACTTGCAGCTATTGCGTCAGAGGAAACAGCAGAAATTTTCGGCTTAAAGGTTCTTGATGCGGGCATAAATGACAGCAAAAACAATACAACACGTTTCGCTTCGTTCTCCCGTTCACGCAACAATCCCGTAAAATCGTCAAAGGATGACAACGACAGCTTCATACTTGTGTTCACCGTTAAGAATGAGGCGGGTGCGCTGGCACAGATTCTCAATATTCTCGGCGCACACGGTTACAATATGAAAAGTCTCAGAAGCCGTCCGATGAAGGAGCTTCAATGGAGCTACTTCTTCTATATTGAAGCGGAAGGCAATATAAACAACGAAAACGGAAAGGATATGTTAAGAGAAATGTCGGCTGTCTGTGCCAAGCTTAAGCTTGTGGGTGCATACAGTGACAGAAAATAAAGGGGGAGCTGTTAAATGCTGCTTTCGGTAAATCTTGAGAAACAGAGTTATGATATTGTTATTGAAAACGGAGCGATTCTCAATGTCGGGCGCTGGATTGACCTTAAAAGACGTGTTCTTGTTGTTACCGATGACGGTGTTCCCGAAGAATATGCACAGCGTGTTGCAAAGCAATGCAAGACCGCAGTAGTTTATACAATTCCTCAGGGCGAAGCAAGCAAGTGCATGAAATACTACGGAGAACTGCTTTCCGCAATGGTTCACGGCGGCTTTACGAGAGGGGATTGTGTAGTTGCCGTCGGCGGCGGTGTTGTAGGAGACCTGAGCGGCTTTGCCGCATCGTGCTATATGCGAGGCATTGATTTTTACAACATACCGACTACGCTTCTTTCTCAGATTGATTCTTCAATCGGAGGCAAAACGGCGATAAATTTTGAGAGAATTAAAAATGCAGTCGGATCGTTCTATCAGCCGAAAAAGGTAATCATTGACCCGAAGGTGCTTAACACACTTGACAAAAGACAGATTCGCGCAGGACTTGCGGAGGCAATCAAAATGGCGGCAACGTCTGACAGCGAGCTTTTTGAAATGATAGAAAACAGCCGAAATCTTGCGGAGGATTTGCCCGAGATTATTATACGTTCTCTCAAAATAAAGAAGGACGTTGTTGAGAATGACCCGAAGGAAAACGGTCTGAGAAAGGTTCTGAATTTCGGACACACAACAGGACACGCAATTGAGAGCTATTACAAGGGTGAATTTCTTCACGGCGAATGTGTCGCAATGGGTATGATACCAATGTGCGGCGATGAGGTAAGACTGAGACTTATTAAGGTGCTTAAAAAATACGGACTTCCGACCTGCTTCACAGGCAATGTCGACCGCCTTTTTGATGCGATTATGCTCGACAAAAAGCGTCAGAGCGGATTTGTTCAGGCGGTATTTGTTGATGAAATCGGGAAGTTCAGATTTGTGAACATGGCACCGAAAGAAATAATAGAAAGAATGGAAGAGGCATATGAAAAACAGTTTCGGAGAAAGCGTGGCAGTAACCCTGTGGGGTGAAAGTCACGGCTCAGCTGTCGGCATAGTGATTGACGGACTTGCTCCCGGAGTTGAGGTGAGCGGGGATGAAATAAATAATTATCTTGCAAAACGCAGACCCTCGGCGAAGCTTGATACACCAAGATGTGAAAAGGATGAATTTCAGATTCTCAGCGGTGTGTTTGAGGGTCGTACAACAGGAACACCAATCAGTATTGTGATACCGAATGAAAATACAAAAAGCAGTGATTACAACTACGGTGCGGCAAGACCGTCACACGCGGACTATGCGGCTTACTGCAAATATCACGGCTATGAGGATTACCGTGGCGGAGGGCATTTTTCGGGACGTATTACAGCTGCGCTTGTTGCCGCAGGCGGAATACTTATTCCCGCACTTGAAAAAATCGGAATTTCAATCGGCACGCATATTCTCAGATGCGGCGGTGTCAGCGACAGAGCTTTTGAAAATCTGCCTGAGGATATCAGACTTCTTAAGGACAGGATGCCTCCCGTACTCGGGGAGGGTGTCGGCGAAAAAATCAACAGCGCAGTTATGAGCGCACGGGGAGCAGGGGACAGCGTCGGCGGAATTACACAGACCGCAGTCTGCGGACTTGATGCAGGTCTCGGAGAGCCGTGGTTTGATTCGGTTGAAAGCACAATTTCGCACATTCTGTTCAGCCTCGGCGGAATCAAAGGCGTTGAGTTTGGTGCAGGCTTCAGCGGTGCGGACTTAATGGGCAGCGAGTATAACGATACAATGCGATTTGAAGACGGAAGGGTTATAACCGAAACCAATAATAACGGCGGAATCAACGGCGGCATTACAAACGGTATGCCTGTTGTCTTTCAATGTGCCGTCAAACCCACTCCGTCAATTTCAAAGGAACAGAAAACCGTTGATTTCATAAAGAATGAAAATACGGATATTACTATCCACGGCAGACACGACCCTGCGATAATCAGACGAATCTGCTCCGTTATCGACAGCGTTACGGCTATCGCAATCTGCGATATGCTTGCGAAACGATACGGCACGGATTACATTGTCAACAAAGGACGTAACACAGATGAAAGTAACAATTAACCCCGGCAGAGCTGTCGGCAGAGCTTCAGCACCTCCGTCAAAAAGCTTTGCGCATCGAATGATTATCTGCGCCGCTCTTGCAGAGGGCAGGAGCTGTGTCAGAGGTGTGTCGCAGAGCGAGGATATGCTTGCAACACTCGATTGTATCAGCGCACTCGGTGCTGAATACAGCGTTGACGGTGATACGGTTTATATTGACGGCGGAATCAGACATTCGGATAAGACAAAAATATATCCGTGCCGTGAAAGCGGAAGCACGTTGAGATTTTTTATTCCGCTTGCGATGCTTGATGGCGGCAAGGCTTGTTTTACAGGCTCAGAGCGTCTTATCGAGCGTGGTATCGGAATATATGAGCAGGCTCTGAAATCCGTCAGCTTTAATAAAACATCAGATGAAATAATGCTTGACGGCAGGCTCAGCGAGGGTTATTATAGTGTGCGGGGAAATGTCAGCAGTCAGTATATAAGCGGCCTGCTTCTGGCTCTTCCGCTTTTGGAAAAGTCAAGCACTCTGGAGATTATTCCTCCTGTTGAAAGCCGTAAATATATTGATATTACGATTGAGGTTATGTCGCTTTTCGGAGTTGCGGTTGACAGAATATCTGATACGCAGTTCAGAATTGAGGGTGGTCAGAGCTACAAGCCGATGAATATTTCGGTTGAGGGTGACTGGTCAAACGCGGCATTTTACTATGCGCTTAATGCAGTCGGCGGAAATGTTGAAGTAACAGGACTTAATATGAACAGTCTTCAGGGTGATATGGCTTGTGTTCAGCTTTTTAACGAGCTTGAAAACGAAAAGCCTGTTATTGATATTTCGGATTGTCCCGACCTCGGCCCCGTACTATTTGCAGTTGCGGCGGCGAAGCACGGAGCTGTGTTCAACGGTACAAAGCGACTTAAAATCAAGGAAAGTGACAGAGCTTCGGCTATGGCGCAGGAGCTTGCAAAATTCGGAATCAGAGTGCGGGTTGAGGAAAACAGAGTGACCGTTTTGGGCGGTGAGCTGAGAAAACCCGATGTAACTCTCAGCGGTCACAATGACCACAGAATTGTTATGGCACTCAGCGTGCTTATGAGCCTTACGGGCGGAACGGTTGATGAAGCGCAGGCAGTCAGAAAAAGCCAGCCCGATTATTTTTCACAGCTTCAGCTGCTGGGACTGGAGGTAATCTATGAGGATTGATGCGAATACAAAAATTCTTATTGTCGGCCTCGGACTTATCGGCGGAAGCTATGCGTGGGCTCTTTCGGAAAAAGGGTACGAAGTCGGCGGAATCGACATAAATCAGGAAAGCGTTGAGTATGCTCTGCAAAAGGGCTGGATAACTCACGGCAGAACAACGGACGACGGCGAATACATCGGTCAGTTCGATTTGATAATTTCCGCACTTTACCCCCATACCTTTATTGAATGGATAAAGAAACATCAGCAGTACATCAAAAAGAATGCATTGCTTACAGATACAACAGGTGTTAAGCGTTGTTTTATTTACGATTTGCAGGCACTTCTGAGGGATGACCTCGAATTCATCGGAGCACATCCGATGGCAGGACGTGAAAAGAGCGGTATTGAGTTTGCGGATAAGGACATATTTAAGAGCGCAAACTACATTGTTACACCGACAGAAAAAAATACGGAAGCGGCAATTGAAACGTGTTCTCAGATCGGACATATACTCGGATTCAGATGCGTTACAACACTTTCGCCTGAAAAACACGATGAAATGATAGGCTTCCTTTCACAGCTGACCCATTGCATAGCGGTATCGCTGATGACTTGCAGAGAGTCGGACAGCTTTTCGGAATACACAGGCGATTCATTCAGAGACCTGACAAGAATTGCAAAAATCAATGAAGTGATGTGGACTGAGCTGTTCTTGCTAAATAAGGATGATTTGGTTGCACAGATGGAATGCTTTGAAACGCAGTTTAAAAAGCTGAAAGAATATATAATGAACGGCAACGCCGAAGAAATGCGTGAGATGATGCGCAATTCCACAAAACAGAGAGAAAAATTCGATATAAAGAAGGATGATTGACATGAATATGGATTTCAAAAGAGAGCTGCCGACATCGAGGGTAGTCAAGGAAATGTATCCGCTCTCAACTGAGCTGAATGAGCAGAAAAAGAAAAATGACGAGGAGCTTCACAAGGTTTTCCTCGGCGAGAGTGATAAGTTTGTTCTTGTTATCGGTCCTTGCTCAGCAGACCGTGAGGATGCTGTGCTTGATTACATCGGACGTCTTGCGGAGGTAAGAGAAAAGGTTAAGGACAAGATTCTCATTGTTCCGAGAATCTATACAAATAAGCCGCGTACAACAGGTGATGGCTACAAGGGTATGCTTCATCAGCCCGACCCGAACAGCAACCCCGATATGCTCAAGGGCGTTATCGCAATCAGAAAGCTTCATATGAAAGCACTTGAACAGACAGGCTTCTCCTGTGCGGACGAGATGCTTTATCCCGAAAATCATCAGTACCTTTCTGACATCCTTTCTTATGTGGCAGTCGGTGCACGAAGCGTTGAAAATCAGCAGCACAGACTTACTGCGAGCGGACTTGACGTTCCTGTCGGCATGAAAAATCCCACAGGCGGCGACCTTTCAATTATGATAAACGCAATCACAGCGGCTCAGCATTCACATACTTTTGTATATTCAAAGTGGGAGGTTGAGAGCCACGGCAATCCGATGGCTCACGCAATTCTCCGTGGTTCGGCTAACCAGTACGGACGTTCAGTACCGAACTACCACTATGAGGATCTCCAGCTTCTTAACGAGTATTATATCAAGAGCGGACTTGCGAATCCGGGTGTTATTGTAGATACAAACCACGCAAACTCGGGCAAAAAGTGGGATGAACAGCCGAGAATTGCAAAGGAAATTGTTCACAGTATGCACCATTCCGAGGATATCAGAAAGCTTGTAAAGGGACTTATGATTGAGTCATATATCGAGGACGGATGCCAGAAGCTGTCGGGCGATGTTTACGGTCAGTCAATCACCGACCCGTGTCTCGGATGGGAAAAGACAGAGAAGCTTATTCTCGAGCTTGCAGATTTGCTGTAAAAGAAAAAATTAACGGAGCTGGTTTCAGCTCCGTTTTGCTTTTTAGACAGCAACCTTGAATAATCCATGTTTGTTGCAGAATGCATAAATAGCGTGCGTACGGTTGATTTTAAACCGGGCTTCGGCATATTGCTCGGGGTACATTTTGGTTATCATCACTCCGTTATCTGTAACAGCGGCGAAGAAAGAGATGTAATGCTCCTTGCTCATCTCGTGGCTGACGGTGACATAATACTCGTCCTCAATAACTTCAACATTGATTGTATGCGCCTTGTCTGTTGTCTCAGCTTCAACAGGGGGCAGGGTCAGACCACAGCAGCATATCACAGCTTCACCTGTGGCAAAAATCACGTTTCCGCAGATAGGGCAGACATAGAACAACGAACGTTTCATATTAAAACTGCGATTTCGGTTTGTGATATCGTTGCCCGAGAGCAGTTCGACAACGGAAACACCGAGCGATTCTGCGAGCGGTTCAAGCAGAGTGATATCGGGATAACCCTTGCCTGTTTCCCATTTAGAAACGGTTTTGTCGCTGATGTTCAGCTTTTCGGCAAGCACCGCCTGTGTCATATTCTTCTCTTCACGCAGTTTTTTTATAATCGAACCTGTAACATAACTGTTCATAGAAATTCCTCCTTTGCAATCAGTATATCACATGGTTTATAAAACACAACCTACGTAAAGTAGAGAAGGGTCTGTCGCATTTAGCGCAGACCCTTTTGTGTTACTTAATTGAATATTCAAGCTTGCCGACATCTTTCCAGCCATAAGCATCGAGAATTCTTACGGTTGCCGTTCTTGCGCCTGTTCCGTTACCCTTGTCAAGCTCAATAAACTGAAGCATTGATGTTCTGTCATCAACTCGAATACTGTATGTGTTGATTATGCTCTTTGCAGGTGTGAAAGTGACCTCGGATGTCTTGCCTGCCTGAGGCTCGACAAAGTGAATTTTCGCATTGTAGAGTGTTCTGTCGGGGATACCGTAGTCCATGGTTTCCTCAAGCTGTTCCTCTGTTCCGCAGTAATAGAAATCGGTAAGAGCTGAACAGCCTAAAACGATTCATCATCTGCGAAAGAATACGGATTTTGGAAAGTAACCTGCTTAAGATTCTTGCATCCTGTGAATGCGTCGGGGCTTACATATGTCTCTGTATTCTTGGGGAGAGTAACGCTTGTTACGTACTGATTGTATGCGAATGTACCCTCGCCGATTGATTTCGTACCCTCGGGAACAACAAGGTCGGTAATAAGCTTGCCGTTGTAAATATATTTAATATTGTTTCTTAAAGATGGCTCAGCTTCAAAAATTGTTGCTTCGCAGAAGCTCTTAAGGTCGGCAATTTCGTTTACTTCAACCTCACCCTTACCGCTGACAACAGTAACACCTGTATCGGGGTTGATGGTGAAGGTTGCGTTCTGACCGCACGTTCCGCTGAAGCTGTCCGTTGCAAATGCCACGGAGCAGGGGAAAGCACAAATCACAAAATCAACGAAAGAAAAATTGCTGTAATCTTTTTTGATATAGTAATCACCTCAAGTTATTTATATAATACGATCTACTTTTCTGTAAGCCATAATGCCAAGCTTAATCAGAACGAATATAATAACGCATAGAACGATAACGGCAATATACCACGCTACTTCAAGATGGTAAAAGGCGGACAGTTCGTGATAATTATCGCAGTAATATTCATTCTGGTCATCATATTGAAAATCTGATGATGTTTCGCTTACTGTATCGTCTGATTTGTAGACCTCCATACTGTAATGACCGGTCTGAAATTTGCATTTAGGATTATATCCGTCACGAACCATAATTATTTTGCCGTTTGCAATATAGATATCTATGCCGCCGTTTCCGTCTGCATAATATGTGTTGATGTAATTCTTTTTCGTGCAGTTGAACAATAAATCGAGCGTGCCCGCAAATTTGTTTTCTGCGCTGAATTTCTGACTTTCAATAACTGACATCAGCTTTTTGTTGCTTGCATCGTTTTTCTTTTCAACCGAAGCACAAAAATTATTGAAATCAGTATGGTGTTCAACAACACTTCGGGCATCATGGTTCTTATCCGCAGAATAGATATAGTTATCGGTTTTTATCAGTACAAAACTGAAAAAAGATAAAAAGGCGAGAAGTACAGATAAAATCACCAGTAACGCATTTTTGATGTATTTATTTTTCATTTTTTCCTCTATTATTTTGTCTTTGAAATTATGATTTCTTACAAAAAACTTTTTATGTTTAATTTACTCTTATTGACATTCTAATGCTTATAAAACCAAAATGCAATATATATCACGAAACTTTGGAGATAATAACAAAACAGAATAGGGTGATTTGGTTATTTTGCAATTATACAGGTGCAAAAATGATAACGCATACCTCTATAATCTAATCAGAATTTGTTCTAATATAAGTGCAAAAGGGTAGCGGTATGAATATAATAATTGAAAAAATGATAGGGCAAAACACCCGACAGCTGAGAGAAGAAAGAAATATAACTCAGGATGTGCTTGCGGCTAAGCTTCAGGTCAACGGCTGTGACATAACAAGAAGCGCAATCGCTAAAATCAAGGTCGGTCAGCGACATTTGTATCCTGATGAAATAATGATGATTAAAAAAATCCTTGATGTTTCATATGACGAGATTTTCAAAGAGAATTAAATTGATTATAACAGAAAAAGACACATTACAGAATCCTGCAATGTGTCTTGAATTATTTATAAAGCCTGTGCTTATTTGCTTGCCTCTTCAACTGCAACTGCACATGC
>JAKSQO010000017.1 GCA_024404095.1 Clostridia bacterium | reverse complement strand
CCGTCCATCCGGGCGGTTTTTATTTTGTCTTGTACCTCTGGTTTGGCGCTTACCCTTTAGAGTATTTTGGACACCAACCGACTCTCTCAGAGTCTTTTGGTGTCCTTTTGATTATCTCATACTCTTTTTTCGCCGTACAGCCACTTGTAGGTTTGACGGTTACCTTGTAGGTTTGACGGTTACTGTTCCTGACTGTTACTCTGTATTTTCGGACTGTAATTCAAGATAAACACCAACGTGGCGTGCTTAAAATATCAACGGTATCAACCACCATTCGGAACAGAGCCAATATAAAAAAGCAAATGCAATAAACTGTCTAAGAATGTCCATAAAGCAGATTGGACTGAATTAGGCAGTTTAATTTTGCCTATAGATAAATTTAGAAGTAACCACATAACCTCAAAATAATCCTGCAACTACCAAAGAAAAGCCCATAGTCCGAAATAGTCTTAAGCAGTTCATAGAGTTGATTAGACTTAATTGGAGCAGATTAGACAGAAAAGAGAATTTTTTACATATCATGTTAGTTTATACTGTTATCTTTGCTTTTGCTAATATACAATAATCCAATATCGTAACTCGTCGCCTTTCAAAAAGGCGTTTTTTTATGCTTAAAACAGGTGTTACTTTTTTATCACATCGTCTAACATATTTATAGAGAACATTTGTTGATGGAAATTGCGCTATGAAAATTGTTGTGCGAATAATGTCTCGACGCCGTCACGGTTATGTTGGTATCGTCAAAAGGAAAAATGATTCCGATTTTGTTCGATTATTAAGTGAAGAAAAATTTGCAAAATCAAGTAAAAAACTATTTTAAAATGAAATTTCCGATTTCAATGTGACATATTTTCACCGAACGCCCGGTATAATGGACGCCGAAAAAGTTCCATCCCAGCCGAAAGGCACAAAAAATTTCCCGCAGCCCAGGGTATAGGGCAAGGAGACAATTACATGATAAAATACTACGAGTCATCTGCCTATTATTACACAGAGGATATTCGCGACATTGAGCCTGATTTTTACAATGGTAGTCGATTTAATGTTGCAAGTGATGTATGCGATGCGTATCTTTGCTGCATTCAAATGGTTTTGGACGAAAAATTCCCCGGCGCAATAGTTCGTAAAGTGGATTGCACGGACAGTACATTCAAATTTAGGTTCGAAGGTATAATTGAAGACGCTGAAGACGATTATGATGGCGACACAATTATAATTGATTATGACACAGATATAGCGAACGAAGCAAATGAATTGTATGTAAATGAACAGTTTGATTAATCAACTTATTAGGTACAGCGGGCGCCTAAAAAAGTCCCGCCCCATCCGGGCAACCGGTAATACATTATATCCCATCCCCCAGGGTAAAAGGGGAGAAAGTCAAAAATATGAAATATACAAAAAAACAAATTAAGACAGCAACAAACAGAATTGTAGACAGCCTTGAATGGCTTGAACTATCCGAAAACGCAAAATGCGTGCAAGTATACGGTGTTGATTACGAAGGTGATTTTCATGAAGTAGACAACAATTGGCGTGAAGTAATAGCAGATGAACTTATCTGTTTTGGTGTTGAAAACGCAAACCGCAAACTTGGACCGTATGAAGATGAACCTAAAAACTCCACATAGTTTATTACGAAGACGATAACCAAGCACACGATTTTTTTGAGAGCACCTACGACACACATGGTTATAACGAATGGTCTTTGTCAGACTTGATTTATATATTAAACAAATAAGCTAATCTATAGGTATAGCGGGCACCTTTAGTCCCGCCCCATTATCACTCGGCAGCCAGTATAAATGTCGGCAGAAGAATATTTCTACTACACATGCACTAACTGTAATAGGTTGGATAATTGACTCAGTCCGAAATATTATCTGACAGAAAATTTCACCAACACAGGCGGATTAATCCTGTCACTGGAATCTGAATAGTACACAAAAGTAAAACCAGGCAACTCAAATGAGCTGCATGGTTTTAATCTTTTTGTATGCGGGTTATTTTAGGATTATGTTAATTAGGCATAATTGGAGCAGATTGTGCATTTTTATTTTTGATTGAACATCTGGTCCATACTGGTGCAGAATACTTACCAAAAGCATGATAGACAGAAAAAGACGTAATAGCAGCGACATTTTAAGCTTTTTATAAAAAGTATACTTATTAACTTTTTCGTTTTGAACATACATTTTAAATAATGCTGTGGCTAATGGAAAAATTGAAAAGTTTGACATAGAAAATATTCCGTACTTTAAATATGCAGATAGTTTAAAAAGAGTGTTGTTTATATCGGTTTTAAGAAACCGTAAAGACTGGAGCTTTTTGCGCCGGGAGTTTGGTAGCCTTTGTACCATTTTTATAGTTATATTTTATATTTGAATTATATATTTAAAAAATACTTATAACTTTGGTACTAAAGGAACAG
Source organism: Clostridia bacterium (assembly GCA_024404095.1). GTDB lineage: Bacteria > Bacillota > Clostridia > Oscillospirales > Acutalibacteraceae > CAG-488. Next base: position 50,332 of record JAKSQO010000017.1, on the reverse strand, counting down.
ATGCATGGGGAAGAGGGGATAAGCTCAGGTCTTTCTTTAACACTAAAAATAGTAATAACAGAATCTTAATACAAAATAACAAGCACTTATTAAGGGCGCTTTTTTTATATAAGTTACTACAATTAAAAATTGAATAAAAAAACAATTCTATCTAACATATTTATAATGTAAAGAAAAACTACATGAGGTTCATTAAAATTTTTTGAAATAATTTTTGTGATTTCGGAAAAATTGTTTAAATGAATAACTTAATGCTTTTAACGTTGAATTTCAGTTAAATTAAAAATTGACGAAAAATATAAACCTAACTAACATAGTTTTTTTGTGCTTAATAAAGAGCGCTTAAAATAATTAATTATAACAGGAGATTTTAAAATAATGGAAAACGAAACCAATGGATTTTATTCAGTTAGCTTCTTTAAGAATGTTATGTGTAAAAACTCTTATCAGATTTATACGTGGGAACTTGAAGATATATTGAATGTTATGAAAAATCCCGATAATACAATAAAAGACTTTACCAATCTTTTCGTTGGAGGCACAGCATTTGAAAAGGATGGAAAACGATATTGCTTGAAACGTTCGATGATTGTGTTAGATGCAGACCATCCTAAAAAGGATTTTTTGACGAGAGCACACTCGGTTTTGGATAAAGGAGATTATGCTTACAATACAGCATGGGGATACTACACTTCAGCCTCCGCAACGCAAGAGCAGCCAAGATATAGATTGATTTTATTGATAGACAAAGAAATTTTTGATGATGAGTTATACCGTAAAATATGTTCTGCCATTATGGCGGATATAGCTCCTGATGATTTGTTAGCCCGAAATACCGATAGAGAGTTTGATTGGTCGTCAAACGAATTCTTACGTTTGATGTATTTGCCAACTAAACCATCTGATGACAGTTATTATGAATGGGATTGGTTTAATGGTGAACCGCTGAGTATTGATGTAATGCAAAAGTGGCTGAATACTTGTAATTATATTGATGCTTATTCATTACATGGTTACAAATTTAAAAGTAGAAATACCGATGCTTGTTATTCCGGAGATAGCTTTAATGTTGATGGATATAAAGAAGACCCAAGGAATAAAGATTGCATTGTTGGCTCCTTTTGTAAAGTATATGATATCGAAAGTGCAATCCAAAAATACAACCTACCGTATGAACCGAGAGGAGGCAGATGGATTTATACCGAGAGCGAGAGCGGAATACCCGGAGTAACAATTTCTGAAGACGGTCTTTTCTTATACAGCCGGCACGAGAGTGACCCGGCACATGGAGAACTGCTGAACGCTTATGATTTAGTGATGAAACATAAAGGCCTTACAGAGCGTGAAATGTATTCTCTTGCTTTCAACGACCCCGATGTAAGACCAATTGAATCAAAACGATACTTAGAACATAAAAAGCAAAAGTCTTTCAAGTCTTAAATTAAAGGAGAAATTAAATAATGATAGCTAAAATGGAAATTAACCAAGAATATGTTTTAAACAGATTAAATGCAATAGAACCACTTAACAATTCAAAATATGAGAATTTTGATGAGATAGCTCTTTCACAGCTGTTTGCGGAGGTATTTAAAGACTGTCTTACTTACAATGTTACGCTGAAACGTTTTATGTATTTTGACGGTACTTACTGGAAAACAGATGATGGTACTGAAACCGAACGTATGGCACAGGAATTTGCTACAGCTCTTTATATGCATACTCTCAACAGTAAAAGAACAGACATAAAAAAACGCATTTTTAAGCTTTCAGAGAGAAGAGCACGGCTTAATCTGATTGCTGATGCTAAAACAGAAAATCGTTGCAGTGCAGAAGATTTTGATAAGAATCCTTATGAGCTTAATTGTCAAAACGGCATTCTAAATTTATTAGACGGTAGCTTTAAGGGACATAATGCAAAAGATAAATTTAGTAACATTACAAATTGCCAATTCGAGCCTGATTTAGACGGTGAAAATCGCTGGATTCAATTTATAGATGAGATAATGGGTGGCGATAACGAAAAGGTATTATATTTGCAGACCGTATTAGGCTATGCGTTACTGGGCACCAAAAGAGAAGAAAAATTCTGGATTTTATACGGTCCAAAAACGAGAAACGGAAAGAGCACATTAATGGAAAGCATTGCTTGCTGTTTAGGCGATTACTGTACTACAGCGCAGCCAGCAAGTTTTGAGAAAAAACAGTTTAATAACGGTGGCTCCGGCGCATCCGAAGATATAGCGCGATTGGCAGGAACAAGATTACTTAAGGTATCTGAACCTGACAAGGGTATGAGATTAGACTGTCGTATTATAAAGGAAATGACTGGTAATAGTCGCATTACCGCAAGAGGCTTACATCAAAGCAGTTTTGAATTTTATTCTAATTTCGCATTAGTTTTTGATTGTAATAATTTGCCGTTGATTGAGGATGATACTGTTTTTTCTTCAAATCGAGTTAAAGTTATAAGATTTGATGAGACTTTTCCGGATAATTCTGACAGGCAGGATAAAACATTAAAAGAATTGTTTCGTACACCAACCTACAAATCTATCATACTGAATTGGCTCTTAGAAGGCCTTTACAATTACAATATCAATGGCCTTTATGAGCCATCGGTTATAACGGAAGCGACAGAAATTTATAGAGCAGAAAATGATTCGATAGGTACATATCTTTCAGAAGCTTTAGAAGAAGCTGAAGCAGGCTATCTCAAAGCTGCTGATGTTTTTGAAAACTATTGTGATTACTGTAAAATAACTGGTAGAGTAGCTGAGGGTAAGATAGCTTTTAATGCCTATTTATATGCACACGGACTATTAACAAAGCAGAAAAGGATTTCAGGCACGGTGGTCAAAAATATTATCTTAGGTTATCAGTTTAAATCTTAAGATATAAATTTTAAAACTAAGCTAACACAACAAAAACTGAAAGGGGAATTTTAAATGTTAGATTTAAAAACACGTGAAAATTATGAAAATTTAATTAATGAACTTATAGAATGTGTTGAAGTATATAAAGGAACCGAAATGAAAAATGAAATCTTTATTAATTGTTTACCTAATACTATTATAGTTAAACACATAATAGATAATAGTACAGAAGCTGTATTTGTAATTGACAGGCAGACTGATACGGAAAAATTTGCAGAGGCATTTCTGACTTATTTTAAAATTTATATTTCATAATATTTCTTTTATAGGTAATAATTTAGTTTGATTATGATAATACTCAGTTATCGAAATCCCGCTCTCTATTAAAAGAGGGCGGGATAACTTACATAGATTGACAATATTAAATGTTTATATTAAACTTAAAGTCACAGATGCAAACATTAAAGGTTATTTAATGAAAAGAAAGACTGATGCTTTTGCCCCTGAACTTTTTACTCAATTGTTTGAATAACTAATATGTACCATTGTACCATATTTATAGTAGTTTTTATTTAAATCATATTATCAGTAAATTATTATAGGAATGGTACAAAGTATCAGGTTTGATTTTTAGTTTAAGAGGGGAGGCGCGAAAAGCTCCGGTCTTTGATTGCATCATTCTGTAATAAAAATAATCGGTTGATTTTGAATTTTGTATTTGATTTAGAGATTATTTTTATTAAAACTAATTGTTAAACTGTTTTAAAATTAGTTTTTGAAAGAAAATCTTACATATTTATAATGAATAAAAAGTAGCAAATATCATTTTGGTTAAATGAACTTTTTATTTATATTTCCATATTACTCTCTCCTGTTTTTTATCCCTGCTTGGTGTTTCCCTTTTGCCTTGTAGGGATATTAAACCAATTAAAAGAAAAGGTGATTCTATGTATACTTTTTATGATTATAAAACTCCAGATTCTTTGAATATTGATATGATTTTTTGTGAAGAAAAGGATATGTCTACGGCATATAAAGTGATAGTTACAAGAGAAAGAGTACAATCGTTATTTATTGCAGCCTTAGTCAGAGACCTTGAGGCTATACAAAGAGAATACGAATGCGACATAAAGGAAGTTGAAATTGTCGCAGATAGTATAACTCAAAGAGCCTACGATTATTTAAAGATGTTTGAAGAATATAAATTTGAATATAGCGATAAGAAAGCACCGGACAGAGACTTAGGACTTGACCTTTGGTTTTATTTCAGAGGTGAGATTTTTCCGGTATATACTGAGGTTGAATATGTTTATAGTGAATCAGAATTGAAATATGACATTGTTGACTTTTTTCCAGAATACAACCCAGACGATTTCGATGAAGACTTAGACTATGAATGCTATGCGTTTTATACGAGAAAAGGCGTTTTGTTTTCCAATATACCTGACTATGTAGAAGATTCATATCAAGATTATTGCTTTGAGACCAAATACACAGGAATCGAACCATTAGACTATGCGCTTGAACTGGTTTTAAAAGCTGACGGAACACGTGGATATTACAAACTATTTTAAAATTAACATATCATTTCAGCCGCCTTAATGGCGGTTTTGTTTTATAATACTTGATTTCGTCACTGCGTTTTGCTACAATTAAAAAATGATTTGGTAGTATCCTTTCGTCTCCATGGACAGGATACTAATAATCAAATAAGGTTTTTATAACAGGAGGCGATAATTAAAAATGTTTTAAAAAGTACCTGAGAGAAAAATATAGAGAAGGGAGTTAATGGCAAAAAGAAAGAAGGGTACTCAAACGATTGGTGAACACACCTATTATAAAAAATACTTTAATGGGCATACCTATTATGGTAAAACCCAGGAAGAGCTTGCTGAAAAAATAAAAAAGGCGCAGTTAACGCTTGGGACATCTATCGAGAAAAATCCCACGATTACAATTGAGGAGTATGCAGAACAATGGCTAAATAAAGTAAAAGATACTGTTTCGGGCAGTACCTACAGCTTTTATTCGAACGGAGTTAAAATAGTAACTGACAGGATAGGCCGAGAACTATTAGTTAATAGTACACCTGCATTACTCGAAAATTGTGTAACAGGTTTTGCCCATACCGAATGTAAACAGACAGGCGATTATCCGTCACAGGACTATATAAGAGCCGCAACAACTGTTTTAAAACAAATTTATAAGCAAGCTAAAAAAGAGATGATTTTTCAATTTAATTACGCTGAGGACATCAAGGTCAAGTCTTTAAAGCAAAGTAAGAAGAAAAAACACCGGTCATTAACGCAAACAGAAATTAACCGAGTATTAAATTTTCCTCATTTAATGCGTCCCTATGTTTTGTTTCTTTTGTTGTGCGGATTGATGCCGGAAGAAACTGTTCCGCTGACTTGGGGAGATATCAAATTTGACAAGACATTAAATACATATTTTGTCAATATTTCAAAAACAGCTGAATTAAATGATACAGGTACTGTCATTAGATATGACATCACAAAAACCGAATACAGAAAGCGCACAATTCCTATCCCGTATCCGCTGGATGAGTGGATAAAAAAAGAATCACGATACCATAATAATACTGAATTGATATTTAAAAATCGTGATGGAATGGTGTTAACAAAATCGGGACTGAAGCGGAGATGGAGTAGCTATCTGACCGATATGGATATTTATTATAACCATAAAAAGAACAAATATGACCATACTCGAACTGAAAAAGACAAAGAATTATCTATTGATAAGTTTAATCAATATGATTTAAGACATACGTATGGAACCCTGCTTGCTGATTTCGCACCGGTGCGAAAAGTAACAGCTTTAATGGGTCATTCAGAATCATCAACGGCAGACAAATATTACATCGATTTTTCAAAATTAGATACATCTGCCGAAGCAAAGCAATTAAGTGATAAAATTAAAGAAATAAGTCAAAATTCAAATGAAAATTAGATAATAATTAGATAATTAAATTAGAAATAAACGCCTTAAAGCGTTGATATATAAGAAAAAAATCAGTTGGCAGAGCACTTGACTTTTAATCAAGGTGTCCGGGGTTCGAATCCCCGATGAGTCACCAGAAGGGGGCTGTAAAAAAACAGCCTGAAAAAATCGGGGCTGTAAAAAAACAGCCTGAAAAAATCGAGGTTCACCATAAAAAGTGAACCTCGGTCATTTTTTACCTTTCGGATTTGATTTGCGAATGATTTTATCTGAAAATTGTAATTTTTGGGAATAGCTAAATAAACCTGAGGATATTGTATCCCCAAGGAAATTAACAATTATTAAAAACTTTTCGATAACTATGCAGCGTTTGCTTTTGCAGATTTCTTCAAGTGGTATTTATGCAGATTAAAACTGCTGCAAATCAATGAAATTTCGAACATTATGCCATCAAGTCCTCTTCTGCGGGCTCTTGTATAGGCATGATTCCATTTTATTGAACCAAAAGCTCCCTCTGCCTGAATGCTTCTATTCATTCGAAGAAGAGCACCATGTAAACAATTAAGATTACAAAGCACTTCTTCATGAAAAGCAGATAATTCTTCATTCAATCGGACAATGCGGTTGTCTTTCGATTTATGACAGTTTTGTTTTAACTGACAATCGCTACAATCCTCGCATTGATAGAGCTCTTCTGTTCTTCCGTATTGATTACCTTTTATCTTTCTGGTTGCCAGATAATGAAATTCTTTTCCGTTCGGACATATGGGATATCCGTTTCCGTTAATTGGAAAGTTAACTGCTCTGTAGGGATCATTATGGTATTTCTTGTCTTCTGTTTCTTTATTGTACATTGTAAATTTCATGAATTTCTTCATTCCGTGCTGTTCACAAAAAAGATAATTATTAAAACTTCCGTATCCGGCATCTGCCACAGGATATTCGGGATAAAATCCGTATATATCATAAAATCTGCTCATTAAAGGCTGAAAACAATCCATATCACTTGCATACTGCTTTATGTCATAGACCGCAATATATTCATCACATATTCCAAGTTGAATATTGTATCCGGGAAGAAGCTGATCGTTACCCATGTAATCTGTTTTCATTCTCATAAAAGTCGCATCGTTATCAGTTTTTGAATAACTGTTTCTTTCTTCTCCGCAAATACGGATATGCTCGGCGTATTTTTTCAGTTTTTCGGTATATTCGATGAGTCGATCATACAGTCTTTGTTCTTGTGTTTTATGATGTCCTCTTCCTCTGACGATTTCTTCCGGCTTGATTCCGGTCACTGATATATATTTCTCCGTAATTTCTTCAAGATACTCAATGGCATACTCTTCCCGGGTTCCGAACTGCACTCCCTGGTAAACGATCAATTCATTGATCTCTTCAAGCAAGGAAGTTACTTTCAAAAAAGTTTTTTCTCTGTTTTTTAAACTGCTCTTTTTCCAGACCCAGCTATATTTGTTTGCATTTGCAATCAGCTTGGTTCCATCAAGATAAATATGATTCAAATCGACTTCTTCTTCAGCAAAGATGTAAGTATTTATTTCGGTAAATATTTCTTCAATGGATTTGGACAGTGTATCTCTCATAAAATTGTCGATCGTCATGAAACTCGGAGCGTCATCTTCATCAAGTATCCACATAAAACGAATATCTGTTTTGCAGAGTTTCTCTATATCCCGAACTGAACAGTATCCATATTCCATAAAGGCAAACAGTATAACTTTGAGAAGTTTTTCGGAATCATATCTCGGACGACCTGTCCTGCTTTCCTTAACGGCAAGGTATTTATTCAGGTCAACATGATCCATCACTTCACAAAAAGTATATACCGGGTCAGAAATTTCTATAATTTTTGAAATTTCCAGTGGCATTTTCAATTGATATGGTGTAATATTATTATGTGATTGATTTTTCATTGTTACTAAAATTATATCACAAAAAGAACCGCAATCCTACATTTTTTGTAAGATTGCGGTTCGCCTTTTTATGGGACTTTTTTACAGCTCCTTTTGCTTATGGATGTAATGGGATTCGAACAAGGAGGGAGCAAGCGAAGCTTGCGGAAGAAAACAGTCCGGCGGACTGTTTTTGCCGACGTGGGCAAGGAGCGAAGCGACGCGAAGGCGTACGGAAGTACGCCGAAAAAATCCCCGATGAGTCACCAGAAGAAGACATCCTTTTGGATGCCTTTTTTCTTATGGATGTAATGGAATTTGAACAGGTTTTAAGAGGATTTTATGAAAAAGATTATTGCTGTACTGATGGTTATTTGCTTTTTGTTTCTTTGCGGGTGCGGTCGGATTAACTATAGTGAACTTCCGTCTGACGCTCTTGCATTTGAAACAGGGGAATACATAGATGCCAACGATGATGATGCGGGGTATATAACTATTACATATAACGGAAGAACTTATATGCCTTACGGAACGCTTGGCAAAACTCTTAAACAGAAAGATATTGATAAGTGTATCGGATATCTTGTTCAGGATGGTGTTGCACAAAAGGATACACGATTTTTTACCCTTGTCGGTGATGATGAAGAAAACTTCCTTTTGGAGCACTATATTGTTACAACTCTTATGAATCAGCCAAACTTCCTGAGAGCTGTGGACACAAAAGGTAAAGAAATTTCAGTACCCAAATATATAGACAGTCTCGATTATAAATTTTGGAACGAATAAAATTAACCCACTTTCCTTTGCGGAGAGTGGGTTTAATCTATGCTATGGCTTTTTTGCTGAACTTCTTTTTATAAATAATTATGTAGCATATCGACTGCATTATTATTGTTGCAATCCACGATGCAGGGTAGGAGATGAAGAGGAATGTTATATCTCTTTGCGTCGGGAAAAGTCCGTAAATCCAGATGATTCTTATTCCGACGGTACCTATAATTGAAAGAATCATAGGTACTGTCGAATGTCCCATTCCTCGTAGCGCACCCGGAATGCAGTCCATATAACCGCAGAGGAAATATGAAAGGGTGGTAAGGCTGAGCACCTTAAGACCGTAGTCAATAACAACGTCGGATGAGGTATAAATGCCGAGAATCTTATCACCGAAGAAGTATGCAATCGAGCCTAATGCAAGGCAGACAACTGTTTCGATGATAAGGCAGTTGAACAGAACCTTTTTCATTCTGCCGTATTGTTTTGCACCAAGATTCTGACTTGTGAAGCACATACAGCCCTGTGTAACGGAGTTGGCTGAGGTGTAAAGAAAACCGAAAATATTGTTTGCTGCTGTGTATCCCGCCATTGCATACTGCCCGAAGGAATTAACTGAGGATTGAAGCATAGCATTTGAAATGTTGATAACTGTACTCTGAAGTCCTGCGGGAATACCGATTTTAAGAATGCTTGTAAGAAGTTCTCTGTGAATTTTTAACTTTGAAAAGTTCAGCCTGTAAGCAAGAGGACTGTTCAAAAGTACAATAATGACGAGAACACAGGATATCATCTGAGAAAAGATTGTTGCGATTGCAACACCGGCAACATCCAGATGAAAGCGGACAACAAGAAAAACATTAAGCCCTGCATTGATAATTCCTGCAATAATAAGGAAAATCATCGGACGTTTTGTATCGCCTACTGCGCGAAGTATTGAGGCGCCGAAGTTATAAAGCATAAAAAAAGGCGTGCCTAAAAAATAAATGCGCATATATTGAACTGACATTCCGATTATTTCATCGGGAGTGTCCATAAGCTCAAGGGCGGGCTTTGCAAAAATTTGACCGACAGCAAGTATAAATACACCCGAAATCAGAGCCATTGTAATTGATGTGTGGACAGTATTGCTCATTTTATCATGCTCTTCCGCGGCATAATACCGTGCTGCCATAACATTTGTTCCGAGTGACAACCCGATAAAAAAAGTTATGAAGATGTTTATCAGCGCAGTTGTTGAGCCGACAGCTGCAAGGCAATCGCTGCCTGCGAATCTGCCGACAACCACCAGATCAACCGCGTTGAACAGCAACTGCAAGATTCCCGAAAACATCAGCGGAACGGAAAAAGATATCAGCTTGGGCATAAGCGGTCCGTTACACATATCTATTTCAAATTTGTTTTTATCCAAAATATTGACCTCTTTTATTAAATCTCAGTTTTGTATTATAACACATCAGAAAAATTTAGCAATAGTCAAAAACTTAATTGTAATAAAACATTTACTTTGTTCTGATTTGTGATATAATTTTAAAAAATCATGGGATGTGTTACTATGACAAAAACAATAATCAGTATAGTTTTGTGTATCTGTCTGCTGTTCTGTGCAAGCGTGAACGCTTCTGCAAAAAGCGATTATCCGAGGACAGTACCGGGAGTAATAAGAGTTGTTGACGGAATCGGCGAACTGCTGAAAAGCTTTGTAAACCTCTTCAGCCTTAAAAGCAGATATCCGAACAGTCATCCGGTCTGTGATATTCCTGAGCTTGACGGGGACTATGTTCCGCAGGGCTTCTGTTATATTGATTCTATGAATCTTTTTGCCGTGACATATTACAGTACAGGGGATGAAAATTCAATCCTCGCTCTTATCAATCCCGAAACAGGTGAAAGAGTTAAAACAGTGAAGCTTCAATACGCAGACCTTACTCCTTGTCTCGCACACGTCGGCGGCGTTGCGGATATAGGTGACTCGCTTCTGATTTCATCGGGCAAAACCGTAAGACGGCTTAAGTTTGACGCTGTTATCAACGCAGAGGACTATGGCTGTGTGCAGTTCTGCGGCACGCTCAATACCGATATGCAGGCATCATATCTTTGCGCTTACGGCAATTATCTGTTTGTCGGTCAGTTCTATCAGTTCACATTCAGCGGAAAGTACGATACACCGAAGGAGCAGAGAATATTTGCTCCGAAAGCAAAGCGCCACTATGCAATGTGCGAGCAGTTTGACCTCAGCGATATGGATAAGGTATTTGAGGACGGCAAGGCTGTTCCGTATATGGTGATTTCAATGCCGAACTCGGTTCAGGGCATTGCCTATGACGGAGAAACCTTTGTCACAAGCTCGTCGGGTACGGTAAGCAATGCTTCGAGGCTCAGATATTACAATCTCACTCAGTCGGATAAAAAGTTTAATCTGAACGGAAACGATGTTCCGCTTTTCTATATAATTGAGAAAAATGCCGTTCAGATGATAAAAATTCCGCCTATGTCGGAGGGTATTGACTTTTACAACGGTAAGGTTGCAGGTATATTTGAGTCAGGTGCGAATAAGTTTTCGTATGTACGAATCAGGACACCTTATATATGTATATTTGAATAAAGAAAAAGCAGCCGTTTGGCTGCTTTCAGACTGACGATAAAGCCACAGATCGAAAAATAATAGAGCGGAGTTTTTATGGAACTCCGCTCATTTTTCTTACTGCGTCACCGCCGTTTTACCGTATCAATATACGCCTACAAACGGCGGTTCCTTGTCTCTGAGACTTTCTCGGCAGTCTGATTATATCGTGTTTTCAAGATACGGTTTGCCGTCTTTGATAATGATTTTCCTGTTCATTTTCTTCTTTGCGAAGTTTCTCGGTCTGATGACTACTTTATTGTCATAAACCTCAAGAATAATTCCCCATCCGATTTTTTCATTTTCACCGTGATGATTGAAGCGTGTAAGACAGGGGAGATTGATATAATTAACTCCGTCATGCTCCTCAAAGCTTGCGTATCCGTTAGCCTTAAGGCTCTTTTCACCGTTGAGTCCCATATGAGAATGACCGCTGAAATAGTACACGTTTTGATAATTTACTATTATTTCCTTAACTTTATCGGATTCACCGCCGATACCGCCGATTTCGGGTGCCCAATCCTGTTCGTGGTCATCCCATGTACGGGGAAGTCCGTGGTTGTTGTTGATGCTCTGATGGCAGAAAACAAAAATCGGCTTTTTGCTCTTCTGAGCTTCGTCAAGCTTCGTTTTCAGCCATCCTATCTGCTCGTCACCCAATGCGGCACAATCCTCATCAAACGGCACTTCCGTGCTGCCGAGAAAAATGAAATGATAACCGTTTATTTCCCGGGAAAAATAAGGCTTGTCAATTTCATTTGAACAGATTTCCTTGCTGTATTTATAAAAATTACCTATCGAATTGCTGTAACCTTTATATCCGCCTTTATCCCATGAATCATGATTGCCGATTGTGAAAATGATTTTTTTAGCAGGCTTGAAACCTTTAAAGCATTCTTTTACTATTTCCCAGTTTTCGGTAATTCCGCGTGATGTTGTATCACCGACGGTTATATAAGCGTCCACAGGATATTCGCTGTTCTGAACGTCCTTAAGCGTTTTCTGAATTGTTTTTATTCTGCGCTTATTATCCTTTGCGTTTATGTCAATATGATTGTCGCTTGTTATAGCGGCATTCAGCTTTATTCCGTCATATAGCGGTTTGATTCTGCTCATTTTATCACAGCCTTTCGTTTGTCTATTATACACTATTTAATTGTATTAGTCCATAAGAAAAAGGCGAAGTTTTTCAACTCCGCCTTGATTTTTTATTGTCAGTCAACTCTGATTGTGATGTCAGACATCGGATAAGTTGAGCAGGGGTGTATGTAGCCGAACTTGATATCGGCAATACGTCTGCCGTCTGTGTTGCTCGGAATGAACACTTCACCGCCAAGGAGCTTTGAACGGCAGAAGCCGCATTCACCGCTTCGGCAGCGTGCAGGAGCCTCAATGCCGGCTCTCTCGAGAGCAACAAGAATACTCTCGTTTGAAAGACAGTCAACAACTGTTTCTGTACCGTAGCGGACGACAGTCATTTTAAAGCTGAGACCCTCTTTCTCCATCGGGAAGCCGGGAATCTGATTTGCCTTTGAAGCAGATGAGAACAGCTCAAAACGAACAAACTTTTTGCGGATACCGAGCTTTTCGATTTCCTTGCCTGCAAATTCGTACATAGCCTTCGGACCGCAGAGGAAAATGCTGTAAGCCTCATCAGCAGGAGCATACTTTTTGATAAGCTCAGCGTCAATGAAGCCTTTTTCATAGCCGCGTGTCTTAGCGTCTGAAAGAACATATACAACTGTAATCTTATCGTTCTTGTTAAGCTCGTCAAGCTCCTTCTTGAAAACAAGGTCGTTGACTGTTCGTGCACCGTAAAGAAGAACAAGGTTTGCTTCACAGGTGCCGTCAGCTATTGAGCCTGCGAGTGAAAGAAACGGTGTGATACCGCTGCCGCCTGCAATGCCGACAACTGTTTTTGCGTCACGGATAGGCTCGTAAACGAATGTACCCTCGGGAGAATAGGCGGTGATTTCATCGCCTACCTTGAAGTTATCAAGAATGTAACCCGAAACAAAGCCGTCGGGAACACGCTTGATTGTGAGATTGTAGAAGCCCTCTCTTGCGTTGTTGGGAGTTGAAGCGATAGAGTAAGGTCTTGTTACAATGCTGTTTCCGATTTTAAGCTGAAGTGTAAGATACTGACCAGCACGGAACGGAGCGAGCTTTTTGCCGTCTGCCGATTTAAAAATGAAGCTCTTTACATCATCTGAGTGAACGATGATATCGTCAATAACAAGAGCTATTTTACCCGGATGATTGAGCTTTGCAAGCTCGTTGATAGGATATGTCTTGGGGACAGGAGCGGCTGAGCCATTTTCGAGCTTCGCTTTTCTTGTCGGAATCATTTTTGCAAAGTTTGCAATGTCGAGTACGTTTGATTTAACTATAAACTTGCGCTTGCTCATGCCTGTGCCTCCTTCTGCTGTTTTTTCATAATACGGTTTGCCGTCTGATATCCGTTAGTGTATGCTGAGCCGAAGCCGAGACCCTGTGCGCAGTAACCGCCTGCGAAATAGAGATTCGGAATAAAGTCATCAGATGCGGGCATAAGCAGACGCTGAACAATACCGTCCCACTTGTCTGCGTTGTAGCCGTAGATTGTACCCTGAGGCGCATCTGCATAACGTGCGTATGTAGCAGGTGTTGCAATCTCGATTTCTTCGATTGAATCACGAATTTTGCATCCCGTTGCTTTCTCGAAGTTGTCAATCATCTTGTTTGCAACGTATTCCTTTGTCTTAACGTAGTCCTTCTCATCAACCTTGCTCCAGCAATCCTCTGTGTAAAGCGTTGTGAAGTAAAGTACGGTTGTACCCTCGGGTGAACAGCCGGGAACAGCGTTATTAAGACAGCAGGTAGCCTGTGAGTTGTTGCCCTCGATTGTAGCCATGCTCTTAACCTGCTGAACTGTGTTTGCCGTGTCGTAAATCATATAGCAATGCTCTTTGATTCCAAGCTCCTCGGGTGACTTGTCAAGACCGAGGAACATAGTGAAGCCTCTGCCCGCAAACTTACGTGCATTTGTGTGGCGTACTGCCATCTCGGGAAGATCCTTGGGGTCAATCATCTTCGCAACGGCATTATGCGGTGAAGAGTTGCATACAATGCAGTCGGCATATTCAATTTCATCTCTGTCCTTAACGTGAACGCCGACAGCCTTGCCGTTTTCCATAATAATCTTATCAACAAAGCTGTTGAGATAGATTGTGCCGCCGAGCTCCTCAAAACGCTCCTGGAAAGCACAGCTGAGCTCATGGCTTCTGCCCTTTGCACAGACAGCACCGTAGTTGATATATCGGTCAACAAGACCGAGGTAATGGATTGCGTTGATTGTATCACAGTCAACTCCGAGGTAGCACCAGTATGCGTTGAAAATATCTCTTGCACGCTTCGGAAGACCTGCTGCCTTAAGCACCTCGTTTGCGGAGTAGGGAGCTACACGGACAAAGTCCATATGATCCTCGAAAACCTCCTGAATCATATTTGCGTCAATGCCGTTGATGTTGCCGAAGAAATCACCTGTTCTGGTCAGCTTTTCGCAGAGAGCGAAGATTTCCTCCATCTTTTTTCTTGAACCGGGAACGTACTGCTCCATTTTTTCAATGTATTCACCGACACCGAAGGGCATTGTAACGTCAATTTTGTCGGGGTCAGAAAGAGTAATCATTCTGTATGCATCGGGAATTCTGCACCAGTCGATTTTCTCATGAACACCGAGCTCCTCAAAAATTTTACGGATATTTCCCGCACCGGGTACACAGCCGTATGAGCTGAGCTCGTGAAGAGAAGCCTCAAACTCAAAGCGTCCTCTTTTGAAGCTTGTTGCGTAACCGCCGGGAACATTATGCTTTTCAAGTATCAGAACCTTTTTGCCTGCCTTGGCAAATGTAACGGCTGAGGAAAGACCGCCGTTACCGGCACCGATAACTATTACATCCCATTTTGCCATAATTAACCTCCTGTTAAGTTATATGGAATATATTCTTTAATATTGTATCATATGATAAATTATTATTCAATTATTATTTTGAAAAGAAATAATTGTCGAAAAAATAAGATTTGACAGGTATTCAGAAACTTAGTATAATATTCGCAATAATCCTAACAGAGGTGGCAGGTGTGAAAAAATCCGTTTTAAGAGTATTGTTGAGCATAGCTGCTATGCTTTTTATTTTTTCGTTCTGTATAACCAATTCAACTGCGAACGGCTTTATCAAACCGCTTGAATTCGGCGATTTCGCAGGCGACAGCGACTACGATTTCGGCGGAGGATACGACAGCGGTTATGACAGCGGAAGCGATTACGACTACGATTATGACAGCGATTCCGATTCTGATTATAATTACGGCAGCGGTTACAGCTCCGGCACAACAGGCAGTGTGCCCGATAGCGGTTCGTTTTATCTCATTCTCGGCTTAGCGGTTATCATTGCGGTTGTTGTCGCTCTCAGGGGCAAAAAGAAGGGCAAAAACGGTCAGAAATCCGGACCTGTTATACGTGAGAATGTTATCAAGTCCGATTTGAACCTTCTCCCGATTGAGCAATATAAGACTGTTGACCCGAATTTTTCTGATATTGAGTTCAAAGAAAAGGCGTCAAATCTTTATGTCAGATTTCAGAATTCGTGGCAGGCAAAGGATTTGTCCGATGTTCGTCCGTATCTCTCAGACGCAATGTTTGCTCAGATTGACAGACAGCTTGATAACTACCGAAAGAATAAGAAAACCAACCGTGTTGAGGATATCGCCGTGCTTTCCGTAAGGCTCTTAGGCTACAAGCAGGAGCAGGGTACTGATATTATCAGCGCAGAGCTGAGAACAAGAATCAAGGATTATGTTGTTGACGATTTAACAGGCGATGTTGTCCGAGGTAATCCTCAGCAGGAGAAGTTTATGTGTTACAGATGGACGTTTGCAAGAACAACAGGCTTTAAAACTGCTGAAAACGCTGGCTTTGAAGCAAAATCCTGTCCGCATTGCGGTGCTCCGGTTGATATCAATCAGTCGGCTGTATGCGAATACTGCGGCTCTGTTCTTACAAGCGATTCCTTCGATTGGGTTGTAAACAATATTGAAGCTATCAGTCAAAAAACAGTATAATTAAAAATATAACCACCCATTAGCGGGTGGTTATGTGATGTGTTACGGAGGTTATTATGGGTATATTCAGCGGATGTCTTCTTGCGTCGGATTATGACGGTACACTTGCAAACAGCAAAGGGGAAATTGATAAAGAGGTTCGGGATGCGATTAAGTATTTTACTTCAAACGGCGGATATTTCACTGTCTGCACAGGCAGAACAAAGCAGGGCTTTCACGCGTATTCAGAGGAGCTGATGAACGCACCCGTTCTGCTTGCTAACGGTTCAATGGCATACGATTTTAAAACAGGAGAGACAATTTTTGTTAACGGAATCGAAAAAGAAAATCTCAGCGCGCTCAATTATATACGAGATAATTATCATGGCATCGGAATTGAGTATTACGGTTCGGATTTTTCAAGCTATGTAATAAATCCCGATGACCGTAATGTCAAGCATTTTAACTGGCAGTTTATTGACTTTAAGGTAGTTAATGAGTATCTGCCCGAGGCATTCCCGATTGTAAAGGTTATGGTAAGTGTAGGGGAGGAGCGGTGTGAGGATTTTCAGCGTTTCCTTGATACCGTCGATTTGAATAAAATGAAATACATACCTCAGCACGGCAATTTTATCGAGATTATCTATAACGGCTCGGATAAGGGTAAGGGGCTTCTTAAGCTGGCTGAGAGCCTCGGAGTGGACAGAACACGAGTTTTCTGCGTCGGTGACGGAGCGAATGATGTCGATATGCTCAAAGCGGCACAGATAGGCTTTGTACCCGAAAACGGAGATATTCTCGCAAAGCAGGCGGGAAATGCTGCGGTAAAAAGCAATGACGAATTTGCCGTTGCTGATGTAATATATAAAATCGAGAAATATATTACCAAAATGTAAATTTTATTTCGTTTCTTTGACTTTGTATACTGTTGTGGTATAATTTGCCTACAAATCATTATGATTGTATAAGGACTGGGAAAATGAAAAATTTAACAGAAAAAGAAAAAAGTTCTGCTGTAAAAGAAAATAATGTGAAATGGTCAGATTTATTCTGGCTGTTTATGGTAGGCAATGTTTCGGGTGTCATCATTGAGGGAATAATAAGCTTATTTGCAAAAGGACATTGGGAAAACCATGTGACACTATTATGGGGACCGTTTAATCTTGTATACGGATTGGCTGCGGTATTTATTTATCTTGTGTCAGATAAGTTGAAAAAACACAGCAATACTTTTAAATTTATATTTTTTACGGTTATATGTAGTTCTCTTGAGCTTGCAGTAGCTGTACTTCAAGAAAAGGTTCTTAACTCCGTATCGTGGAATTACAGCAATTTGCCGTTTAATTTTTTCGGTGGTCGATTGTGTCTGTTCTTTTCTTTTGGTTGGGGTCTGCTTGGAATATTTTTTGCAAGATTTGTTTTTGTGCCGCTTGATCATATACTAAAAAAGAATATAGCTCACAAGCTCGAAAGATTAACTCTTACATTTGCGATATTCATGGCGGTAAACATTGTTTTCAGTACAGCGGTTTTATTCCGATGGACTCATCGCGCTGCATATCCCGAACCGAGGAACAGTTTTGAAGTCTTTACTGATAAGAGATATACTGATGAATTCATGCAGCATAGATTTTGCGAATGGGTCATTCTTAATGAAAACTGAATACATATAAATAAAAAGCTATCAGAGTGCCGTGCTCCGATAGCTTTTTTCTTAGTTATAGTCGTCCATTGTAACGCTTTCCTTAGCGTTTATTGATTGATACTTATCCTGATAGTAGTTTTCCTTATCAACCTTAAAGCTGCCGTCAGGAGAGGTTGTGATTATGTTGCATCCTCGCTGTGCGCCGAATTTGCTTATTCCCGCATAAGCAAGATAGTCAACGGAATATGCGTAGCTGAGGTACATACCCTTGTATCTGAGAGCGATGTTGTTCAGGTGATCGTGACCGAAGAACATTCCCTGAGTTGAACCGATCTCACGACACGCATCAAAAAGACCGTTGTTGTGCGAGCTGGAGTAAACCATATTGTTCTTTTCTCCTGCTTTACCGTCAATGTATTTTGTGTTTACGGTATCCTTGAAGCCATTTTCCTTGTATTCTTCCATTGCGTCACGGAATTCAATAACGGGAATGTGCATAAACATCAGCGACTTGGGCATATCGCCTTTGTTTTCAGCCTTAAATTCTTCAAGCTGCTGCTTATACCATTCAATCTGGTTCTTATGAACGCAGTCATATTTCCACATGATTCCGAAGTAATCGTTGTCGGTGTAGGAGTGAGAGTCGATCATGAACAGGCTCTGGGTAATTTTGCCTGCGCTGTTCTTAACATTGATAACGTAGTTGCCGTATCCGTCAATGCTGTCGGGACCTGTGCTGAACAGGCTGTGCGGATACTTATCGTGATTGCCGTAAATCTCAGAGATATCTTCTCTTGCGAAGAATGAGTACGCTTCCGTATCGTGGTTTCCGTATGTGACACACCAGTAAACGCCGAGCTTTTCCATAAGTTCGGCAAAGAGAATTGCGCCGCGCTTGTTGTTGATTGTACCTGCCTGGAACGGAACAGGGTAAGCAACGTCACCTGTTACAACAACAAGGTCAGGCTTCTCGGCAGAAATCATAGCTGCAACGGCGTTGAGTGCCATGCTGTCTTTTTTGATACTGAGAAATCCTGTTCCGAGGTGAATGTCAGTCAACTGCATAATGCGGAAATCTCTGTCGGTTGTAAATGTGAAATTGCCGTTTTTGTCTTTCTCGGGAACAAGCTGTTCGTTAAATTTCACTTCGCTGACGCTTTGCTTTACAAAGTTAGAGTTTGACTTTGTACCAACAATGTTGACGCAGGTAAGTATACCTGTCAGAACAGCAACAACAAGAACAAAAACCATAAGACCTTTTAAAAAGCTTTTGAATCTCTGTTTTGCTGTCTTTTTAACCTTTGTTTTCTTTTCTTTTTTCATTCTTAACACCTCAGTCGTTTATCAGATATTTTGATTGCTCAATAATATTCTTAACCGCTGAAACGGTTATCGCAAGACCTGTTATGATTGCGAAAAATCCGTCAACGGCAAATTCCGTTCTCGGTACAAGAAAAAGGCTCATCAATGTTGCAAGTGTGATGAAGCAGTCGAGAATACTGTCGGTTACCATTGCTTTAAGTACAGGTGAGGGAGCTTTGCTGTTGAATACGGAATAAACAATTGCCATGATAATCTTTATAACGATTGTCGCAAGAATCACCAATGCATACTTTAATGAATAGGACACAGGCAGGGGATAGAGAACTCTTTCCGTGCCGTTATAGACAAAATACGCTCCCGTGACGGCGATAATCAGATCTATAACAAATGTGAAGAGACTCTGTGTGCGTGCTGACTGACGCTCGGTATATTTTCTGACAAGCAGAAAGCCTGCGGCGGCAATAATACAGGCAAACGTATCGCCGAGATTGTTTATTGCATCGCAGTAAATCGAAAGCGAATTTGAACTGATGCCGATATAAACTTTTGTAAGGAAAAGCATAAAGTTTAAAGCTGTGCCTGTTACTGCGGCAGCTGTGCCGTAATTTTTCATTTAATCACCGCCTGTTTGATTCTATCAGAAAATGAGTTTTTTGTCTACATTATAAATATGAAAAATTTATCCATAGTATAAATAAAACGCTTATATGGTAATAATGCATAAAATTTCTTAAAAAGATTGTGAAACATATTTTGCGGTTATATTTGAAATAAATACTACATTATGGTAAAATATCAATCTAATTTGAAAGGAGACTCAGGAAAATGTTTTCATTTATGAACATTGTACGCACACTACTCGCAAAGTTGCTTGCTTTTGTCTATTCGCTTATCTCCGTTGTACTTGGCGGAGTCAGCTTCAAAACAGCAGATATGCCGAAACGTCCGGATGACTTTACACCGGTTGTTCGTTTCGCGGTTTGCAGCGACGTTCACCTTAACGGTGAAAAGGATCAGGCAGAGGCTAAACGTTTTGCAAAGCTCATTAACTTTATGTACGATTATTCCTCAAAGCAGGAATACAAGAACTTTGACGCTCTTGTTCTTGTAGGTGATATTGCTACAACAGGTTATCCTGTTGAGTATCAGATGATCAATGAAATCATTGACGCAAACCTTAAGAAGGACAAAACAAAGCTTCTTACCTGCCTCGGTAACCATGAATACATTGCATACCGTGATATTGACGCATCAGAGGGTACAAGAGTATTTGAGGAGCAGATGCAGAGAGATGATAAGGAGCACGCCGTAATCAATGGCTATCACTTCATCATTTCCTCATATGACGAGGACGGAAAGAGCTTCACAAAGAAGTCAAAGTGGATTGATCAGGAGCTCAAGGCTGCTGTAAAGGATACAGGCGACAAGCCCGTATTCGTATTCCAGCATCCCGCACCGTTCGGCACAATCTACGGCAGTGTTAACTGGGGCGATCCCTCAATGCCTCTCGTACTTTCAAAGTATCCTCAGGTTATTGATTTCTCGGGTCACTCACACTATCCTGTAAATGATCCCCGTTCTGTATGGCAGGGAACATACACAGCATTCGGATGCGGCACACTCAGCTATTATGAAACTGAGCTTGACGGCATCGCAGGCAACTTCCCGTATGACACAAGTCAGGCTGCTCAGTTCTATATTGTTGAGGCTGACGCTCAGGGTAACGTAAGCGTAATGCCCTATGACCTTATTACAGATCAGTTTTTCAGCAACGATTACTATCTCACAGGTCTTGCGGACAGAAATTATGACTATGCTTTCACAAAGATGAAGGCTCGTGACAAGAAGCCTGTTTTCTCAGCTGATACAGAGATTTCAACATATGTAAACGATAAGGGCGAAACAATTCTTACGTTCACAGGCGCTGATGATAACTTTGTAACAGAGAGCTACAAGGTAAGCGTTTCAAGAGGAATCATTCCTGTATTCTCAGATAACTTCTCAGGTAAATATATGTATCTGTTTGAGGAGGACAGCTATGAGGTAAATCTCGGTGTTCTTAAGAGCGGCAAGAAGCACAAGGTACAGATTGTAGCTCTGAACGCATACGCAGAAACCTCAAAGCCGCTCACATACAGCTTTGTTGCTGAGTAATTTAAAATCAATTGCATAAGAAAACTCCTGCGGAACAGAAATCCGCAGGAGTAATTTTTTTCTCTTTTATGCTTTTTTGCCCTTTTCGGGGATGATGAAGATGAATACGAGTGAGCTTAACAGAAGCATAAACGGATAGAAGAGCAAAGGAATGATGTGGAATGCTGAGAGTGTGTGGCCGCAGGTGTTGACAGCAGAAAGTGCAACAAGCATCTGAGCACCGTAGGGGATAACACCCTGGAAGATACATGAGAATGTATCGAGAAGTGAAGCTGACTTCTTGTTTGAAATATCGTATGTATCAGCCATTTCCTTAGCAATCGGGTTAGCCATAACAATGGCAACTGTGTTGTTTGCCGTAGCGATATCCATTGCGCCGACAAGAAGACCCATACCGAGCTGACCGCCCTTTTTGCCCTTGAATACACGCTTGATGCCGTTAAGCAGAGCGTCAAATCCGCCATATTCACGAATAAGTGCACAGATTGCGGAAACAAGAACAGCAACCATTGCTGTTTCAAACATACCCGAAGCGCCTGTACCCATATTTGCGAGAAGGTCGGTAGGAGCGGTTGCGCCTGTTGCGAGCATGATAATTGAACCTGAAACAATACCTGCAAGAAGAACGAGGAATACGTTTATACCTGCGATACCGCCGATAAGAACAAGAATGTATGGTACAATTTGAATAAGGCTGTATGCTTCGTGAACCGTGCCTGTGATGTTGCTCTTGAGTGAAAGAACAAGAATAAGAACAAGTGAAAGGATTGCAGCGGGGAGAGCGATAGCAAAGTTCTCACGGAACTTATCCTTCATTTTACAGCCCTGACCGTTGCAGGCAGCGATTGTTGTATCGGAAATGAATGAAAGGTTGTCACCGAACATTGCACCGCCCATAACAGATGCTACACAGAGAGGAAGACCGAAGCCTGATGCCTCGGAAACCGCAACAGCGATAGGAGTGATAAGTGTGATTGTGCCGACAGATGTACCCATGGCTGTCGAAACAAAACAGCTGACAACGAAAAGAACCGCAACCGCAAATTTTGCTGGGATGATTGAAAGCATGAAGTATGCAACGCTTTCGGCACTGCCTCGTCCGACAACACCGACAAAAATTCCAGCTTCGAGGAAGATAAGAATCATAGTGATGATGTTGGGGTCGCCTATGCCTTCGCCCATTACCTTGATTTTGTCATCAAACTTAAGTCCGCGATTCTGGAAGCATGCTGTAAGAAGTGCCACAAGAAAAGCAACTACGATAGGGATATTGTAAAATCCCATTTCGATTTTCATAACATACTCAAAAAGTATGCCGAGACCGAGATAAAGCACAAGAAAAACACCGATAGGCAGAAGTGCTTTAACATTTCCTTTTTCTTTTTTCATAAAATCCTCCGTCAATTAAATTTGTATGTAAAATATACGTCTCATATATTACAATATCTGAATTAAAAATACAAGATATAATAGTAAAAAAATGGAGAAATTACGATTTTATAGTTTACAAAACATAATAATTATGCTATAATTCACACATATGAGGGCGTAGCTCAGTTGGTAGAGTACTTGCTTGACGTGCAAGGTGTCACGGGTTCGAGTCCCTTCGTCCTCACCATTGCGGCAGATCTCTCAGAGGATTTGCCGTTTTTTTCTATTGTAAAGGGTGCTTTTATGAAAGATTTATGTGATTATATGGTAATCCAGCGTGACGAAAACGGCTTCGGTCAGGCTTGGTTCAGAGGTACATATGAGCCTGCTGACAAAAACACGGTTGTTGTTGCCCGTGTTGTGCGTGAGGACGACAATGTTATGGTTGTGACGTGGCAGAAATGCGATACCGACGGCAAAAACTGGGAAATTTTTCTGACAATTCCTCAGGGCGGACTTTACAGAGTTGAAGCCCGTCAGGCTCCTTGTGAAATGACGCTTTCCTTTAACCGCTATGACTGGGAAAAGCTGATTAAATGCGTTTATCACGTCGGTGTAGGTGATGTTTTTGTTATGGCAGGTCAGAGCAATATGTCAGGTTATTCACGTGACCCTGCTTATGACCCTCCTCAGCTCGGTATAAGCCTGTTCGACAACAGCGGCAACTGGGTTCTCGCGGCTCATCCGCTCAACTCCGTGCCTGATCCGATTTATCCGAATAATGATGACAGCTCGAGTAACGGTCCCGGACTTTCATTTGCACGTACGATGATGCGTCAGCTCAATGTGCCGATTGGCATTGTCTCAGCAGCTAAGGGCGGTTCTTCGCTTGAAGACTGGAATCCTGCCGAAACGGAGGAGAGGTATCTCTACGATTCTCTCCTGAAAAAGCTTGAAGCGGTCGGCAGATTCAAGGGTATGATATGGTATCAGGGCTGTAACGAAACGGTCGAGGAGGACGAAGCACAGACTTATCTTGAAAAGTTCAGGGAAACTGTTTCACTCTGGCGTGAGGAGCTCGGATATTTCCCGATTGCAACCTGTCAGATAAATCGCCACGCATGGAATCTTGAGGACCGTGAACGACGCTGGGGAATGGTTCGTGAGGCACAGCGACAGGCGGCTTTGCAAATCCCCGATGTCTATATCGTTCCGACAACGGACTGCACGTCAAGTGACGGAATACATAATAACAGCGCTTCAAGTGTCGTGGTCGGTGAACGCCTTGCAAATGTTATGCTAAAGAATTATTATAAACTTCCGGGCTTCTCCGCACCGTCAGTCAAGAGGGTAAAGAGGGTTGACAGCAGAACGGTTTTGCTTGAATTTCATGAAACACATATGATAAGAACCATGGATGACCGTGCGCAGGGACTGAATATCGAGGATGAAAACGGAATAGCCGAATGTGTTAAGACCACCGCAGACCCTGACGGTATACTTGTTACCTGTGAACGTGATATAGGAGAAAATGCGGTTTTCCACGCATACTGGAAGCGTGATGTGCCTGCGTTCCTGCTTCGTGATATATACGGTATGCCGATGCTTGCGTGCTACGGTGTGAAAATAGAGGATTAGGGTGATTATATGACAGCTTTCTTTTCTGAAATCGGTTCGTTTTTTACAAGTGTTATCCTTGTTGTCAGCTATCTTCTCGGAATCGGCTCGGTCGGATGCTCCGATAATTATGAGCTTGTAAAACAGGATAAGGTTATTATGCTTGAGGCTCTTTGCTGTGGTCAGGGTATGTGTACTGACGGTGAATTTCTTTATTCATCAAGTGCTATTACTGCACTGAATCTTACGATTATCGCAAAATGGGATATGGATATGAATCTGCTTGACAGGAATGTTCTTGCCGTTCCGAGTCAGCTTACAAAAACTTACGGAAGCAACCATATCGGCGGCATTGACTGCTATGACGGCATAATTTATGCTCCTGTTGAGAATGATGATTACAGCCGTAATTTTATCGTGCTGTATGACTGTGATACCCTTGAATACACAGGTAAATACTATAATCTTACCTCGGAATATCTTACGGACGGTATTCCGTGGTGTGCCGTTGACGGAGAAAACGGTTATCTTTATACGTCAAAGTATTCGGATGTAACCGAAATTCTTCAGTATAATCTATCGGATATGTCTTTTGTTAAAACGCTTAAACTCAATAAAAAGCTTGACCGTATCCAGGGCGGCTCGGTATACAACGGAATGCTTTATCTTTCAACAGACGTTCCGCACAGCGTGAATGAAGAGGTATTTGCTGCAGATATCAGAACCGGTGAAGTTAAAACTGAACTGACACGCAATCTGAATAATTATGACAATGAGGCCGAGGACATTTTCGTTTATCCGTTTGAGGACGGTTCGCTTATCCACGTCATAGATTATGATAAGCTCCTCGGAGTAAATATATATCACTATAAAGCTGTTTGATGATTGGAGACAAAATGAAAACTTTATTTAAAAACTGTGATGTTCTTCTGCGTGACGGAGACAGATTCTTCGTGCAGGAAAATTCGTATATCGGGATTGATAACGACAGAATTGACTATATCGGAACTGAAATTCCGAAAGCTGATTATGATTATAAAAAGGATATGGCAGGCAAGCTCGTTATGCCGGGTCTTATCAACTGCCACAACCATTGCCCGATGGTTCTTCTCAGAGGTATCGGAAGCGATTTGCCGCTTGATAAATGGCTTTTCGGTACGGTATTCCCGATTGAGGATAAGCTTAATGCAGAGCATATAAGCGCAGGAAGCTATCTTGCAATTATGGAAATGCTTCGCGGCGGTACAGTAAGCTTTTCGGATATGTATTTTGAACCGCATACAACGATTGAAGCGGTTGCAAAATCGGGAATGCGTGCAAATATAACACGTCCCGTGCAGAGCTTTGACCCGAACGAAATGCCCGAGGATTCATACAGAATTAAAGAATCGCTTGAACTGTTTGACAAGTATAACAATACATTTGACGGCAGAGTTCTTGTTGATTTCTGCATACACGCTGAGTATACGGTAACCGAGAGAATCGCAAAGGCTTATATTGATATGTGCAACGAGCGAAACGGACTTCTGCACATTCATCTTTCCGAAACCGAAAAGGAGCACAGAGAGTGCAAGGAGAAATACGGGAAGACGCCCGCAAAGTGGTTTGATGATATGGGCGCATTTGATTCGAGGGCTTTCCTTGCTCATTGTGTTGAGGTTGAAGACAGCGACCTTGAAATCTTCAAGTCGAAGAACGTCAGCGTTGTTCACAATCCGACAAGCAATATGAAGCTCGGAAGCGGCTTCGCAAGAATTCCGAAAATGCTTGATATGGGTATCAATGTCGCTCTCGGAACTGACGGTGCAGCAAGCAACAACAATCTTGATATGTTTGAGGAAATGCATCTTGCCTCGGTTATTCACAACGGCTATCTTAAGGACGCAACCGTGATGAATGCAGACACGGTTATAAAAATGGCAACCGTTAACGGCGCAAAGCTTCAGGGCAGAGCGGACTGCGGCGAAATCAAGGTCGGCAACAAGGCTGATATGATAGCTATTGACCTCAATGCTCCTCATCTTTATCCGGCACTTGATAAAAAAGCACTCATAACATATGCCGCTCAGTCTTCGGACGTATGCATGACAATGGTTGACGGTAAGGTGCTTTATGAAAACGGCGAATATAAGACGATTGATGCCGAAAAGGTTTATTATGATGTAAAAAATGCTTTCAATAATCTGTATAAGAAAGAGGTATAATGATGATTTCAAAAGTTAAAGATAGTATTTCATCTATTATTTTTGCTTTAATTATGTCTTTAGAAACAATGATAATTGTCGGGCTTTGCGTGCATCTTGAAAATCATATTGCCCAGATAGTATTACTTGTATGCACTGCTTTACTTGTATTTTCTTTATTTTTTATTATGATGATAAAGACAAAGCATCACAGAGTAATAAAAGGCTCTATAGCTTGTCTCGTGTTGCCGCTTCTTTTTGCGTCAATATCTCTGGTTGCATATAATGCCATTAGGAATAATAGTTACAGCTTTACGGATACAGATAATGGAAAGGAAAGTATTTTTGCAGATAAAAAGGTTATGCTGATTGTTCCTCATGAGGATGATGAGACGTTACTTCTCGGCGGAACAATAGAAGAATATGTAAGGTACGGAAGTGAAGTAAATGTTGTTTTTACAACTAATGGCGATGCAGTTGAAAATGAAAAAACAAAATGCACAAGGTTAAGGGAAGCTATTTCCGCTCTATCGCTGATGGGAGTAGATGAAAACCATATCATTTTTCTCGGATACGGAGATACATGGGAAAACGGTGAATCGCATATATATCATTCTGAATCCGATAAGGTTATGACTTCCAGAGCGGGTTATACTTCTACTTATGGACTTCCTGAACATCCTGCTTTTAATGATGGGGTGCCGTATACAAGGGATAATATGAAAAAAGATATTAAAAATGTACTGCTTTCATACAGACCGGAAGTGATTTATTGTATTGACTATGACGCAAACTGCGACCACCGTTCAACTTCGTTTCTTTTTGAAGAAGCTATGGGCGAAATCCTTTCAGAGGAAGATGCTTATCAGCCGCTTGTGTTTAAAGGATTTGCATATTCTACTGCAATGTTTTCATTTTTTGACTATAACAAAAGAACTATTGCCTCAACGGTTAAACCAAACCCGGAACCGTATATGAAGGAGACAAATGTTTATAACTGGGATGAACGTGTAAGAGTGCCTGTTGCTTCTTCTTCTCTTTCGAGACTTTTCAGAGGTACTGATGTACATAAGGCTTTGGAATGTCATAAATCGCAGTCAGTATACAGATTTGCTCAGGCTGCAGCAAATGGAGATAAGGTTTTCTGGCAGAGAGAGACTTCTTCTCTTCTCTATGATGCGAATTTCCTATGCGGAGAAAACAAAGTTACTCTTTTGAATGACTTTAAAATTACGGACAGCTCAAATATTCTTGATAGAAAAAATCCTCCGCTGAATGGTGAGGGCGTGTTTGTACCGCACGATAAAATTACTGTTACTTTGTCTCAAAAAAAAGAGATGGACAGAATAGTTATATATGATAATCCTTCTATGGAAGATAATATAAATAATATATTGATCACATTTGAAGATGGAACGCAGATAGAATCTGACCAAATTGAAAAAAACGGCTCTGGTACAGAAATTAAGTTTGATAAGCGAGAGGTTGAAAGCTTTACAGTCGAAATACTCAGTTCAGAAGGAAATAAAGCCGGTATTACTGAAATAGAAGCATACAACGGTATTACAGATTACGGCTTTGATTATATAAAACTGGCAGACAGTGACAATAATTTTATTTATGATTATTTAATGGATAAAGATGAAGAAACGTTTTCAATTGTTTCAGTTGGAAATTGTTCTGATAATTATCAGGTAACCACAGATTCCAAAACCTGCACTGCTAAAATTGTCGGGAAAAGCATAATTGTAAGATGTAACAAAGGAGAAAGCTGTCTGCTTACTGTAAATGACGGAAACGGTCATAAGGATACAGTCAGAATTTCGCATCCTAAAAGTTTTACAGAGCTTGACATAGCTATTGCAGCAGAAAATTTTTATTGGAAGACATTTCGTATGTGGAGACAGAAATATTATTATTTTGAGTTTAAAAAGAATTTTATGGATCTTATTGAAATGTAATACGGAGTGAACGATATGGAAAGAGCAGACAACGGACTTGCATTTATGCTCCGTTATGAGAATATAGCGTGGTATGAGGACGGAAAGGTCAGAATACTCGACAGAAGAATTTATCCCCGTGAGGTCAGCTTTGTGATATGCAGCACTCACGAAGAGGTTACGCAGGCAATACGTGATATGGTTACGCAGAGTGCAGGTCCGTACACCGCCGCGGCAATGGGTATGGCTCTTGCGGCTTACGAGTGCCGTCAGATGAGTGAAAAAAAGCAGCTTGAATATCTCGAAAAGGCTTCGTACACAATCTCACACGCACGTCCGACAACGGTTGCACGTATGTCACTTATCACAGGCGGATGCCTGCAGGCGGCAAAAATCGCCCTCGGAAAGGGCGAAAATGTCAGCGATGCGATTGTTGAGTATACAGTTAAAGCGAACAATCTCCGTTACGGTAAGGTTAATCTTATGGCGGAGCATCTTGTTGACATGTTCCCTCAGAACGGTACGGTTATGACTCAATGCTTCGGCGAAACAATTGTCGGAATGATGCTTAAGGTTGCTAAGGAGAGGGGAAAGAATATCAGAATTTTCTGCCCCGAAACACGTCCTTATTTTCAGGGCGCAAGGCTGACGGCGACCGTCTGTAATGAAATGGGCTTTGACACAACTGTTATTACAGACAATATGCCGGCTTACGTTATGAAAAAAGAAAATGTTGATGTATTTACATCAGCCGCCGACGCAATCTGTATGGACGGTCATGTTGTAAATAAGGTAGGTACATATCAGATAGCGATTGCCGCAAAATACACAGGTATTCCGTACTTTGTAACGGGTGCGCCTGACCACGGTCACCCGACTATTGATACAGTTAAAATTGAAATGCGTGACCCTGATTTTGTTCTTCAGGCAATGGGAGTCAAAACCGCAGCAGACGGACTTAAGGGCTATTATCCCGCATTTGATATAACACCGCCCGAGCTTGTCAGCGGAGTTGTAACGGATACAGGTATCTACACACCGTATGACCTTTACAGCTATTTTAAGGATGGCAATATGGGCGAATATGAAATGGTAATCTAAATAAAAAGGCGGTAGCCGCATTTAGCGCAGACCGGAAAACAGAATAAAGCAAAAGGGATTTAAGGTTATCTGAATTTCAGATATAAGCCTTAAATCCCTTGTTTTTACTGCTGATGTGACTGCGGAGTCATATTCGGATAGAGGAGCTTGTGAAGATAATCTGTTTCACTGCCCCAGTCAAGAAGCATAACTTCAAGGTTGTCCTTTACAACTGACGGTGCGCCGTTGTGAGGAATTATGTCCTCGTGAACAGGCGTTGTGAGATAATTCGGAGCCTTCGTAAGCTGTGAAAGAATCTCAATCTTTGTAAAGTTTGTTGATACAAGCGGAAGCATTTTGTCAAGAAGATTTGACAGAGTCTGAACTGATGCACCGCGGAGAGTGGATGCGATAGCGTTGAGAACTTTTCTCTGACGTCCTGTTCTTGTGCGGTCGTTATCTGTCCAACGAAGTCTTGAGTATGCAAGAGCTCTGTCACCGTCAAGGTGATATGTTCCTGCGGAATTCTTTTCCATAATTGCCTTGG
Organism: Clostridia bacterium; assembly: GCA_024404095.1. Taxonomy (GTDB): domain Bacteria; phylum Bacillota; class Clostridia; order Oscillospirales; family Acutalibacteraceae; genus CAG-488. Next base: position 20,246 of record JAKSQO010000017.1, on the reverse strand, counting down.
CTTCTGTTGCGTCCATTGTAATGTCAATACCGCCGAGAACATCTATAATTCCCTTGAAGCCCTTGAAATCTACTGAAATATACTTGTCGATTCTTACCTTGTAGTTAGTTTGAACCGTGTCAACAAGAAGTGACGGGCCGCCGTAAGCATGAGCTGTGTTAAGTCGTCTGTTGCCATGTCCGGGAATATATGCATAAGTTGCACGGGAAAGTGAAACCATATTTATGATGTTTGTATTTGAGTTAACCGAGATGATGATGTTTGAGTCGCTTCGGGGAAAGTACTTTTCTGCCATATCACCAAGGTCATAACCAATAAGCAGTATATTGAAAATGCTGTCATCGTACCACATTATGTCATTTGAAAGGTTGTTCTTAATATTTGCGTCAGCGTCAGCCTGTTTTTCAAATTCGAAAGATTCCTCTTTGTCAAGGTTAGGGTCAACCTCTGACTGCGTATAGCCGTAATTGATTTTACTCAGGTACTTTGAATCGACATATAAATATGCACCGCTGACTAGAATAGCAAAAATAAGAAGGAGAGCAACAAGAACCTTCAAAGCCTTGCGTTTTTTATTTCGTGCCTTATTTTCCTTTTTGAGGTCATCTGCTGTCAGTCTGTACTTGTTGCTGTAAGGGTCAATTACCTGATATTTATTTCCATTGTTTTCGTCCATCGTTACTTCCTCCATAACAATTATATTATTTTGTATTATATATCATTTAAAAAAGAAAATCAACCTTGCACAATTAAATAAATATATGTATAATAAAAAGGATGAAAGAGGGTTATTTTATGACTGATTTAAAAAATATGGTTATTTCTCTCGCACAGGCAAACGGTACCTCAGGTGCGGAGGATGAAATACTTGACAAAATCGAGGAATACGTTCCCGATAATATGAAATGTGAAAGAGACCGCTTCGGCAATCTGACAGCAACTCTTGACGGCAGCGGCAAGACGTTTCTGCTTGACGCTCACGCTGACAGAATCGGACTTATTGTGACAGCTATTGAGGACGGCGGATTTCTGCGTGCCGCAAAGTGCGGCGGAATGGATGCCCGTGTTCTCGCGGCGCAGGATGTCACAATCTGGGGCAGAGAGCCTGTCTACGGCGTTATTATCTCAACACCGCCGCATCTTTCAAAGGATGCTGACGGAAAGAAGGCTGTTGATTTTGACGGTATTCTTGTCGATGTAGGTATGAGCAGGGAAAAAGCTGAAAAGCTTATCTCACTCGGCGACAGAATTACAGTGCGCTGTCCTGTCAGTGAGCTGATGAATGACAGAATCTCAGGTGCGGCACTTGATGACCGTGCAGGCTGCGCGGTAATTATCCGTGCGGCTGAGCTTATTGCACAATCTGAAAATTATCCGACCGTTAAGCTGTTGTTCTCCGCTCAGGAGGAAACAGGCGGTGACGGAGCAATTACGGGCAGCTTCAATCTTGATGCAGACGAGTGTATCGCTGTTGACGTCAGCTTTGCAGACGCTCCCGATATGCCGTCGAATAAGGTCGGTAAGCTCGGCAAGGGTCCGATGATAGGTATTGCCCCTGTACTGAATTATGATATCAGCCTTAAGCTTCAGAGCATTTCCCGGGAAAAGAACATTCCTTATCAGCTCGAGCTTATGGGTGATTCAACAGGCACAAACGCAGACCATATTGCAATTTCAAAGGGCGGCATTAAGACAGGACTTATTTCAATCCCTCAGAGAAATATGCATACAGGCGTTGAGATTGTTGATGTTGATGACATAGAAAACTGCGCAAAGCTTATCGCAGAATACGTACTCGGAGGCGGCATTGATGATTGATCTTATAGAAAAGCTTTCTCTTCTGAACGGCATTTCAGGCCGCGAAAACGAAGTAAGAGATTTTATAATAAATGAAATAAAAGACTATGCGGACAGCATTGAAACCGATCCGCTCGGTAACCTCATTGTTTTTAAAAAGGGCGTGGAAAAACCGAAGAATAAGGTTATGCTTGACGCTCATATGGATGAGGTCGGAATGATGATAACCGCTGTCAACGGTGATGGTACACTTGAGTTTGAGTGTGTCGGCGGTATAGACAAGCGTGTAATGCTCGGCAGAGCGGTTACTGTAGGCAAGGAAAATATCGCAGGTGTAATCGGTGTCAAGCCGATTCACATGGTGTCCGCTGACAGTAAGCTGAGTATGCCCGAGCATATGTATATTGATATCGGTGCTGATAATAAGGAAGAGGCTGAAAAGGCGGTCTGCCTCGGTGAATATGCCTGCTTCAATTCTGAGTTTGTCCGTTTTGGGGACGGTTTTATCAAGGGTAAGGCTCTTGATGACCGCGCAGGCTGTGCAATGCTTATTGAAATGATTAAATCCGACCTGCCATATGATATGTATTTCAACTTCGCAACAGGTGAGGAGGTAGGTCTCGGACTTGCAGGCACGGCGGCATACAGAGTGAATCCCGATTATGCCATAGTTGTTGAAACAACCACAGCGGCTGACCTTGCCGATGTTCCTGAAAATCAGAAGGTTTGCCGTCTCGGAAAAGGTGCGGTAATTTCGTTTATGGACAGACGCACAATCTATCCGAAAGCTCTTTTTGACCGTGCATTCGAGCTTGCAAATGAATACGGTGTAAAGGCTCAGGTCAAGGCGGCTGTTGCAGGCGGAAATAATGCAGGCATTATCCATAAAACAGCAGGCGGAGTTAAGACAATTACAGTTTCGCTTCCGTGCCGTTATCTTCATTCGCCGTCCTGTGTGCTTAATAAAGAGGACATTTTTGAGAGCCTTAAGATGATAAAGCTTCTTGCAGAGGATTTTGCCAATGCTTAAGGCGGTAGAAAAGAATGATGCCGGGTTCCTGCGCTTCTGTGACAGGGATGTTTTCGGCACAAGAATTAAAGCATATTATAATTGCTACTCAACTGACTATGATTTTATAAAGTTCTGGGCGCAGTATGACGATGAGGGAAAAATTACCGCCGCAATCAGCCGTATAGACGGCGACGCAACATTGTGTGCAGATAGTGCCGATTATGAGGAAATTGCAGAGTTTATGAACATTGTCGGCTACCGCACAATTCAATGTGAAAAATCTGCCGCCGAAAAGCTGACGGATGAGACTTTTGATTGGGGCTATGTTGTCCGCTGTGAAAAAGCCGAAAACTTTTGTGAAGCAGAACTGAAAAAAGTATTTGAGTTAAAAGAAATTTATGATATAATAAAACCTGAAAACCTGACAGGTGTCGGAGATTATCTTCCTTGGCTGTCTGATACGACTTTCAGAGTAAACCGCAATACCGCCGAAGGACGTATAGCCGTGTGTGATTCGCAGAACGCAGGCTGTGCGATGGTGCTTTTCAGAACCGATAAGGCGGCACTTCTCGGAGCGGTTGCCACAAAACCGCAGTTCAGAGGCAGGGGACTTGCACGTTCACTTGTTCTCGGGCTTGCAAAGAATGAGCTTGAAAACGGCAGACGTGTTGAACTGCTGTGCAAAAACGGCTCAATAGTTGAATTTTATAAATCCATCGGATTCTGCGTTGTAAATGAATGGGGACTGATAAAAAATGCAGCAGAATTTCTTTAATATAAGTGAAAAGGTTCAGTCGGCTGCCGACAAGGCTATGGAAAGCCTTAAGGGTCGCTTTGCCGAGGTTGACGAAATTACAGAATATAATCAGCAGAAGGTTCTTTCTGCATTTATTAAAAATAACGTAAGTGAAAGTATGTTCCAGGAGAGCACGGGCTACGGCTACGGCGACAGGGGCAGAGAGGTCATTGACAAGGTGTTCGCCGATATCGTCGGCGCAGAGGATGCGCTTGTACGTCACAACTTTACCTGCGGAACACATACACTTGCGGTTGCTCTTTACGGTATGCTTCGTCCGGGTGACGTAATGCTCTGCGTTACAGGTACTCCGTATGATACCATTCACTCTGTAATCGGTATTGACGGCAAGGGCGACGGCTCACTTGCTGACTTCGGTGTTATTTACAAGCAGGTTGATCTCAAGGACAATAAGCCTGATCTTGAAGCGATAAAAGAGGCTGTTTCCGGGGAAAAAATCAAGCTTGTATACATACAGCGTTCAAGAGGTTATTCGCTTCGCCCGAGCCTTTCATGTGAACAGATTGGTGAGATTGTTAAGATTGTAAAAGAAAACAGTGATGCGGACGTTATGGTTGACAACTGCTACGGTGAGTTTACTCAGACAATCGAGCCCACACAGGTCGGCGCGGATATAATTGCAGGCTCACTGATAAAAAATGCAGGCGGCGGAATAGCACGCACAGGCGGCTATGTTGCAGGCAGGGCAGATCTTGTTGAAAAGATTTCCTACCGACTCACAACACCCGGCCTCGGCCGTGAGGTCGGCGCTACTCTCGGTATGAGCCGTGAGCTTTATATGGGCATTTTCTTCGCACCGCACACAGTAGGCGAGGCAATCAAAACGGCAATTTTTACCGCTTCTCTGTTTGAACGGTTCGGCTTCGGCACAACTCCGAAAAGCACAGAACCTCGCTTTGATATTGTTCAGTCTGTTCTTCTCAATAATGAGGAAAATCTTATTGCTTTCTGCCAGGGTATGCAGTCGGGCGCACCGATTGATTCATTTGTAACTCCCGAGCCGTGGGATATGCCCGGTTATGACAGCAAGGTTATTATGGCGGCAGGTGCGTTTACAGGCGGAGCTTCAATCGAGCTTTCAGCTGACGCACCGCTGAGAGAGCCGTTTGCGGTCTGGATGCAGGGCGGACTCAATTTCCACAGCGCAAAAACGGGAATAATGCTTGCCGCCGAAAAGATGGCTGAAAGAGGACTGATATAATGAAATATAACGGTATAACGGGTGACACCCTGTTCCTTGCCGCTCAGAATAAATTTGAAAACAGCCGTGATTTCTATGAGGAGCATAAGGAGGAGCTGAAGCAGGGCTTTACCGTTCCGATGCGACAGATTGCGGCACACGTTGTCAATGAAATCGGCTACATTGACGATAAGATGATGACGGACCCTGTAAGGATGGTCTGCCGATTCTTCCGTGATACAAGATTTTCAAAGTTCAAAAACCTCTATCGTGATAATCTTTGGGTTATGTTTATGCGCAATAAACATGAATGGGAGTTTTATCCGTGTATGTGGTTTGAGGTTACACAGGAATTCTGGTCATACGGTGTCGGAATGTTCCGTGTTGATGCGGCTTATCTCGAACTTTACCGCAAGGCGCTTATTGAGCGTCCGCAGGAGTTTCTCAAGGCTGTTGAGGATGTTGAGAAAACAGGAGCTGAGTATTATCCCGAGCTTTATAAAAAGCATAAGCCGGGCGATCCGATTCCTGAAATCGAGCCGTATTACGATATAAAGGATATGTGCTTTATGCGCAGACGAACCGACTTTAAAACACTCGAAAGTGAAGCTCTTCTTGATGAGCTGTCTGAAATCTATCACAGCTTTTCGGGTATGTATACTTTTCTGAAATCTGTTTCAGATGAAAGGATGATGTTATGAGTCTTAAAGGATTAAAGAGCGGAACCGATATCCGCGGATACGGTGCCGTAGAATACAGCAACGAGAAAAAGTTTCTCAGCGATGAAGCGGTTATGAAAATTTCAGCTGCATTCGCCATGTGGCTTACAGAAAGAACAGGAAAAGCTCTCAATGAGCTTAAGGTTTCTGTCGGCAGGGATTCACGAGTTTCGGGACCGAGAATCAAAAAAGCTGTTTCTGACAGTCTCACAGATAAGGCCGTAAATGTTTTTGACTGCGACCTTGCTTCAACACCTGCAATGTTTATGTCAACGCTCGACCTTAAGTGTGACGGTGCGGTTCAGATAACCGCAAGCCATCATCCGTGGGAAAGAAACGGACTGAAGTTCTTCACACCCGACGGCGGACTTGAGGCTGAGGACATTGAATGGGTGCTTGAAAAGGCGGACGAAACAGATGTTTCAGCTGTAAAGGCTGATGCTTCAAAAATCACGGCTGTTGATTATATGAAAACTTACGCGGAGCATCTGCGCGAGATGATTAAAAAGGGTGTCAACGCTGAAAACTATGACAAACCGCTTGAAGGCTTCAAGATTATAGTTGATGCAGGAAACGGTGTCGGCGGTTTCTATGCTTCCGATGTTCTCGCTCCTCTCGGTGCGGACACAGAGGGCAGTCAGTTCCTCGAGCCTGACGGAATGTTCCCGAATCATATTCCGAATCCCGAGAATGCGGCGGCCATGGACTCGGTATGCAAAGCAACCGTAAACAGCAAGGCTGACCTTGGTATTATATTTGATACAGACGTTGACCGTGCAGGCTGTATTGACCGTGACGGCGATGAAATCAACCGTAACCGACTTGTTGCTCTTGCTTCATATATCGCAATGGAGGGCAAAAAGAACGGCGTTATTGTTACCGACTCCGTAACATCTGACGGACTTAAGGAATATATCGAAGCTCTCGGCGGCGAGCATTACCGCTTTAAGCGTGGTTATCGCAATGTTATAAACAAGCAGATTGAGCTGAATAAGGCAGGCAGATTCTGTCCGCTTGCTATGGAAACCTCAGGTCACGCTGCGTTTATGGATAACTACTATCTTGATGACGGCGCATATCTTATCACAAAGATTGTTATTCTGCTCGCAAGAGATAAGTCCGGCAACGCAATCCGAGACATTCTCGCTCCGCTCAAACAGCCTGTTGAGGCAAAGGAGCTTCGCTTCAATATCAAGCTCGAGGATTTCAGACCGTACGGCGAACAGGTTATAGCTGACCTTGAAAAGTATTTTGACGGCAGGGATGGCTGGAAAATTGCTGACGATAACCGTGAGGGTATGAGAATTTCTGCCGATAAGGATCACGGAAACGGCTGGCTTCTGTTAAGACTCAGTGTTCACGATCCTGTTATGCCTTTTAATATGGAATCCAACGAAGCGGGCGGAGTTATGAAAATAGCAAAGGAATTCCGTGAATTTATAAAGACTTACACAGATCTCGATCTTTCACCGATTGAAGAATTTGTAAAATAAACAGTAAAGGGGTTAACACCAATGGCAATTTTTAAACCTTTCAAGGCTATCCGTCCTATACCCGAAAAGGCACAGGACGTAGCGGCATTACCTTATGACGTAATGAACAGCGATGAAGCAAGAGAAATGGTTAAGGGAAATCCTTATTCATTCCTGCACGTTGATAAGGCTGAGGTAGATCTTGATCCTTCAATCGACCTTTATGACAAGAAAGTTTATCTCAAAGCAAGAGAAAACCTTGATAAGCTTGTTACTGACGGCGTATGCAAGGCAGACAAAACACCCTGCATTTATGTTTACCGTCAGATTATGAACGGCAGAAGCCAGACAGGTCTTGTCGGCTGTACTGCTATTGATGATTATATCAATAATGTTATCAAAAAGCACGAGCTTACCCGTGCTGACAAGGAAGCGGACAGAATCAACCATGTTGATTACTGTGACGCTAATACAGGTCCGATTTTCCTTACATACCGTGAGGATGATTTTATCAACGAAACAGTTGAAAACTGGAAAAAGAATAATGACCCTGTTTATGATTTTGTTGCTGACGGAGTTCAGAACACAGTATGGGTTATCGATTGCCCCGAAACAATCAAAGCTATCACAGAAAAATTTGCGGCTGTTGATTATCTTTACATTGCCGACGGTCACCACAGAGCCGCTTCCGCTGTAAAGGTAGGCAAGATGCGCCGTGAGCAGAACCCCGATTTCACAGGAGAAGAGGAATTCAACTTCTTCCTTGCAGTTCTTTTCCCGAGAAATGAGCTTGAAATTATGGATTATAACCGTGTGATGAAAGACCTTAACGGCAATACAAGCGAAGAGTTTATGACTAAAATGGCAGAAGTATTTACTATTGATGCTGTCGGAAAGAAAGCTTACAAACCCGAAGCGAAGCACACCTTCGGAATGTTGCTTGACGGCACATGGTACAAGCTGACCGCCAAGGACGGTACTTTTGACCCGAATGACCCCGTTGATCAGCTTGATGTTTCAATTCTTCAGAAGAATGTTATCGCTCCGATTTTCGGCATTGATGACCCGAGAACTGACAAGAGAATTGACTTTATCGGCGGTATCCGAGGACTCGGTGAGCTTGAAAGAAGAGTTGATACCGATATGAAGATTGCATTCTCAATGTATCCCACAACTCTCGATGATCTTATGGATATCGCTGACGCGGGACAGATTATGCCGCCGAAATCCACATGGTTTGAGCCTAAACTTATGAGCGGTCTGTTTATTCATAAGCTTTCATAATTATTAAGGATTTGTTAAAATTTTCAAAATCCACTTGAAAAATGAAATAAGTAGGTATATACTGAATTAGCACTCTGACAAAAAGAGTGCTAATTTTACATTTACAAGGTGATTTTTATGAGAACAAAGCAGTTTAAAGCAGAATCGAAAAAGCTGCTCGACATGATGATCAATTCAATTTATACCCACAAGGAAAATTTTCTCCGTGAGCTTATCTCCAATGCAAGTGACGCTATGGACAAGCTCTATTTCCGCTCAATGCAGGAAAACCTTGCGCTGAACCGTTCCGACCTTTTTGTCAAGATTCAGCCCGACAAGGAAGCAAGAACACTTATTATTACCGATAACGGTATCGGCATGACAGCTGAGGAGCTTGAAACTAACCTCGGCACAATCGCAAAGAGCGGTTCATTCGACTTCAAGAACGGCAATGAAAAGCAGGACGATGTTGATATAATCGGTCAGTTCGGTGTCGGCTTCTATTCAGCATTTATGGTAAGTGACAAGATTGAGGTTGTAAGTAAGGCTTACGGTACAGACGAAGCTAACAAATGGACTTCAAAGGGTGCCGAGGGCTACACAATCGAGCCGTGCGAGTTTGACGGCAACGGTACTGTTATTACACTTTACCTCAAAGAAGATACAGAGGATGACAATTACTCAGACTATCTTGAAGAGTATAAAATCCGTGAAATAGTAAGAAAGTATTCCGATTACATCCGCTATCCCATCAAGATGGATGTTACACATTCACATCTTAAGGAGGGTACAGAGGACGAATATGAGGATGTAACCGAAACAGCCGTTCTCAACTCAATGGTTCCTCTCTGGAAGAAGAATAAGAATGAGGTAACCGCTGACGAATACAGCGAGTTCTATCGCAACAATTATTATGATTACGAGGAGCCTGCAAAGGTTATCCATACAAGAATGGAGGGTAATGTTGAGTATAATACAATGCTCTTTATTCCCCGTCACGCTCCGTTTGATTATTACACCAAAAACTATGAAAAGGGTCTTCAGCTCTTCTCAAACGGTGTTCTTATTATGGATAAGTGTGCTGATTTGCTTCCCGACTATTTCAGCTTTGTTAAGGGTCTTGTTGACAGCGAGGACTTAAGCCTTAACATTTCCCGTGAGATGCTTCAGCACGACGCACAGCTTAAGCTGATTGCAAAGAGCCTCGAAAAGAAGATTCATTCCGAGCTTAAAAAGCTGATGAAGGATTCACGTGACACATATGAAAAGGTGTTCACAGCCTTCGGCACTCAGCTCAAATTCGGTCTTTATAACAGCTACGGTACAAAGAATGATGTTCTTTCCGACCTCGTAATGTTCCATTCATCCAATGACAAGAAGCTTACAACGCTTAAGGAATATGTTGAGAGAATGAAGGAGTCTCAGGACACAATTTACTATGCCTGCGGTGAGTCGGTTGATAAGATTGACCTGCTTCCTCAGTCTGAGGCTGTTAAAGAAAAGGGCTTTGAGATTCTTTACTTCACAGAGAATGTTGATGAGTTCGCAATTCAGATGCTCCGTGAATTCGAGGGCAAGAAGTTCGCAAATATCTGCACAGATAACATTGAGCTTGACACAGAGGAAGAAAAGGAAGAGCTTAAGGAGAAGAACGAGAGCGGCAAGGATATGTTTGATTTCTTCAAGGAGGCTATCGGCGACAGCGTAGCTTCCGTCCGCTTCACAAATAAGCTCAAGAATCATCCTGTCTGCCTTACAACCGAGGGTGAGATTTCACTTGAAATGGAAAAGGTTCTTAACTCTATGCCGATGAATGAGCAGAAGGTTAAGGCTGAAATTGTACTTGAAATCAACGCAAATCATCCGATTGCCGATAAACTTACTTCGCTGTTTGAAAGCGATAAGGACAAGGCAGGGGAGTACGCAAAGATTCTTTACGCTCAGGCAAGACTTATTGAGGGTCTCTCGGTTGAAAATCCGACAGAGCTGAGCAACATGATATGTAACCTTATGATATAAATTTTTAAAGGCAGGGAGCAGTTGCCCCCTGTCTTTTCTTTTAGTTTACAACTGTGCCTGTAACTGTAACCGTGCTGATACCGGGTGTGATAGTAACCGCGCCTGTTGCCGGGTCCTGAGTGTACTGTGCAGGAGGAACTGTTACTCTGCCGCCGACAGTGGCAAACTCACCGGTTGCTTCGTTGTAGTTATATTCTCCGCCGGGAGTAAGCGCCGTTCCGTCAACCGCAACTTCCGAGATATCCAGTCTGGGATTGAATGTGTCTGAGATGATAAGGTTGTCTGTCGCATCCGCTTCTTCATTACCTGTGTTTGTAACTACAAACGTATAGGTGAGAGGTTCGTTCCCTCTGATTACAGTCGGATTGACTGACTTTGTGATTGAGAGATTCGGGGCTGTCTCAATTGCAAGTGTTTCCTGTGCCTGCGTTTGAGCGGCAATGCCTGTGCCCGTAACCTCGGCTGTGTTGACAAGTGTACTCGCTTCACCCAGCGGTGTAAACTCGTTTGTATCAGCTGTATAAATGATGGTTGCGTTTCCGCCTGCGGGGACATCAATGCCCGTTATCTGAAGCGGAGGGCCTGCAACCGCAGCAGGTGTCGTCTGAGGAACACCGTTTACGAAATATCTGACAGTTCCGTCATTATAGGTGAGGGGGACTGCTGTGCCTGTGCCGTCGGGTGTTGTATATGCACCGAGATTGTCTGTAACGGTGAGGTTCGTGAAGTTTGTTGTTCCTGAATTGACGATGTTAATAACATAGGTTACTGAATCGCCCTGACGGTATGAATCCTGCGCCGCTGTTTTTGTGATCGAAATGGCGTCAAGAATTTCTCCTGTGACGATGTTTGAATTTCTGACATTATTATTGTATGACAAGGTAGCCTGATTGGTAAAGGTTGCCATGCTAAAACCTCCTTTGATTTTGTGAGGATTATTCCTCAGTTACATATTATTCAACCCTGCACATATTGTCACATTTATTTTCGTTTGTATAGACAAAAAGCTTTCTTTATGATAATATAGAAGAAAAAACGGAGAAAAATGAATGAAAAGAATAAAAACCACCTTATCTGTTATCCTTGTTGCTGCAATCTGTGTTTGCTCACTTGTGATGTCTTCGTATGCCAAGGATGCAACAACAGAAACAATGGCTAATGTTGTTGTCTGTGTGCGTTTTGCTGATGACAGTTCTGACAGGCTCAGTATGGAAGCCGACAGAATATATATGCTATACAATGATACAACTAATCTGTATCCGAATATGAATTACGACTATTCATTCAAGGCATATATAAATGAAATATCGCGAGGGATGCTGAATGTTGTAAATACATTTCCGCAATATGACGGTGAGTCAATCAATACGCTCACTCTCTCAACATCGCTTGAAAGCAGCACGGATACTTCAATTCTTCAGGAGGTTATCTCTGCGTTTAACAGCGATAAAATCAGTCTTCCCGACGGTAAATATGACTACCGCACATCGGGAATCATTGATAATCTGACAGTTATTCTTCAAGGCACATCTTCACAGGCGGAAACCTCGGTAATGTGGCCGCATAAGAGCGTGTGCGATGTCAATACAAAAATAAACGGCAGATACTATATCGGAAATTACAACTTTATCAATTCCTATTCGCTTCTTGATTCGGTAACACAGCAGGGTACTGTGTCACATGAGTTTCTTCATTCTGTCGGCTTGCCGGATCTCTATCGAAAGGGCGGTATGCAGGGCGTTCCTGTCGGACGTTGGGACATAATGGCGTCAAACAGTATGTATCAGCAATATCCGCTTTCATATCTGAGATATAAAATGGGCTGGGTTCCCATGCAGACTATATCACAGAGCGGCGATTATATCCTTGACCCGGTTTCAAATCCTGATTCCGACCGTATACTTTATAAGCTCGAAACACCGATGTCGAATACCGAGTTTTTTCTACTTGAATTCAGATATGTAAATCCGGATAATGGTTTCTATGATTCGAAGCGCTTTGAGGCAAGGCTGCCGTCATCGGGACTTATTATCTACCGTGTGAATACGACTGTTGAATATCAGACAAACTTCGGCGGTGAGGATTATCTCTATGTTTTCCGGCCGGGGGAGACCTCGCTCACGGCTTCGGCAGGCGATGTTAACGGTGCGGCGGTCAATCCCTATGACGGAGAAAACGGATACGGCTCGGCTGATTTCAATGCACCGATAACCGATAATACGATTTTCTACTCAGACGGAAAAAACAGCGGAATTGTATTAAGCAATGTTAATTATTCCGCAGACGGCAAAAGGTTATCGTTCCATGTTGAATATCCCGATTATTCCTCGCTTGATTTGTGGAAAAATGTAGGTGCTTCACTTGCCACTTCCTGCTCACAGACACAGGGTGTTACTGACAACAACGGAAAGATGTACGTTCTTTCAACAGGAATGACAAGCAATTCCTATAAGACGGATGTTTATACTTGTTCAGAGGGTCAATGGATTAAAGCGGCTAACACTCTTTCGGGTGTGAATGACGCATATATCCACGTTTACAACAACGAGCTGTATATCATATATCTCAATTCTTCGTGGTATCCTGTGATAGCAAAGCTTGTCAACGGTACATGGCAGACGATTGCAACAGATAAATCGTCGCAGTATCCTAATAATCCTCAGCTGTTCAGCTCTGAAAACGGGATATACTGCAGTTGGGTAAAGGACGGAACTGACCTTGTGATTAAGAAGATCGGTTCATCGGGACTTACCCCGACAGGTGACAGTTTAACGGCATCCTATTTTTCTAATCCCTGCCTTATTGCGGCAGATGATTACATCTATGTGCTTTACAGTGATTTCTTCGGAAGTGATACATATACAAAGATGAAACGCTATAACACAAAGCTCGGTTACTGGGAGGAACTGAACATTCAGTCACCGATTAACCGTTCCAATGTTCACCGTGCGGCATACAACAACGGAGAGCTGTGGTTCCTTGCGGCAGGTATGGATTCAACACCGATTGCTGTAAGCGTCAAGCCAAATGGCGAGGTGTCGCAGAAAACTGTTCCGACCTCCGTTTCTAATTTTCTGTATATCGGAATTGATGTTGCTGAAAACGGAACGCTGTATGTCGGATTGTTCTCAGCTCAGAATAATTCCGAGGTGCTTTATTTACAGAACGGAGAATGGAAAAAACTCGGAAGCAACCCCTGTGACTCTATTCAGGCGGCTGATATGTTTGTATACGGTGAAAGAGTTTTTGTCCCCTCTGCAACGCTTTCAAGCGGAAGTCTTGTTGTGCGCTCAAAGGAAATGCCTCAGATTGTATCGGCTCAGCTGATTGCAAAAGAGGGAAGTGACATAGTTATTTCTGACGGCTATGTTATCGGCGTGCCTGTCAATGCTGTTGATTTATCCCTTTATCTTGATACAACCGAGGACGGACATTTCATAAGTACAGGTAAGGGAACAGGATGTGAAATTCTTCTTTACAGCTCAGATGATATTCTGCTTCGCAGATACACAATTATCGTCCGAGGTGACGTAAATGCTGACGGAGCCGTTAACGGACAGGACAGTGTTCTTATTAACTGTTATATAGCAGGTATGAACGGATTTAATGAAACGGAGATTCTTGCCTGCGATGCAGACGGAAGCGGAGCGGTCAGCTTCGAAGATACAATCCTGACCTCAGACAGAGGAATATTCGTTTACAGATAAAAAACAGTTGACATATACCGCTTTTAGTGTTATTATTTCTGTAATAGCTGTGATGAAGAGGGCAGAGGACAATGCTTTCAGAGAGCCGACGTAAGGTGCAAGTCGGCAGCGGAGTTTTCAATGTCTATGGCTTCTGAGCTGAGGGTCTGAATTAGCAGTAGGATTTTCCGTAATACCGCGTTAAGGTGAAGGGCTTGATTGAGCCTGAGAGGTGGCGGCGTATGCCGCAATTTGAGTGGTACCGCGGGTATTTATCCCGTCTCAAAGTTTTTCTTTGGGACGGGTTTATTTTTTTATTACGAAAAGCGAGGTAATAGTTATGAGCGAACTTAAAATTGAAACCAAATGTGTTCAGGGCGGATATACTCCCGGCAACGGTGAGCCCCGTCAAATTCCGATAATTCAGTCAACTACATTCAAGTATGCAACCAGCGAGGATATGGGCAAGCTTTTTGACCTTGAGGCTGAGGGTTATTTCTACACAAGACTTCAGAACCCCACTAATGATATGGTTGCAAAGAAAATCTGTGAGCTTGAGGGCGGTTCCGCCGCAATGCTTACTTCTTCCGGTCAGGCCGCTTCTTTTTACTCTGTTTTCAATATTGCGGGCTGCGGTGACCACGTTGTTGCTTCTTCTGCAATTTACGGCGGAACGTACAACCTTTTCGCTGTTACAATGAAAAAGATGGGAATTGATTTTACATTCGTTTCTCCCGACTGCACAGACGAGGAGCTCAATGCCGCATTCAAGCCGAACACAAAGGCTGTTTTCGGTGAGACAATCGCAAATCCCGCTCTTATCGTTCTTGACATTGAGAAGTTTGCGAATGCGGCACACGCTCACGGCGTTCCTCTTATTATTGATAACACCTTTGCTACACCTGTCAACTGCCGTCCTTTCGAGTGGGGCGCTGATATTGTTACACATTCAACAACAAAGTATATGGACGGTCACGGTGCAGGCGTAGGCGGCTGCATTGTTGATTCGGGCAATTTTGACTGGATGGCACACGCTGATAAGTTCCCCGGCCTTTGCACACCCGACGAAAGCTATCACGGCATCACATACGCTGAGAAGTTCGGCAAGGGCGGAGCGTTCATTACAAAGTGCACAGCACAGCTTATGCGTGACTTCGGTTCAATTCAGTCACCGCAGAATGCTTTCCTTCTTAACCTCGGTCTTGAGAGCCTTCACGTAAGAATTCCGCGTCATTGCGAAAACGCACTTGCTGTTGCGAAATTCCTTAAGTCAAGTGATAAAATTGATTGGGTAAACTGTTCAATGCTTGAGGGCGACAAGTATTATGAGCGTGCACAGAAGTATCTTCCGAACGGTTCCTGCGGTGTAGTAAGCTTCGGAATCAAGGGCGGACGCAAGGCTGCGGAAGCTTTCATGAAGGAGCTTAAGATTGCCGCTATCGAAACTCACGTTGCTGACGCGAGAACCTGCTGTCTGCATCCTGCAAGCGCAACTCACCGTCAGATGAATGATGATGAGCTTGAGGCGGCGGGCGTACCTGCAAATCTTGTACGCTTCTCCTGCGGTCTTGAGAGCGCTGAGGATCTTATTGCCGATATTGCACAGGCACTTGACAAGGTTGATTTCTAAAAATTCCGTAAAAGAGTTGATTTAAATGCCGATTAAAATTCCGAACAGACTGCCTGCCGTCAAGACGCTGAATGAAGAAAACATCTTCGTTATGACGGAAAAACGTGCTATAACTCAGGATATCCGTCCGCTTAAAATTCTTGTGCTGAATCTTATGCCCAAGAAGATTGAAACGGAAACTCAGTTTGCACGTCTTCTCGGTAACTCTCCGCTTCAGGTTGAAATGGATCTTATCCATACAAAGTCGCACCAGTCGAAAAATACATCCAAAGAGCATCTTCTTTCATTTTATAAGACCTTTGATGATGTTAAAAATAATAAGTATGACGGTATGATTATTACGGGCGCACCCGTTGAGCAGCTGGAGTTTGAAGAGGTCGAGTACTGGGATGAGCTGTGCGAGATAATGAAATGGAGCAAGAAGAATGTTACAAGCACTTTTCATATTTGCTGGGGCGCACAGGCGGGACTGTATTATCACTACGGCATAAAAAAATTTCCGACAGACAAAAAGCTTTTCGGCGTATTTCCTCATAAGGTTGAGTATAAAAATTCAATTCTTTTCAGAGGCTTTGATGATATTTTTATGGTTCCGCAGTCACGTCATACGACTGTTAGACGTGAGGATATCGAAAAGGTTTCAAAGCTTAAAATTCTTGCTTCATCCGAGGAAACAGGTGTATACGCTGTTTCAACGAATCACGGTAAGCAGATTTTTATAACAGGACATTCGGAGTATGACGCTGATACGCTTAAAAACGAGTATTTCAGAGATGTTGAAAAGGGATTGCCGATTGATGTTCCGAAAAACTATTTTCCGGATGATAATCCCGATAATGAGCCGATTGTTTCGTGGCGTTCACATGCGAATCTGCTTTTCTCCAACTGGCTCAACTACTTTGTATATCAGACAACACCGTATGATATAGATGCAATTAAATAAGCAGAGGGCACTATGCATATACAGCATGGTGCTTTTTTGCGTTTAGTTGTCAATGATACCTGAATTACAATGCAATCTTAATAAAAATATGTATAGACAAGTGTAAAAACTATGCAAAAATATTAAAAAATAACACGTATTAAAGCTATAAAATGTTGACTTTGTGGTTTTAGTGTGTTAAAATCAACTTATTCATAGTATACTTTTTACTGTGAAAAATATTCTTACAGCAAAGGCTGTAAAGGAGGGTATTTATGAGTAAGGCCCATAAGACGGGTAGAAGAATTCTTTCGCTGCTTTTGACAGCGATAATGCTTCTTACTACAATTGTATTCTTCAACATCGGTTCTCTCGCGGCTGATCTGTCAGCTATAACGGTAACCGATAACGGACAGGGCGACCCGATTTATCTGTACGTTCCCGAACAGATTTATCTTAAACCGACCCTTAATCAGTTCCAGGTTCAGCAGAAATATTCTTTTGAATGGTTTGCTGATGCTGTTGTTGATACATCAACACATCAGATTAAATCGCTCAGAACAGGTGAAAATGCCTCAGGTAATTTCTATTTCTACTATGAACACGCAAGCGAGGTACAGGTTTCATACAAGTACCTTGACGAAAATCTTAATGAAATGACAGCGTACACAGAGTCGATGAGTGATTCGACAACTGTCAGCTATGCAAATCCGAATACTGTTCTTCGTTTTGCAGACGGTTCGCAGGATTACAGTCCGTACAATACACGTTCGGATGCTCTGCATACAAAGTTTACTGTCTATTCAAACGAGGTAAACACATCAATTGTTACTCAGAACAGCCAGAGCCCGAAGCTTCTTGCTTCTGCAAAGGGTTGCTATATTGAGTGGCTTGTTCGTTTTAACGACACACGTGAGCTTGACCAGAACGGTCAGCCTGTTGTTAAGACAACTAAAGCATATACATATGTTTATAAACCGTATCTTACACCTGTCGGCAATGCTCAGAGAACAAAGAATCCTCAGGGCAGTGCTTCATTCGGTCAGGATGTAACATGGATTTCGGGTGTTCACGGAATGGCATCACAGGGCAGCTACTATGCTAAGTCAGGTACGGATCGCGGTCTTGTTGCTTTCTCAAACTCCGATGCAAACGGTACCACACTTACACCTGCAACGGGTTTTGCTGGTGCAACAAGCTCACTTTATGCTCATTTTCCGGACAGATTCCGCTATTCGGGCTGGGATAACGTGCGTGCTGACAGCTGGATAAGTTCAGAAGGTAGCGATTACTTCACAGAAAAGACATTCAACTATCATGATAACTCACAGGGTGCATCCGGTGTTGTATGGAATGACAACGCTTTCTATAATGTATGTAACGCTCCGACAGCAAAGATTACAGTTGATGCCAGCCGTTATAACAACTTCAGTGGCATTCCCAACTTCACAACAGGTATCCTTATGGCTGATAACGAGGGCGCAAAGGCGACAGGTGCTTACTATATCGGTGACGCAACAGGTCGTACAACTGAGTCTGATGAGGACAGCCGTGAAAAAGATAAGACCGACCGTGGTACAACATACTGGAATAACGTAAACGCAAACCAGATGACGGTTGCTTACGGTAGTTATAACAGTTATGCAAGTGAAGCTGTTTCAGACGGTATCAAGTACAACGGCAGATGGAATTCTCCGATTTCTCTTCCGTCATCAACTACGACAAGTACATTTAAGGTAAAGATGGGATATTTCAACCATGATGCCGATGATGTAAATGACCACTACGGTGGAGACACAATCTGGAATATCAGTATTATTCCGATTTCCGCAACACTTACAAATAAAACAGCACTTCGTGCCGCAATGAATAATATATATTCAATGTTTGCAAAGCTCAGCGTTCTTGAGGACGGCACAAGCAGATATTATGACGAGCAGTCACCTGCATACAGCAATCTTATCGCATTCCTTAAGGCAGGCGGACAGCTTCTCGCAAGTCTCGATAAGACAGCGATAACTGTAAACGGTACGTCATACACTATTGATTCTATTCCTGCGGCAATAAACGCAGCAGTCGCAGCTGTTAATGATTCTCTTGAGAATTCAACCGCAACTGTTAGATTTGTTGCAGTCGGCAAAAATGACAATGGTGTAATGACAGCTCAGCAGATTATTGATTCCGCAACACTTACAGCAATTGCTGACGATGTAAAAGCATACAATTATGCTGATACAGTATCGGTTACGGCTCCTGAGATCGCCGGCTATACATATCAGGGATATAAGAAGGGCGAGCTGAAGCAGTTCAATTCAGCGGTTTCGTCAGACGAGTACACAGTCGGCAATCCCGATGCAGATACATTTATGTACTATGATGATCTCTGCTATACTCTTTATTATACAGCCAATGCAATTACCGCTACCATTGACACAAACGGCGGTACAAACAATCTTCTTAAGACTGAAACAGGCGCATTACCGACAGGCTTCGGCGGTATAGGCTTCCCGTCATACACCGCTAATCCCGAAGTTGAAACAGATATCAACTATACAATCGACGGTAATGATGTTTTAGCTCACAGCACACAGGCAACTGCTAATGAACAGTATCAGATGCTTCCGTTCTGTGCAGAGCTTGAAGCAGGTACAGCTTATACACTCAGCTATTCTGTTGCAGGCGCATCCGCTTCTGATATTACGTTCAGTTTCGTAACAGCGGATTCCTCAATTGATGTTCCGGCTGACGGTGTATTTATTCCTGATGCTTCAGGAAAAGCGTACCTTAAAATTGAACTTCTCGGCAACGCACGTTCAGGCAAGGAACTCAGAGTAAGCGACCTTCTTCTTGTGGAAACAAATCAGAATGCGCTTTATCTTGAAACATCTCAGGCTTATCCCGAAATCTTTGAAGGTTCAACAGTTAAGACGGATATGAACTATAATGTAACAGGATCAGACTCTGTTCAGCTTTCAACAAGATTCAGCACAACGCTTTATACTCAAAAGCAGCTCCTTCCGTTCTATGTAGACCTTAATGACGGCTACAATTATCAGTTCAGCTACAATGTATCAGGTATAGATAAATCAAATCTTGTTGTTACTTTTGTAACTGCTGACGCAAAAGTTTATACTCCCGATGCAGACGGTAGATTTACAGCAGAGGCGGACGGTAAGGCTCAGCTTAAGATTGAAGTTCTTACTGCAACTTCTCTTGTTACAGGCAATTTTACAGATCTCTATGTAGCAAATCTTGACAGCAAGCTTGTTATCCCGGGTCAGTCAAATGATGAGATTACACTCGGTATCCCCGTAAGAGAAGGCTATAAATTTGACGGTTGGACACTTACAGGAGATAATAACGCAGCTTCACCTTACGGTTCACTTACACCATTTAACGACACTAATGTTAATGATTACAGATTCGGTATAAGCTCAGATACACTTACCGCTAACTGGGTTGAGGATACTTATACAGTAGTCTTCCGCAACGTAGACGGAGAAGTATACAGCACACAGGAAGTATCAAGAGGAGGCACAGCAACAGCACCGAATGTAACACCGGTACTGTTTGGCCATACCTTCAGCACATGGGATACACCGCTGACAAATATACAGAGCAATCTTTATGTTGAGCCTGTATACGCACCGATAGATATCAATGTAAATCTCAGCAAGGCATCAACAACAATCTATCAGCGCGGAACAGACACAGTAACAGCCACATTCA
>JAKSQO010000016.1 GCA_024404095.1 Clostridia bacterium | reverse complement strand
TTAGTCGCTGCCGGGTTTAATCTTGTCTTACGAGGGATTATTTTGGGGTTACGAAATATGAGTGAGCTGGGATACCTTTGGGGTTATTAATACATTTGAACAGATACCTTTTAATAAATCGGAGTCCTATCTGCTATACTTTTTCATTTGTTTTTTGATACTTTTCAGGACATTATTTTGGTCATTATTTGGACATTATTGATATGAAAAGTTATGAAAAATAATGTCCAAAAATAGATTCTTGTGAAATTAACAAAAGCGTAAAAGCCTTGATATTACTACGTTTTTTGCATATTATGAACAGTTCTGAAACATATAAAAGACTATTCGTAATGCGCAGGTCATCGGTTCGAGTCCGATTACCAGCTCCAAAGAGGACGGTTTTTTACCGTCCTTATTTTTTTGCTTTTTCAGATGATATAACTTTTTTCAAATATGTTTGACAAAGCAAGACAATAGTGATAAAATAAACAAAAAGCCTGAGAAATATATTATCAATTCTGTAATTTTAACAAATAGTAAGGAACTATTATGAAAAACAAAATAAAATCCCTTGGTGTCGGGTTCTTATATTTTTATATTCATTTTGTAACGGAGCTTATATGTTTTTTTGTATTAGGAAAATATATTGAAAGCTCGCCGGTCATGTGGCTGATATTCTTAACATATGATATGTTGGCATTTGTCCCTCAGTCATGTATTGGTTATATCAGCGACAGATTTCCGAAATTTTCTTTCGGTCTGTTGGGTATCGGATTTTTGTTTGCGGCTTTGATTATTCAGAGTTGTATGCCCTTAATGCCGTTTTTATCTCTGATTGTTCTGTGTCTTGGCAATGCCTTTATACACGTTAACGGTGCAGAAGCTACGCTCAGAGTTTCAGACGGAAAACTTTCTCATAGCGCAATTTTTGTATCAGGCGGTTCTTTCGGCGTTGTTTTCGGAAAGCTGCTAAGTACAACTTCCGTTCCGATCTGGCTGTTACTTCTGTTGACGGTTTCCGCAGTTCCGTTTGCCATACTTGCACAGCGTTATCAAAAAGATAAGGATAGTAAAACCGCATTTCCGTGCAGGCAATACAACTATAATAATAAGAAAATAAGCAAAATAATAATTATTATATTATCAGTAACAGTAGTATCGGTTCGAGGATATATGGCTTACGCGATTCCGATATCATGGAACAAAACCGCTCTGCAAACCGTAATTCTTTTCTCTTTTATGGGAATCGGAAAAGCTCTGGGAGGTATTTTTGCTGATCTGTTCGGAATAAAAAAAGTCGCACTCTTAAGTGTAACCGCTTCACTTCCTTTTCTTATGTTCGGCGACAGCAATATGTTTGTTTCCCTGTTTGGTGTTTTGCTTTTCAGTATGACAATGTCTGTTACTCTTGCGTTACTTGTTTCTGTGCTCAGGGATACTCCCGGTCTTGCGTTTGGACTTACAACAATCGGTCTTTTTATCGGGGCAACTCCGGTTTTCTTTTTCAAAATAAAAAGCCTTATACTCAACTGCATTGTTCTGTCCTTACTGACAGGAGTTTGTTTTATATGTTTAGCTTTATCTCTCAGAAAGGATGAATTTGATGCACAATCTGATTGAAACCTTAAACAGGGCAATATTTAATAATATAAAAGTTCCGTTTTTATTGATCGTAACAGTATTCATTGTGCTTATCGTTATTACATCGGTTTTAGTTTTTCGGGAAATAAAAAATCAGGAAAAATGATACTTAACAGAATTCTGTTTAAACTGGTAATCTGTCTGTTCCTGACAATTGTTATTGAAGCCGCTTTTGCATTTGTTTTAGGAATAAAAACAGTACGCGGACAACTGATTATACTGCTTGCAAATGTGATAACTAACCCTTTGCTAAACTGTGCCCTTACTGTGGTCAGCTTTTATATTGATAAAAATCTGTTCTATTATTTTCTTGTTCCCTTAGAAATCGCAGTTGTTTTTGTTGAAGGATTTATTTACAAAAAAGTATTAAACAGTAAACTAAATCCTTTTCTTCTATCGCTAATTCTGAATATCTGTTCCTATTTTATCGGTACAGGCATACTAAACATTTTACATTAGACAGGAGTTTTATTATGAAAAAGTTTTTATCCTTGTTTTTATCTTTAGTTTTTCTTTTGGGTTTCAGTATTTCAGTCTATGCCGACATTGGCTCACCCGATTTCGACAGCTGGTACGTTATATGCGGACCGGACGGTTACGATTTTACCGACACTATTGTTGACTATGAAGCAGAAACATCAAAAGAGGTAAAGGATCATATTGAACCGGGTATAAAACTTCAGGTTCACAGCTTTGAAAACAATGAATACCTTTTAATTATTGAAGATGACAAACATGATACTAAAGGGAATGGCTTTGTTTTTGTTACAGAGGCTGATTTAAATAAATACTTTGTTGATTCAAACAAAGCCGTTAGCAAGGACAAAGGAACAAAACAGGTAAAAGAAATTAAAAGTTCCGTATCCGCTGATGTAGGAGTTGTTCTGCGTCAAGGCCCGGCAACAAGCTTTAAAGCATATAAGACTATCCCCCATGGCGCAAAAATCACATATCAGTATACCTATAAATACGGCGGTCACAACTGGGGCTACACAACATATAAAGGTCAATCCGGTTGGGTATGTATAGATTATGTAAAAGAAATAACAACTACAACTGCAACCACCACGACCACTTCAGCTGTATCAGAAAACAATGATGTATCACACAGCGCCGAAGCTGTACTGAGTTCTACCGTCGATTCATTTAACAGCTCCGATGATAAAAGCACAAGCTCTGAAACACAAGAACCGAGCAGCAGCAAAACAGAAGAGAACTTTTTTGCAAATACTAATACTGTTATTATCGTTTGTTGTCTCGGAGCAATAATTTTAGCCTTAGTTGCAATAATTATTGTACTGCTCATCAAAGGTAAGAAAAATACAGAAATCAATTAGTTTATATCAAAACTCAAAAAGGTCTGTCGCATTCAGATGCAGAAAGCGTTTCCTTCGTATACGATACTCCAAAAGGGTGAAAAAACACTTAGAGAAACAATTATTTTTTTCAAAAAATATTATAAAGGGATTTAAGATTTATATCTAAGCTTTCAGATAATCTTAAATCCCTCTTGTTTTATTTTGTTTTTCGGTCTGCGCTAAACGCAACAATCCCTTTTAATATTATTCTATGTTTCGGTGACTTAATCAGGATATCTGACTGTTCTGCCCGTAAACATCTGAACAAAAAATACGCCGATATTAAGACCCGCCTTTTCAAAGAAGCCTTTGAATCTGATTTCACGTGCAAGTTTAATGTGTCCGTCATCGCTGTCGCGGAGAACTTTCATATCGGCATTCTTAAAGAAATCGTACCAATGAACAACTTTGGTTGTGTATGTATCGGTGTCGTTTTCATCAACAATTATCATTCGATAGCCGTACTTTGTTGAGGCAACGTCACCGTTGTATCGTGTTGAGAGTGAGTTTACAATGTCGATGCCCTTATACCTTACACCAAAAGCATTTGAATGGTCGTGACCTGTGAACATAGCGAGCACATCGCCTCTTTCAACCATTGCCTCAAACTGGCCGTGGTTATAATAACCCGGGCACGGATATTCATGGAGGAAACCGTAGTTCACAGCATTCTGGTCAAACTGATAGTGCTTGCTCTTATCATAAATATGAGAAAAAGTATATCCGCCCTTGTACTTAACCTGCTTCAGTCCATCGTAAACCTCGGGAACAATAATGTGCTGGAACACAAGTGAGTTAATCTTTTCGCCGTTCTCCTGTTCAAGAAGCTTCGACTTCTGAACATACCATTCAACCTGATTCTCGCTGACATTTGCGTAATGCCCCTCGTTATCGTAATCGCCTGAATCGAATACCCAGAGATTGAACTTCACTTCATCATCCTCTGAGCCGAGAACGGGAACGTTATACGTGCCGCAGCCTGTGAGCGCATCTCCATCATCAATTGAAATTGATGATTCGTGTCTGTTGAAATAAGCCATAAGATCTTCGCGTGAGATAATTCCGCTTTCCGAATCGTGATTGCCGAAGCAGACAGCAACGGGAATTTTTCTCTCGTCAAAAACCTTCATCAGCAAATCGATTTTACGGAATGTTTCTTCAACGGTGTTCGCCATTGCAATATCACCTGTAAGCATGACAACATCGGGCTTTTCTCTGTCGCAAGCCTCACCGATAAGCCATGTGCTGTCGTATATGTTTTCCTCACTCAGATGTGTATCTGTAACGTGCATGATGCGAAGCTTGCCGTCGCTGTTAAAACGTATTGCCTCAGCGGTGGTTATGTCCTTTTTTGCAGAAACAAAAACCGAAAAATTGAATAGAATTGCAACAACAGCAAGAACAGCTGTTATTCTTTTTAATAAAGTTTTCATGGTGCGCTCCTTTTGATTTTTTCAAATTATATCATTTATAGGATATTATTTCAACACCGTTATTACATTTATATTGTAATTATAAATAACAGATGATATAATCAGTTTATCAACCGAAGGGTGGAATGTAAATGAGCTTTGACAAAACGAAAAAAGTTTTCCCCTTAATAACAGGCGTTATCGGCCTTGTTATTTTTGTTTCGATTTTTATTCTCAGGCTGAATCTTGCGGCTGTTGTCGCAGTCGGATATATGTGCATTGTATCCGCGTTGATTCTGCTCGGAATTATCATTAAGAAAAAGCTGTATCTGTGGAATCTAATCGGATACGGTGCATCAGGCTTGGGAATTATTCTTTACTATATTATTTTCGGTGCAGACGCAGGCTTCGGTGCATTTACAAGCGGACTTGCAGGCTGGAAATCGTCTGAACATCCTCTGTTTGCACATTCAGGAAACATAATTACACGCATCGGCGGCAATATTCTTCTTACCCTGCCGTGGCTTGTAGCTTTTGTTCTGCTCATTTTGCTGACAGTAAAAATCAAGCCCAAAAGAATTCTTTCGCTTGCGCTGAGTGTACTTCTGACAGGTACAACTGTTTTTTACGTTCTTACTATGAACCTGCGTTCAACCCCGAACACAGAACGTCTTTGGGAAGGTCACGATAACTACCTTAAGAGCGTTGACAAATATAAAAAGGACAGTCCGAATGTCCTCTTCATTCTTATGGATGATTTAGGCTGGGGCGATATCTCTCACTACGGAGCAATTTATGACACACCGAACTTTGACCGAATCTGTGACGAGGGTGTTTGCTTCGACAACTTCTACTCGAGCTACTCCGTCTGCTCGCCGGCAAGATTTGCGGCACTTACAGGACGATATCCTTTCCGTGGCTACGCAGACAATGTTATCTATCCTACCGTTGACACTCTTTCTCCGTTTGCATCCACAAGAATTTTCAACTCGGTCGAACTTGGTGCGAACTGTGACGGTATGCTCGGCGATGAAATCACAATTGCAGAGGTATTTCAGAATGCAGGCTATGATACTGCCTGCTTCGGCAAATGGCATCTCGGCGATTACGGCGAATATCTGCCGACAAATCAGGGCTTTGACTACTTCTACGGAAGTCACTATGTAAACGATATGACACCGTTCTATCACGTAAAAGAGGAGAACGGCGAATATGAAATCGTTCACGGTGTTGATGAACTCAAGGATCAGAGTAAGGCAACACAGTACATTAACGAAGAGATGTTCTCGTGGCTCGATAAGCAAGCCGAAAGCGATGACCCGTTCTTTGTTTATTATGCTTCACCGTGGCCGCACGCACCTGTGTATGTCGGTGATGACTTCAAAGGCAAGACAGGCATGGGTACATATGTTGACTGCGTAACAGAGGTTGACTATTATCTCGGTCTGCTGTTTGACAAGCTCGAAAAAGCAGGAGAGCTTGACGATACAATAATCATTTTCTCGAGTGACAACGGTCCTGCGCTTGAGGGCTCGACAGGCGAACTCCGAGGAGGAAAATATCTTGCATACGAGGGCGGTCAGAAGGTACCGTTCGCAATCCGCTGGGGCAACGGCAACCTGTGGGAAGCCGGCTCGACACGTTCTCAGACAGCGACACTTGTTGATCTTTTCCCGACGCTCATTGACCTTTGTTCAATAAGCGGAAACAGCGAGGGAAGCTATCTCCCCTCTGACAGAAAAATTGACGGTGTTTCAATGGTGCCTACACTTAAAAATGATGACGTCATTCATACAAAGGAGCACCCGCTTCTCTATATGAAGCGTGAAAAACTGAAAGCAATTCAGTACACAGTCCCGACAAGCGAAATACTTTCGCAGGAAGAGTATGCGGACTATGACTACAGGGTTCTTAAAGAAAACGATTACCTCGACTTTAAATATTTTCAGAGGATTCAAAACGATAACTCCGCGTTCTTTGATAAATTCCGTAAGAACTGGCTTCATATTCTTTCGGATGACGCAGGTGAAAACTACAACAGAACCCCTGTTTATCCGACCGTTTCAGCCGAAATGAGCGATAAGATGGATGAAATTATGAATGATTTTAAAAACAACCGCAGAGGAATTATAAAATAAGGTGATTCTATGCCACCACTTTCAATTATGATAAAGCCTGCTTCAAGCCTGTGCAATATGCGATGCAGATACTGTTTCTATCACGATGTATCGGATATCAGACAGGTCAAAAGCTTCGGAATTATGAGCACAGAAACCGCTGAAAATCTGATCAGAAAAGCTCTCGGCTTTGCTGACGGTGAAAGCATCGCCTTTGCCTTTCAGGGAGGCGAACCGCTGATTGCGGGAATTGATTATTTCAAAAATTTTATAAGCACAGTCAAAAGGCTGAACAGAAAAAACAGTCAGATTTTTTATGGGCTTCAAACCAACGGTACACTTGTAACAGATGAATGGGCTGAGTTTTTTGCCGAAAATAATTTTCTCATCGGCTTAAGTCTTGACGGAGATTTGAAAGCTAATCGTTTCAGAATTGATGAAAGCGGAAACAATGCATATGACAAAATAATCTCTGCATCGGAAGCCCTTAAAAGACATAATGTTCAGTTCAATATTCTCACCGTTCTGACAGGATATTGTGCTGAAAATATTGACTCGGTTTACAGGACGCTGACAAACAAAGGTTTTAAGTATTTACAGTTTATTCCCTGTCTGCGTCCGTTTGGTAACAGCTCGGAAAACGAGATGTATATGACTGTCAGACAGTACGCAAAATTTCTCATTCACGGATTCAATCTTTACGTCAAGGACTATGTCCGCAACAACTATACAAGCGTGCGCTATTTTGATAACCTTGTTCGTCTTTATCTCGGTCAGGCAACTGAGCAATGCGGAATGTGCGGGCATTGTATGCATCAGTTTGTCGCCGAAGGAAACGGTAATATTTATCCATGTGATTTTTACTGCACGGATGAATGGCTTCTCGGCAATATCAACGACAGCGACTTCAATACGCTCGCTCACAGCAAAAAAGCAGAAAGCTTTCTGCGTGAAAGTCTGAAGGTTGAGGAAAACTGCAAACAATGCAAATATTTTCCTCTCTGCCGCGGCGGCGGATGCAAACGCATGAAAAATGACAGAAATTACTGTGAAGCGTACAAGGCTTTTTTCAACAGCTGTCTGCCGCTTTTCAGGGTTTTTATAAATGAAAACCGCTAAACGTGATATAATCAGATTGTAAATTTTTTAACAGGAGGAATAAACATGTCAAAAAAATTCAAATGTAAAGTGTGCGGCGAAATTTTTGAAGTAGCCGACGGTACAGAGGCAGTTTGCCCTCGCTGCAAGCAGAAAGGGGATAAGCTTATAGCTTTCAACAACAAGTACGCAGGTACACAAACAGAAAAGAACCTCGAGGCTGCTTTCGCAGGTGAATCTCAGGCAAGAAATAAGTACACCTATTTTGCGTCAAAGGCAAAGAAGGAAGGCTACGAGCAGATTTCAGCTCTTTTCCTTAAAACAGCTGATAACGAAAAGGAACACGCAAAGATGTGGTTCAAGGAGCTTAACGGTCTCGGAAACACAGCGGAAAATCTTGCCGCTGCCGCTGACGGTGAAAACTACGAGTGGACAGATATGTATGAGGGTTTTGCAAAGACAGCCGAGGAAGAAGGCTTCGCAGACCTCGCTGAAAAGTTCCGTGCCGTTGCCGCTATCGAAAAGCACCACGAGGAGCGTTACCGTGCGCTGCTTAAGAACGTTGAGGCTCAGGAAGTATTCAAGAAGAGTGAAGTCAAGGTATGGGAATGCCGTAACTGCGGTCATATTGTCGTAGGCACACAGGCTCCCGAACTCTGCCCCGTATGCGCTCATCCGCAGGCATACTTTGAAATTAACGCAGAAAACTATTGATTAACGAAAAAGCCCTTGGTGCACAGCGCATCAAGGGCTTTTTCGTTTTTAAGATATTGATATTGATTTTTTTCAACGCATAAGTTATAATCTGAAAAAAGGGAGGAATAACTTATGAAAACTTTTAAAAAAATTCTTGCTGTTCTGATGATTGTTGTTTTATCCGTGTCATTTGCTCCGACGGCATTCGCAGGCATACTCCCCACAAGCTATAATATATGGGTCTGTGACACGCTGATAACAAGCATAAACAAAGCTGATGTTTTCGGTGACGGCACAATCAAGTATGACCCCGAGACAAAAACACTTACCCTTACAGATGCATTTATTGCCGCATCGACTCTCCGTACTTCGGGCATCACCGTGGGAAGCGCATACGAAAGTGTTGACATTCTCAACATTGAGCTTGTCGGTGACAGCTACATTTACGGCAAACAGAACTCCACAGGCAACACAATCTGCGCAGGCATCAACTGCTTCTATTGTGAAGCACTCAACTTCAAGGGTGACGGCACAGTAACAGTCAAAGGATATGAGAGCGAAAAATACACCCCCGCAGGAATTTACGGTGGACAAGGAACAACCGTTAATGTTGAAAGCGGCAAAGTTACAATTGTTGGCAAGAACTTCAAGTATTACAGCTTCACAGACGATTGCAGAGTAAGGGAATCAAAGGACAGCTTTGTTGTTACTCACAAGAATCCCAATCCGTTCATCAGTTTCTTTGAAGTAATCGGCGATTTCTTCGTTTCAATTGGCAACTTCTTTAAGAATCTTTTCAAATAATCAGACAAACAGTAAACCCGATTGGAAATCAAAAATCCAATCGGGTCATTTTTATTCACTTATATCTGAAACAAGCTCTGCACTGACTGTCATATCCGCATTGACTTTCACGCTGATTGTCACAACTCTTACGGGTTCGTTTTCCCAGCTTCTCTCATAAGAAAACGTCAATAATGTTTTGCCCTCAGCAACGGGCTTGAATGTAAAAACTCTTGTGGTAGGCGCACCGTCGACCGCCTTTTTTGTTTGTGAAATATTTTTGTCCTCTGTCAGCTTGACAACACCTTCATCCTGAGCAGTCTGTACCCATTGGTAGCCTGTTGTCGCATTTTCTTCAAGCGAAATTGTCAGAGAAGTTTTATCTTTGTTGTATTGAATCATTTCATTACTCTCGGCCTTGCAGCAATGTATTATTCCGAAAACAGCGCATACAAGAACAACTGCGCCCATAATAAAACCCATTATTTTTCCAAACATTTTCCATTTCCCCTTTTGCCATCTTTTTTAACATATTTTCTATTCTATGTCAAGTATTGCAATCCCAAAATAATAATGTATAATAAATTGGAATAGATAACCAACTTTAAAAAGAGGAACCACGACGCTGAGCTTATTACAACAAGCAAACTCATGCGTATTGATAAAGGAAAAATAATGAACAGTATTTTTGAAACTAAGGACTACCAAAAATCGCGCTCGGCATACACAGCACAATGTATGTTCGAGTACTTCATATCACTTCTTGCAACAGACGCTTTTCTCGCAAAGCTCCTTAAAGATATAGGACTCAGCGACGCTCTTACGGGCTTATTATCCTCTCTGATTTCGTTTACATTTTTATTTCAGCTTTTTTCAATCCCGCTTGCAGGAAAGCTTAAAAAAATCAAGAAACCTGTTATTGTCCTTGACACACTCAGCCAGCTGTTTTTTGCGGCAATGTATACTGTTCCGTTTTTGCCGCTGAGCCTTTCGGGCAAGGCTTTTGCGGTTACGGGGCTGATACTTCTCGCATATCTGATGCTGTACCTCAACACCTCGATATGCTATCGCTGGGGTAACTCATTTGTTTCGCCTGACAAAAGAGGCTCCTATTCAGCGACAAAGGAAATGATTTCACTGTTGGGCGGTGTATTTTTTACACTCGGTACGGGCTTCATCACCGACAGATATGAGGCAGGAGGCAATCTGCATGGCGCGTTCATCTTTCTTGCGGTTACAATGGTAATAATCTGCGGCTTCAACTTTTCCTGCCTTTCTCTGATGAAAGAAAATCCGCTGAGTGAAAACGGGAAAAAGCAAAGCGTATCGGCGATTATCAATCATACCCTCAGAAAGAGAGAAGTCAGAAATACAATCATTCTGACCTCAATCTCCGAAATTGCACGCTATATGACAATGGGCTTTATGGGAACATACAAAACAGTTGACCTCGGATTTTCGGTAAGCACTATTCAGATTATCAACGTTATCGCCTGTATGGGACGTTTTGCAGTATCAAAACCGCTCGGCAAATACTCCGACAAACATTCATATGCAAAAGGCTATTATCTCGGTAATCTTCTTATTCTTGCATCGTTCGTTGTCGGTATTTTTGTTGCGGCACCCTCACGCTGGCTGATTCTGCCCTCCACAATTCTTTTCAATATGGGACTTGCGGGAACCGGTCAAAACACTTTCAATATGATGTACAGCTATGTTGATGAGGAATATATCTTATCCGCAATAGCCGTCAACAACAGCGTCCGTGGCGTTTTCGGTTTTATCGCATCCTGCATAGGAAGCGTAATTCTCAGCAGCATTCAGTCGTCAGGAGGTACAGTCCTCGGATTCAGCGCAAACGGTCAACAGGTGCTATGTCTGATTTCAACTGTGCTTACAGTTATCGCACTTGTATTTAACAAAGAAATTGTGTCAAAGCAGACACAGAACAAAAAATAATTCTGTAAAGCTGTTGGTAATGCAACAGCTTTTTATTTCTTGACTTTTTCGCCAAAAAAATATATACTATAAAATGTATAAATTTGTGTAAGGAGGTTGAGTGTTACGGACGATTTCTATGCGCCTTCCTTAAAAGAATTGCTTGACGCAGGTGCCGAAAAATGGAAAGACTCACCGTTTCTTAAG
Organism: Clostridia bacterium; assembly: GCA_024404095.1. GTDB lineage: Bacteria > Bacillota > Clostridia > Oscillospirales > Acutalibacteraceae > CAG-488. Next base: position 41,739 of record JAKSQO010000016.1, on the reverse strand, counting down.
TATATCAAAAACGGCGAAGTTGTTGAAAACAGCTTTATAAAAGTCAGAAATGACAGCAACGCTGTATGCCGTTGGATAAGAAGCACCGTGTCAGATAAAATAAATGTTGCGATTATCGGCAAAACATCTTACGAATATCTTATATTTTTCTCGGGCGTACTCTTAAGCGGAAATGTCGGTATTCCATTCTCCCCCGATATTTCTGTTGCTGAAGCCGCTGAGCTTTTTAACAGAGTTGATGTTGAAATGCTTTTGTTTGAGGACGAATTTTCCGACAAGGCAGAAGAGCTGATAAAAAAATGTCCCTCGCTTAAATATATGAAAAACATCGGCAGCGAAAATGAAGTTGCCGACATCTATAAAAAATACTCAGATAGCTCCGAATATGCTGAGCTGTCTGACATTGAAGTTGACAAGGACGAATGCGCCGTTATCATCTTCACCTCCGGTACAACCGGTGTTAAAAAGGGTGTTATGCTCTCGACAAAATCACTTATCGGAAACATCATGTACCACGATTACTGCACCGATATCTTTAACGAGAATGATGTTTCTCTTTCCATTCTCCCGATGTATCACGTTTACTGTTTCTCGGGCGATTACATTAAAAATCTCAAAGACGGCGTTCAGGTCTGCCTTAACGGAAATCTGAGAGATATCGTCACAAATCTCAAGACCTTTGAGCCGAGAGTTGTCCGCCTTGTTCCTCTCATTGCACAGTCACTTCTTCAGCGTGTCAAGATGATTCGATTCCGCAATTCCGAGCTGTCTCCCCGTGAAGCCGCCGAACAGGTTTTCGGCAAAAATATTACGTGGCTGATTTCGGGCGGAGCTTATCTCAATCCGGAGCTGATTGAAGAATACGACAAGCTCGGAATATATCTTCGTCAGGGCTACGGCATGACTGAGGCAGGCTGCCGCATTTCAGTACCCGATGACACCGTTTCACGCGAATCCGTCGGCAGAGTTATTGACCTGTGCGAGGTTCGTATTCAGAACGGTGAAATTCAGCTGAACACACCTACAAAGATGCTCGGCTACTATAATATGCCCGATGAAACCGCCGAGATGTTTACCGTCGATGGCTGGCTGAAAACAGGCGACATCGGATATGTTACCGAGGACAAACAGCTGTTTATTACAGGCAGAGTTAAAAATCTTATCATCCTTTCGGGAGGAGAAAACGTTTCTCCCGAGGCAATTGAGAAGAAGTTCGGCGGAATTGAGCTTGTTGACGAGGTTCTTGTCTACGGCGAAAACGACCGAATCGTTGCTGAGATTTATCCGAATTTTGACTATGCCGAGGTCAACAACATCCAGGATATTTCTTCCGTTCTTGAAAGCATTGTTGACGGAATGAACGAAACCGCCAAAGCTTCACACATTATTTCAAAAATCAAAATCCGTGAGACACCGTTTGAAAAAACCGGCGCAGGAAAAATAAAAAGATACGAAACCGTAATCTGATTGGAGGATTTAAAATGAAAAATCTGCCTTACGCAACGTATGACCTTATTCCGCCGCAGGATATGATTCAGTTCATGCTGAAATACAGCTTTCTGCACAAGCAGGTTACTCAGATTCCTGAATCAATCATAGTCACAAAAGAGATTGATTTCGATACGATGAAAAAGGCTTTCAATATTGAAATCGAGAGAAATGACTGTCTGCGTCTGAGATTTTTCAAGGAAAAAGGCAAAATAAAGCAGTACTTCATTGATAGATTTACAGTAGATGAAATCCCCGTGCTGAGCTTTAAATCTGAGCAGGAGCGCATTGACACACTTACCGCAGATGCACAGAAGCCTATCAGAATGCTTAAGGGCGAAACATTCAGAATAAAATTCTTCCGTACAGAGGATAACCGCAGCGGTGTTTATATCAACGTCCATCATCTTGTAATGGATAATGCGGCTGTGTTTACATTTTTCGCTGATCTTTTTGCCGTTTACGACCATCTTAAGGATGGCGCAAAAATGCCCAAGCCGCTCGGAAGCTATGAGGAAATAATCAAAAAAGAGCTTGCCTATGTGGCAAATCCCGAAAATATAAAGAAAGAGGAACAGGCTTACAGGGAGTTCTTCGAAAAGGACGGAGAACCGACCTACCTCGGAGTTGAGGGTCCGAAATTTCTTGACGCTGAACGCAAAAAGAAAAAGAATCCCGACCTTAAGGCGGTATCTCTGTTTGACCCGATTCACGACAAGGCTGAACTTACAAAGCGCACAATTCCCTATGAAGACAGTCAGAAAATCTTCAGCTTTATGGATGAAAACGGCATAAGCGGCGAATGTCTCGTTCAGCTCGCAATGCGACTGCATCTTATTAAAATAAACAACAGAGTCAATGACACTTATTTTATCGTTCTCTGTCCCCGAAGACACAACCTCACCGAAAAGCGTGCAGGCGGTACAGTTGCCGCTCCGCTTCCGTGGAGAATTGTGCTTCCCGAAAATCTGACATTTATGGAAGCTCTCGGGAAAATGAAGGAGCTTCAGTTCTGGGCATTCAGACATATGGACTACCCGTATCTTGAATACAGAACCCTTCAGCAGAAGATGTTTAACTATTCTGCCGCCGAAGCCGCTTCAACAATGATGTTCTCATGGTTCCCTCTTGAGGCGAATACAATGAACAACTGGGAGTACGAATTTGAGGGCTATTCCCTTGACAGATACTTTATTGTTCTGTATACTTTTGCGATGAAGGATACTCACAGCGGATGTCTTAAGATTTCCTGTATCCACCGCACTAAGTTTGTGAGCGTTGAGGATATCGAAAATCTTAACAATGGCACTGCAAAAGCTCTTAAGCTCGGTATTGAAAACCCGAACATGACATTAGGCGAAATTATCGATCAGCTCTGATTGCAGAAAGGAATATAAATATGCTTGAGAAACTTAAAGAAATAATCTGTAACTGCGTTCCTGTGGAACCCGAAGATATCACACCCGATGCAAGACTTCTCGGTGACCTCGGTCTGAGCTCACTCGACCTTGTTATGGTTTCTGTTGAAATTGAAAAAGAATTCGACGTAACAATTCCCGACAAGGATTTCACTTCAATCAAAACTGTCGGCGGACTTATTGAATATCTCGAAAAAAACAGCTGAAATCGTTTATAGCTTTTTATATGGCGTTGAAAAGGCAACCATCTCTTTTCAACGCTATATTGATATAATAAGGAGAGTTTGTCAATGGAAAGCACATTAAATCAGATAGTATCCTTTATCAAAGAACAAAAATATAACATATACGGCGTTACAGAGATAACAGACGGAGAAGAGAAAAGCAAAGAGATTGTTCCTGCTCCGTGGTGTACGGACGTCTATTCCGTGTCAAAATTCATCTCGGGGGCTGCTGTCGGACTTCTTTATGACAGAGGACTTGTTGACCTTCATACTCCGATAGTAAAACTTATCGAAAACTGTCCCGAACCTGCCGAGCCAAAATGGAAAGAAGTCACACTGCACGATTGTCTTCGCCACGAAACAGGACTCATTAACGGAAATCTCGATATAGACAATCCGAACGACGAGGGTATATCGGACTGGCTCAGCTATATACTTGCTCTTCCGATTGAAGGGACGAGAGCAGTTGACTATCACTATACTGATGCGGCATTTTACCTTGTCTGCCGTGTTGTTGAAAGCATAATTCACGAAAATGTTTTTGCATTTCTTCACCGTGAGCTGTTTGTCAAACTCGGTTTCCGTGAAAGCTCATGGTCAGTTTGTCCGCAGGGTTATACAACGGGCGGTTCAGGTTTTTGTGCGAATGACCGTGATATTGCAAGACTCGGTTATCTTTGGGCAAACGAGGGAAAATACAAGAATATGCAGCTTCTGTCTCCCGAATATATAAAGCTCAGCCTTGAAAACGGCTACGGAATAGTCAGAAGAGATGCCTATCCCGATTGTTATTACAAGACAGGCGCGAACGGACAGATAATCATTATGATTCCCGCAGAGAAAAGAGCCGTTATGATCAGAGGATACTACTCTTCTGATGACAGAACCGTGCTTGTTGATAAATTCTTTACGAAATAAAAATATTAACGGCGCAGGGTGTTAAGCCTTGCGCCGTTTTTCCTATCCAAGATCAGGAGTATCCATAAATTCAATTGTTTCGTTCTGTACCGAATCGGATTCAAATACAATAATTTCATTTTTACCTGTCTTAAGCATCGGGGCAGGACAGTAGAGCGTTTTCTGCGGACCCGCATCATTGTAGTAACGTCCGAGATTAAATCCGTTGACAAATACAACACCCTTATGGAAGCCGTCAAGTCTGATAAATGTGTCTGAAGGCTCACCGTCAATATCAAGATATCCGCGGAAGAACGACGCAACATCTGTTTCTCCCTCAGCCATTTCAAACTCAAGCTCGGAAAGATTATCAAGCGGCAACGGATACATATCCCAGCCGAAGTGATACTGAAGGTCAAAACGGATACCCTTAAGCCCCTTTCTGTCCATAATATTCGGGCCGTAATTAACCCGTCCCATATTCTCGCACAGAATATCAAGCTTCATACTCTCGCCCTTACCGAGTCCGATTTCAATCTTATCGGTGTGACGCGAACGCTCGTAATAGCCTGCGAACCTGCCGTCAATATAAACAACAGCTCTGTCGTGGCAGACGTCAAACTTAAGCTCCTTCTTATCAAGCGGCCCTGTAAGAACCGTTGAATAGAGAGTATAGCCGTAATACTGCTTTATGTCCTCCATAAATTTCGGAGCGGCAGTATGAACGGGAGCAGAAATCTTTTTGATTGCATCAAAGAGGGAAACTCTCTGTGTAAGCTTCAATTTGCCGTAAGCGGCTTTGTCTGAATTTTTAACGGTAAGCGGCGGAAGCTTTTCACCCTTAAGCTCTTCAATAACCTTTCTGACTTCATAGTATGCAGGTGTAAGGTCTCCTGCCTCGGAAAGCAGCGCATTATAATCGTAGCTTGTAATGGTCGGTTCATAGGCTTCATAGCAGTTTGCGCCGTTCATAAAGCCGAAGTTCGTACCGCCGTGGAACATATAGAAGTTCAGCGATGCGCCTGCGTCAATCATATCTTTAAAAAGATTTGCAATTTCCTTCGGATCACGGACGTGGTGACTATCGTACCAGTGGTCAAACCATCCACACCAATACTCGCCGCACATTTTCGGCTGATTGGGTCTGAACTCATCAAGCACAGCAAAGTTTTCAAGCGGTCTTGAACCGAAGTTTGCAACGCACGGATACTGAGGGAGCGTACCGCCCGAGAGCATTGAATAGTTTGCTCCGTCCGAGGTATAAAGCTGACAGTCAACGCCGTTTTCGATGTAAATATCGGCAATTCTCTGCATATACTCGTGGTCATCGCCATAGCTCCCGTATTCATTTTCAATCTGCATCATGATGATATTGCCGCCGTTTGTGCAAAGCTTCGGAACAATTCTGCGAAGAAGCTCCTTATAATAACGCTCCACCTTTGAAATGAACACCTCGTCATTACAACGGATATCCATATCCTTATAGTTGAGAAGCCATGCAGGCAATCCGCCGAATTCCCACTCAGCGCAGATGTACGGACCGGGGCGAAGAATAACATTAAGACCAAGCTCACCCGCAATATCAATATAAGCCTCGAGATCAAGCATACCCGAAAAATCAAACACACCCTCCTGAGGCTCGTGAAGATTCCAGCAGGTATAGGTTTCAACCGTATTGAAGCCGCACTCTTTCAGCTTCAGAAGTCTGTCGCGCCAGTATTCCCGGGGAATACGGAAATAGTGCATAGCACCTGAAATTATTGTATATTCCTGCCCGTCAAGCAGGAATTTATTACCTTTATAAGCAAATTCCGACATAGAAAAACCTCCGTTTTCAATTATCTATATAATAAAGCATATTATTAGTAAAATCAAGATTCACAACATAAATCCATAATAAAGATATTTTCCTATACCGAATAATATAATTATTATGAAGAATTACCTATAATCACTTGACTTTTCGAATTTAATGTTTTAAAATGTCAAAGTTACGGTTAATTACAGACATCTTGTCTGATTTTGTAATCGTTTATCTTGCGAAAAATCGCAAAACTTTTTGGAGGGTATTATGGAAGAAAAAAGAGAAAGACTCGGCAGTCGACTCGGTTTCATTCTGCTGAGCGCAGGCTGTGCAATCGGCTGCGGTAATGTTTGGAAGTTCCCCTGGATGACAGGTCAGAACGGCGGAGGCGGATTTGTTCTTATTTATATCATCTGTCTTCTTATTCTCGGATTACCTGTTATGGTAATGGAGTTCGCACTCGGACGTGCATCACAGGCAAGTCCTGTTGGTATGTATAAAAAGCTCGAAAAGCCCGGTCAGAAATGGCATCTTCACGGCTACCTCGCACTTTTCGGCAACATCTGCCTTATGGCATTCTATTCAGTTGTTACAGGCTGGATGATTTATTATTTTGTTAAGTTCCTTACAGGTCAGAATCAGAACCTCGGCTTTGTCAATATGATTACAAACCCGACGGTCAATGTTGTTTATCTGGCAATCGCCGTTGTAATCAGCTTCGGCATTCTCTGCTTCAAGCTTCAGGGCGGTCTTGAGAGAGTAACCAAGTATATGATGGTTATTCTTCTGTTCCTTATGATTATACTTGCAGTTCATTCCGCTACACTTGACGGTGCAAAGGAAGGACTTAAGTTCTATCTTCTTCCCGATTTCAAGAAAATCAACGGTTCGGTTATCGTCGGTGCAATGAATCAGGCATTCTTTACACTCAGTCTCGGTATCGGTTCAATGGCTATCTTCGGCAGCTACATTGATAAGGAGCGTTCTCTTATGGGCGAGTCAATCAATGTTATCGCTCTTGACAGCTTCGTTGCTCTTACAGCAGGCTTCATTATTTTCCCTGCCTGCTTTACATACAACGTTGAGGTTAACGCAGGTCCCTCACTCCTTTTCGACACAATGGCAACCGTATTCAACAACATGGGCGGCGGTCGCTGGTGGGGCACACTGTTCTTCCTGTTCATGGTTTTCGCCGCACTTTCAACTGCACTTGCAGTTTTTGAAAACATCCTTGCCTGCGTGCGTGAGCTGACAGGATGGAGCCGTCCCAAGGGTTGTATCATCTGCGGTATCGGAATGTTCCTCATTTCGCTTACAACCGCTCTCGGTTACAGCGTATTCAAGTTCCAGCCGTTCGCAGAGGGTTCTGCATGGCTCGACTTCTGGGATTTCATCGTAAGCACAAACCTTCTTCCTCTCGGCTCATTTATTTTTGCTATATTCTGCTGCAGCAAGAAATTCGGCTGGGGCTGGGATAACTTCCTTGCAGAAGCAAACGCAGGTAAAGGTCTTAAGGTTCCGGGCAGCATGAAGGTTCTTTACAAATATTTTGTTCCTGCAATAATTCTTTTCCTTTATGTTTACGGTCTTGTAAACTTCCAATGGAAATAAAATAAGACAATCGAGTAAAAGAGCTGGTCGCAAGATCAGCTCTTTTTTGTTGACACAACAATGATTTACAGTTATAATTTTTCTGTACGAAAGGAGTGCTTTTATGATAAAAGAAAAACTTCAGCGATTCAAAAGTCAGGTAATCGACAATCCCTCCTTCACAGTAAGAGAACAAGTCGGCTACTCTATGGGTATTTTCGGCAACTCAATGGCACAGGACAGTGTCAATACTTTCTCAGATAAATTTTTCCGTCAGTTTATGGGTATCAGCGGAAAACATATGACTTTACTCGGCAACATTCTTATCGGTCTTGGTTTTGCCGTACCGCCGATTGCCGGAAACATCCTTGACACTCCCGTGGCGGCAAACAAACGCGCGCCAAGCAAGAGCATACTTATGATAACTCCGCTTCCGTTTGCGCTGACTTCAATGCTCCTTTTCATTGTTCCGTTCCCCGATCCGTTCAAAAACTTCATCTGGGCAATGCTTATCAAGCTTGTTTACAATACAGTTGATGCATTTTATGACGCTTCGCTAAATGCGATGTCTCTTCGAATGACAACAAATGCTAAGGACAGAAAGAATTTCTATACAATTTCCACTCTTGCCTCGGCACTCGGCTCAATGCTGCCGGGATGGATAATTCCTATCGCCGTCGGCAGTTCAGATGACGTTAACAGACAGAAATGGATGTACTTCTTTGTTGCACTCATTTTCTGTGTGCTCGGTATTATTTCAATGTTTGCGCCTTACTTTACCCTTGAGGAAAAAATCCGTATCGTTGAAAAGCCGAAAAAGACAGCTGTTAACTGGGATCGTGAAACAATTTCGACCATGTTTCACAGCCGTACATTTATGCTTGTTCAGATTGCAAACTTCTTTGAACAAATCCGTCAGCTTTCATACAAGCTTCTCCCCTACATCTACGACGATGTTTTTGACGATTACAGCATGAAAGCTGTTATAGATGCAATCAGCGGAACGCTGTCCTATGTCGGACTTGCCGCAGTTCCTGTAATTACAAGCAAGGTATCTGCCCGTACTGTTATGTGCGGAGGTTATGCGTTCACAGGCGTGTTCTATACGCTGATGTCGTTGTTCGGATCAGGCTTTAATCTTAAGAGTCTGAGAAAGAAACGATACCTTATCGGAATTATGATTGGTATTTCGGGTATGCCCAACAACGCTATCGCCGCAGCGAAAAAGGTTGTTGTCGGCGACGCAACCGACTATATGGAGTGGTATTCACAGAAAAATTTCGGCACACCTATCAGAAGCGAGGGCCTTATTGGAGCAACGCAGGGTATTCTCGGAAATCTTTACAACCTTATCAGAACTAATATTTATAATGTACTGTTTGACGGACTGGGATACAAGGCTAACATTACCGACAGTACAGGAAAAACCGTCAAGGCTGTTCAGACAAACAAAACTCTCAGAGGAATTTATCTTATGTTCACTCTCTGCGGAGTGTTCGGAAATCTTCTTGCATCTGCCTGCTATCTGTTTGATAATTACACAGGCAAGCGCAGAGATGCCATTCTTCATGAGCTTGAGGGAATGCGTGAGACAAGAGCCGCTCTTATAAAAGAGCTTGAAGAGGTTTAAAAATGAACAAATATGAAAGTCTTCTCAGAGAATGGTGCCTGTATCTTCTGCATATGCAGAATGACGACGGCGGATTCGATTGTGAAGCCTGTGAAACGAAACACGGCAGAGCGGACAACGCCGTGTTTCCGCTTATATACGAATACAACCGCACAAAGGACAGTCGTTTCCTTTCGGCAGCCGAAAAGCTGATGCAGTTCAGAAAACTTCTGACACATGATGACGGAGCCGTTCAGAATGATTTCGGCACAGAATGGAAAGGTATCACCACGTTTTCAGCAATCAATCTTTACAAAACTCTGTTTTACTTTGGAGATATCCTGCCGACAGATTTCAAAGCCGAAATTGAAAAACGATTCAAAGCTTCCGCAAAGTGGATACACGAAAGCATCCGTCCGGGCTTCCGCGCTAACATAAATTATTACGCCGCCGCATCAACCGTAAACGCAATGTACGGCTCATATTACGGTGATAATAATTATATTTCTCTTGCATCTGAACTGCTCAATTACTGTATGAAACACTTTACCGAAAACGGGCTGATTACAGGCGAGGGACAGCCGCATAATTTTCGCACAGAAAAAGGCTGTGCGCCCGTTGATATCGGATACAACGTTGAGGAAACCCTCCCCTGTCTTGTCAGCACAGCAACTCTGCTTGATAACCAAACAGCACTTCGCACACTTGCAAATCATGCAGAAAAGCTGCTTAGTTTTATGCTGCCCGACGGCGGTTGGGATAACACATTCGGTGTAAGAAACAACAAATGGACATATTACGGAAGCAGAACATCAGACGGATGTATCGGCGCATTTACAGAGCTCGGAAAGCTTAATCCGATATTTTACGAGGCCGCTGAAAGAACTTTTGAGATTCTGCGCAGATGTACCCATAACGGTAAACTTTACGGTGGACTGAATTATGTTGAAAATAATCAGCCACCCTGCATACATCACACCTTCTGTCACGCCGCCGCTCTTGCCGATGCACTGTGCTTCGGAATAGAAGAACCAACAGAAAGAAAACCTCTCCCCTGCGACAGAGAAGAGTTCAGCTATAAGTATTATCCCGAAATTGATACATATAAAATTCACGCAGGAAAAACGCTTGCCACCATAACAGGCTACGATTATTCGACCTATACTTATCCGCGCGGTGCGGCTCATTCGTCCGGTGGTACTATATCTTTACTGTATCATGTTGACAAGGGTGCAATTATTGCAGGTACGGTTTATGACTACAAGCCGACAGAACAATTCAATATGCAGATACCTGTCGGTGATATGCTTCACTCAACGCTCATTCCACGTGTTGAATATGAAAAAAACGGAGTAAAATACGCAACCTGTCTTGACGGTAACGCTGTAATAAGTGTTCAAAAAGAAGAGAATTGCATAACAGCAAACGTCAAATCAAAATTCGTATGTATTGAAACAAAATCAGCAGAAAATGAAAGTCTGTTTGCAGAATTCACTTACAGGTTTTACGGCAACCGCACAGAAATCTCCGTAAAATCAAACGCAGATGCAGTTTTCGTTCTTCCGATAATTAAAAACAGCGCAGAAATCAAAACAGAAAGCGCATACACAAAACACGACATTTTCTTTCTTACAGGCGGATTCTCAGCCGATGAATACAGCTTCAGAACGGACAGAACATTAAACATCAGTATTATATACCAATAAGAAATGCCCCGAATAGAGGCATTTCTTATTGATTATTCAAAAACTTCTGCACATTTCTTGAGCTGACTTATGATATCAATTTTCTGCGGACAGACCTTTTCACATTGACCGCAGGAAATACAGTCCGAAGCCTTTGCCGTTTCAGCAGTAAGCTTTGCGTACTCGACTTTTGTTTCTTCAAGCTGACCGAACGAAAGCTGTTTATTTCTGACAGCAAAAATATCGGGAATTGCAATCTGTTTCGGGCAGCCCTCAACGCAGTAACGGCAGGCGGTACACGGAACATCATTAAGCTTGTTGAAAACCTCCTGCGCCTTTCTTATTGCCGCCTGTTCCTCTTCGTTAAGCGGAATAAAATCTTTCATGAACGCCACATTATCCCTGATCTGCTCAACATTCGACATACCCGAAAGAACAGTCAGTATTCCGTCAAGTGAAGCGGCAAAACGGATAGCCCACGAAGCATAGGACGCATTCGGATTAACCGCATCAAAAATCTTTTTGACCTCTTCGGGCGGATCCGCAAGCTTGCCGCCCTTAACAGGCTCCATCACAACAATTGATTTGCCGTGCTTTCTGGCAACCTCATAAACCTCTCTCGAGCGAACCTTCGGATTTTCCCAGTCGGCATAGTTTATCTGAAGCTGAACAAACTCAGCGCCGGGATGCTCGGTCAGAAGCTCATCGAGAAGCTCGGGTCCTCCGTGAAACGAAAAACCGTAGTGCTTGATTCTGCCCTTTTCTTTTTCTTCCTTAACGAAGTTCCATAGGTTGAATTTTTCGTACTTCTGATAATTTTCTTCTGTCAACGAGTGGAGAAGATAGTAGTCAAGATACCCTGCGCCTGTGCGTTTAAGACTTGTTTCAAGCTCTGCTTTAGCCATTTTTTCGGTCGGAACCTTTATCGCAAAGAGCTTGCTCGCAAGCGTATATGAATCACGCGGATGTCTTTCGACAAGAGCCTTGCGTGTGGCTGTTTCAGAACCGACGTACACAAAAGCTGTATCAAAATATGTAAATCCGTTTTCAAGAAAAATATCAACCATTTCCGATGTTTCCTTGACATTTATCAACGCACCTTTTCTCGGCAGTCGCATAAGTCCAAATCCGAGCTTTTTTATATTTTCTCCGAAATACTTTTCGCTCACAGTGAACACTCCTTTTTATTTTTCGTTGGTTCTTGTAAGATTTTTCATCCAGTTGTATCTTCTGATTTTAAAGAATGCAGGTATACATTTAAGCACCTGATCACACTTAAGACAGGCATAAACAACCCACGCAGGGCATCCGCAAATCGAAGTAATTATTGCCGACGGAATAACTACACCGAACACAAAAATTGTATCGTTCTTGAACACAAAGCTGACGTCACCGCCCGACTTGATAAGCCCCATAAGCGAACCTGCCTGATAACAGGTTCCGATACACGTCACGCGAAGCACATTGATAAACTGCTTTGCGTAATCGGCAGACTCTTCAGTAATGTTATAAAACGAAATAAACGGATCACGCACAGCGAGGAACACAAGACTTATCACAACACCGAGCGAAAGAAGAATAAGCTGTGTTGTTCTTGCGTACTCCTTTATTCTTGAAATATCGCCTGAGCCGACAGTCTTTCCGATAATAATTCCGATTGAACCCGAAACTCCGTTCATCGCAACATACATCAACGAATTGATAGTATTTGCGAGGCTCGTTGCGGTGATAACACTCTCCGTAAAATGACCGAGAATTATGCTGTTCGCCATAAGGTTTGCTCCCCAGACAAGCTGACCCGCAACCAATGGCAGACCGTACCTTATAAAATCTTTCAGCAGTGTGCGGTCAAGCTTCAGCAAATCTCTGCCTCTGAGCTGAACTTTTTTATCAACAAAACGAACATAAGTACTGATGATTATTGTCTCACAGATTCTGGCAATCAGCGTTGCAACCGCCGCGCCTCTTACGCCCATAGCACGGAACCCGAGCTTACCGAAAATGAGAATATAGTTCAGCGTTACATCAATAACAAGTGAACAGAACGAAACAACCATACCGACCTTTGCCGATTCAACACTCCTCATTGACGCAATAAGCGCTTGCGTAATGCAGAAGAAAATATAGGTAAAGCAGATAATCGAAAGGTACTCCACACCATTGTTAATTACTCCGCTTTCTTTTGTAAAAACGGAGATAACCTGTCGCGGAAAAACTGCACAGACCGTTGTAAAAAACAGACCGAGAATCGCAGAAATCCTTAAACCGATTGAAAAAATTTTTCGTATTGATTCTGTATCGCGTTTGCCCCAGTATTGAGATGAAATCAGCAGAATCGCCGCCTCAATTCCTGCGCTGAGAACCTGCAGAGCAATCTGAATCTGATTGCCCATATATACACCTGACACCGCCGAATCGCCGAGCGAACCTATCATCATATTATCAGCAAGTCCGACAGAAAAAGTGATAAGGTTCTGCAAAATCATCGGAATTGCAAGTGTAATAAGTGTTTTGTAAAATCTTTTGTCATCAGTAAATATCTTCTTCATTTTAAACTTCCCCTGAACTGTTCTTTTTCAAGTATACAATAATAACGCTTTAAGTTCAATATACAAAATTTAAATGAAGTATGTCGAGAAAACTTATTTTTTAACTGATAATTCTAACGAACAAATTAACAAAATTTTTCATTTGTATTTTTTGAATCTCCGCACAAAATAGTACTGCAGACGCAATTGATTGCGAAGGAGTGAAACGAAATGGCATCAAGCAACAAGAACGTTGTCCCCGAGGCAAGAGCCGCTCTTGATAAGTTCAAGATGGAAGCTGCTTCTGAGGTAGGCGTTAACCTTAAGGACGGTTACAACGGTGACCTCACATCTAAGCAGGCAGGTTCAGTCGGCGGTCAGATGGTTAAGAAAATGATCGAGTCTTACGAGAAAAATATGAAATAAGCAAGACCACATTTTGTGAAACCATTACGTTTCAAAGGCACGGTAAACCGTGCCTTTTTTCATGCAAAGAGGCTGCGCTAAATGCGTCAGCCTCATCATTTGTTTATTTTCCGAGGCTGTCTGTTACCTCTACTGTTTTCGTATCATTGTAGCACTCGAAAATCTGTTCAATATTCTTAGGCTTTGTCTTCTTTGTCAGCATACTGATTACAGGAACAATAATAAGGCCGCCGACCATTGCAAATACACCTGAGTAGAGTGAATTTGTGAATACAAACGACAGAACCGCGTTGCCTTCAACTGAAATCACGTTAAGAGAAATCATAAGTTGAATTACTTCAAGTGTAACACCGAAAATAAACGAAGCAACAACGCCCGCCTTTGTTGTACCCTTGAAGTACAAACCATAAAGGAACGGTGCAAGAAATGCGCCTGCGAGTGCGCCCCACGAAACGCCCATCATCTGTGCAATAAACAGGCTTTTATTTGTTGCCTGCTTAATTGCAATAAGCGCGGAAATCATAATGAACACAACAATGAAAGCTCTCATTATCAGCATCTTTCTCTTCTCTGTCATCTCTTTCTTTGAAAGAGGTGCGATAAAGTCAAGCGTTATTGTCGAACCACTTGTAAGAACAAGTGATGAAAGCGTTGACATTGAAGCGGAAAGAACAAGAACAATAACAATACCGATAATTACAGGCGACAGAGTTGAAAGCATTTCAGGAATAACCGCATCAAAGCCGTCAGCCTTTACATCAACATTGTAAAGACGTCCGAATCCACCGAGGAAGTAGCAGCCGCCTGCAACTACAATTGCAAACAGGGTTGAAATAACCGTGCCCTTCTTAATTGAATCCTCATTCTTGATTGCATAGAATTTGCCGACCATCTGAGGAAGTCCCCATGTGCCGAGCGATGTGAGCATAACAACAAAAAGAAGGAAAATCGGATTTGGCCCGAGGAAGGAAGCATACTCCCAGCCGCCGTTTTCCCCTGTTGCAAGCTTTTCGGTAGCTGCCATAAATCCTCCGTTATCATTAAGAACTGAAGCAATAACTGCAACAATACCGACAAGCATTATCAGACCCTGAATGAAGTCATTGATAGCGGTAGCCATATATCCGCCGATAAGAACATATATACCCGTAAGAATTGCCATTACAATTACGCAGATTGAATAATCAACACCGTTGAACGCCATTGAGAAAAGTCTCGAAAGTCCGTTGTAAAGTGAAGCTGTATACGGAATAAGAAATACAAAAGTTATAACTGAAGCGGCAATTTTCAAGCCTTTAGAGCCGAAGCGCTCACCGAAAAAGTCGGGCATGGTTTTGCACGAAAGATGCTGAGTCATAACTCTTGTTCGTCTGCCGAGAACGCTCCACGCAAGAAGCGAACCGATAAACGCATTCCCGAGTCCTATCCATGTCGATGCCAGACCGAAGTTCCAACCAAACTGACCTGCATAGCCGACAAAGATAACTGCCGAAAAATAGGATGTTCCGAAAGCGAATGCACTCAGCCACGGTCCGACCGAACGTGACCCGAGAACAAAGCCGTTAACATCAGTTGCGTGTTTTCTTGATTTGATACCGATTCCTGTCATTAACGAAAAGAAACAGACAATCAAACACAGGGTAATAACCATCGTACTTGTCATTTTTTTACCTCACTTGCTTTAAGACTTTAAAGCTTTAACGATTTAAAGCGTATTGATAATATACACTATATTGGCGTTGTTGTCAAGAAAAATTGCAATTTTCACAAAAAAGCCTCCCAAAGCGGGAGGCTTAAATCAAAATCAGTTACCACTTGATTGTAACATCAAGACCGTCAACCTTATAATCAATGACAAGTCTCTTCTTGTTAAGAGCCTTGGTAAAGGCATCAAGCATTTCCTTATCTTTCATAGTGATGGTCGAGACAAGTGTAAGTGTTGCCGGAACATAACATACATCATCAACTGCAAAGCCTGTAATCCACCAGTGCTTTACAGGTCCGCGGCTGAGAAGAAGATCATTCTTGTGATAAACCTGAAGCGTCATATCCATCATATCCTCATCACCTATGCAGCGATAGAATGATCCGACACTTCCGATCGGACGTGTGTAGAAACCGACCTCACCGCCGTTTGTGATGAAGTATGTACCCTTCCATATCTGGCACATCCACTCTCGGTTATCATAGATAAACTTAATTCTCTGAGTTACATAATTCATAAGATACGGAGTAAGGAAGCAGAAAAGATCGTATTCAACGCAGAACCCGAAATATCTCTGCCATACATTAACGCCCGTATAAGAATAAACCTGATTAAGGTCAACGCTGAAGCCTAGAATTGCAGGTGCACCGTCAGCACCGCAGATTTCATTTGTATTTGAATTGTAAAGAATTCCGGATTTGCAAAGCTCAGTTCTGCCGTCACGATATGTAATAAGTGCATCAAAGGAATAAACTCCTGACTGACCGGGAACAGGATTAAGCTGAATCTGAATTTCATCAACAATGCCAAGCCATACTCTCAGCAGGCCTACAACCGTTGCAAGTGCAGGGCTGCCTGCTGTACTGAGCTGATTTGAAACTTTAACAAGTTCGCCGTTAAGTTCAGGAATGTTTACCTTAAAAGTTGATGTAATTACCTCCGCACATCTGCTGAATGAAGGAATCAGAGAAAACAGTTGACCGAAATCAACACCCTTTTTCTCAACAATATCATCAACTATTCCTTGAACGGTGTTATCAACCGTCAATACAACCTGTTCCTCCGTAAGGATCGGAACACCTGTCAGATAATTGATAAACTTGTTTATCTGATAAATACCCGAAATAATATCGGCAAGGTTCTTCATCGGATAACCATTGCTGATTGCGCTTATTATTCCTGTGTTTTTATTGTTTGATACCGCTGTTGCAGGCAATGCGGTTGTCGAGAACAACATCACCACGCATAAAATAATTGACAGGACTCTTTTCTTCATAGGAACTTCCCCTTCCATAAATGTAGCCAAATGTATTATATTATATAAGTGCAACTTAGTCAAGATGTTTGAAATTGTTATATTTTTATCACAAAAGTAATCTCTAAGAAATTTCAATTCATTCAGATTGAATTTTTGTTGATGCAATGTTATAATACTTATATTATATTCAAGGAGTAGTTATATGTTCCATTTTTTTGTTTCTCCCGAAAATATTACGGAAAACTCTGTTACAATCATCGGCGATGATGTAAACCACATAAAAAACGTTCTGAGAATGAAGGTCGGCGAAAAGTTTGTTGCTAATGACGGAAACGGCGGAAGCTATTGCTGTTCCGTAAGCGACATAAGCGACAGTATGATTGTTGCTGACATTCTTGAGGGTCAGCTCTCCAACACGGAGCTTCCCGTGAAGCTTGTGCTGTTTCAGGGACTTCCGAAGGCAGATAAAATGGAGCTTATCATACAAAAGGCTGTTGAACTCGGTGTAAGTGAAATTGTTCCTGTTGAAATGACACGCTGTGTTGTCAAGCTTGATGACAAAAAGAAGAAATCTAAAATCAGCAGATGGCAGGCAATCTCCGAAAGTGCGGCAAAGCAATCGGGTCGTATGCTGATTCCCGAAATACATGATGTATTAAGCTATAAAAACGCACTCGAATATGCGAAGAATTTTGACGTTGTGTTCGTTCCCTATGAGTGTGCCGACAGTATGTCAGCTCTGAAAGAAAAGCTGAACAAAATTGAGTCGGGAATGACGGTCGGAATTTTTATCGGACCCGAGGGCGGTTTTGAAAAAGACGAAATAGAAAAAGCAACTGCCGCAGGCGGAAAGATTGTGTCGCTCGGCAAGCGTATTCTCCGCACGGAAACCGCAAGCATTGCGGCACTTGCAATCTGTATGTTCAATATTGAATCAAATCTTTTGTAAAGGATAACACATATGCTCCCTGTTGAATTTGAAAACAGAATGAAAAAAATCCTGAATGAGGACTACGATAAATTTATCGCAAGCTATGACGAAACTCCCGTCCGTGCGTTCAGGATAAATACAAAAAAAATAAGCGAGGAAAGCTTCAATAAAGTAAGTCCCTTCGGCGGAGAAAAAATCCCGTTTGCCGACAGTGCATATTACTTCAACTATGACGGAATCGGTAATCATCCGTTTCACCACGCAGGTATGGTCTACATTCAGGAACCTGCCGCAATGAGTTCCGCCGCAAGCATTGAGGTTCAACCGGAGTGGAAGGTGCTTGACCTCTGCGCCGCACCGGGCGGCAAGTCGGGTCAGATTGCATCGCAGCTCGGAGATAACGGTTTGCTGATTTCAAACGAAATAATTCCGTCACGCTGTAAGATTCTTACAGGCAATATGGAGCGAATGGGGTTCGGAAATGTTATAACCACCTGCACAGATGCCAAAAGGCTTTCCGAGCTTTTCGGCGAAGAATTTGATTTGGTGGTTGTCGATGCTCCGTGCTCAGGCGAAGGAATGTTCCGCAAGGATGAAAACGCTGTCAGCGAATGGAGCGAAGAAAATGTGAAGCTGTGCGCAGACAGACAGCAGGAGATTTTAGGATACATAAATTTGCTTGTAAAGGACGGCGGTTTTCTTCTTTATTCGACTTGTACTTTCTCACTTGAAGAGAATGAAAAATGTGTTGATGCTTTTATAAAAAATCATCCCGAATTTGAGCTTGTCCCTGTTAAGAAAAACGTCAGAAATCATACAGCGGACGGAATAAATTTTGACGGATGCGAAACGAAAAACATCAACCTCTGCCGCCGCTTCTATCCGCACATTTCAAATGGCGAAGGACAGTTTATTGCTCTTATGAAAAAGACAGGCGGCAACGGCATTATCCCGAAAAGAAAAACGGTACTTGAAGAAGTACCGAAAAGCGAACAGAAAATCGTATTTGATTTTCTTGACGAAACGCTGACAGATTACAACAAAAACTGCGTAAAAAAATATAAAGAAAACATCGTTTATTTTGATTCGGATTTTTCCGTTCCGTCGGGCGTTGCATTTTCGTGCGGCGTGACAATCGGAACAGTAAAAAAGAATTATATTCAGCCGCATCATCAATTCTTTATGGCAATGGGAAATAAATTCAGAAGAAAAATCGAGCTTACTGTTAATGAGGCAGACAGCTATCTGAAAGGAAACACTATCCCCTGCACCTGTGAAAACGGCTGGGCAGTTGTAACAATTGAGGGCTGTTCACTCGGCGGTGCAAAAGCGGTCAACGGCACAGCTAAAAACCATTATCCGAAAGGTTTAAGAAAAGTGTAATATGCAAAAAAGCAGCACATCAACGTGCTGCTTTTTGTTATGATATTCTGTCTTTCAGATATTTCATTGCCCGTGCATAACCCTCAAAGCCAAGTCCCATAAAGGTTACCTCGGCAATCATTGCAACAAAGGAACGCTGTCTGAAATCCTCACGTGTGCTGACATCCGACAGATGAACCTCGCAGGTCGGAATAGCAACCGCCTTGAGTGCGTCAAGAATCGCAACACTTGTATGAGTGTAAGCCGCAGGGTTGATTACAATACCGTCAAACTTTCCGTAAGCCTCCTGAATTTTGTCAACAATCGCACCCTCATGATTCGACTGAAACAGCTCAACCTCTACATCGAACTTTTCCGCTTCCGCTTTTACATAATCGCACAGGTCGGCATAGGTTTGCTTGCCGTAAATATCAGGCTCACGAATACCGAGCATATTAAGATTCGGTCCGTTAATTACAAGGATACGCATTTAATCACCCTTTCCGCGGTAATCTGAGCGTCACCGCTGACTTCGACTGTAAAATCCGCAAAGCTCTCATAAATTCCTTTGCGCTCGTTATATAATTTTTCAATTGCATTGTCCCCTGCTGAAAGCGGTCTGCCATCAACAGCAAGGTCTGACAGTTCTCTTTTCAGATAAATAATTGTTCCGTTCTGCTTAAGTGCATCTCGGTTTATTTTTTTCAAAACCGCACCGCCACCCGTTGCGATAATACAACCGAGTTTTTTGCCTGTTTCTTTTACAGCTTCGGTTTCAATTTCTCTGAAAATTTTTTCGCCGTCCTCAGCAAAAATCTCAGGGATTTTTCTGCCTGAAATACGAACAATTTCCGCATCGGTATCAATAAATTTCTTTGAAAGCTTTTCGGCAATTATTTTTCCGACAGTTGACTTTCCGCAACCGGGCATTCCGATAAAAACAATATTGGTAAAACTGTTCTGAATCTCGTTATACGCTTTATCTATCAGACCGTCACCGAGCTTCCGGTCAAAGAACTGTTCGGCTGAGCGGAGCGCCTGCGCCACAAGCATATAAAGTCCGTTTCCGTTTGAAATTCCAAGCTCGTCCGCATCAAGCAGAAGCTGGGTTTTCATAGGGTTGTATATAAGGTCGAGTACACATTCAGCTCTGCTAAACCGTGACAAATCAATAAGCCTTTCGCAGTTATTCGGGAACATTCCGACAGGCGTTGTATTGACAATTATCTGTGCGTCAGAATGCATTGAAATATTTTCATAATTGTTCTCTCCCGAGCGGCTGACAACAATTACTTTTTCCGCACCGAAATCTCTCGCAACGTGCTGAACGGTAAGGCTTGCTCCGCCGCTGCCGAGAATAAGAACCTTTTTCCCCTTGAAATCTGCGCTGTATTTTTCAGCCATTTTTGAAAAGCCGAAATAGTCTGTATTGTCACCGAAAAGCGTTCCGTCGGCTCGGCGTACAACCGTGTTTACGCTGCCGATTTTTTTTGCAGATTCCGACAGCTCATCGCAACGCTTAAAAGCTTCAACCTTATACGGAATTGTTACATTAAATGCAGTCAGACTTTCATTCGCAAAAAATTCGTCAAGCTCATCGGGTTCACGGCAGAAAAGCTCATAAGGATAGTCACCGAAAACGTGATGAATCTGAGGTGAAAGACTGTGTCCGAGTTTGCGTCCGAGAAGTCCGTACATTCAATTCTCAACTCCCTTAATTTGATTTAAGTAATTCTCTGAATTCGTCAAGCGACAATTCAAGCCGCCTGCACCTTCCGATTCTTTCGGGGATTATTATTGTTATTAAGCCTGCCGTGCATTTTTTATCTCCAACCGCGTTGTAGTACAGCTCACTTGGCTCATACGGGCAGGAAATCGGTAATCCGTTTTCAAGCAATGCATCAATTATTTCGTCCTGACAGCGCTCGGTTGAATATTTATTTTTCCACGCAATCTCTGCTATCATAAGCATTCCCATTGCAACTGCACTGCCGTGAGAAATCTCATAATTACTCAGCTTTTCGAGTGAATGTGCAAGTGTATGGCCGAAATTGAGAAGCTGTCGCTTTCCGTTGTCATATTCATCTTCATTTACAATATCACGCTTGATTGAAACACAGCGGGCAATTACTTTTTCAAGATTGATTATCGCACCGCCGTCACGCACAAGCTCGAAAAGTCTGCGGTCGGCGATAACACCGTACTTAATTACCTCAGCCATACCGTCACAGAAAATTTCACGCGGAAGAGTACCGAGCATACGTGTGTCGCACAGAACAAGGTCAGGCTGATTGAACACACCTGCAAGATTTTTTCCGGCTTCAAGATTTACAGCAGTTTTTCCGCCGACAGATGAATCAACCATCGCAAGCAGAGTTGTCGGCATCTGAACAAGATACATTCCGCGCATATACATCGCTGCGGCAAGTCCCGTCAGGTCACCTGTAACACCGCCGCCGAGCGCAATCAAAACGTCTGTGCGGTTGAAGTGTTTATTCGCAAGGAATTCGAGCAGTTCAAAAAGCACTTTAGGTGACTTCGATTGTTCGCCGTGACGGAAAACAAAAACCTCGTGTTTTATCTTCGATTCTTTCAGCCTATCACGGATTGAATCCAGATGAAGTGCCGCCACATTATCGTCCGTGACAACACAGACCTTGCCGTTCGGAGAAAGCTCCTTCACTTTCTTTCCAACAAGTGCCGACGTATCACAGCCGATAATAACATCATATTTTTTCGATGCATTTACTTTTACAGTTTCCATACAGGACAACCTCTTTTGTGTTTAGTTAAAGAACATTTTTAACGTTACTCTTGCCTGTCTTCATATTGAATCGAAGAGTTTTTGTCTTTCCGTTTTCCTTAAATTTAACGTGAACGACATCAGCTGTTACGAAGTCAACAGATATGATTTCTGCATCGGTCTTTGTAAAGAATTTCTTTACAAGCTCGATTGTTTCATCGCTGTAATCACCGGCATTATCCGAAACAAAAAGAATATTTCCGCAGATATTGTTTACCTTGCCGAGAAGAAGTTTCTGGTCAAATGTAAATGTAAGATTATTATCACGCAGGAAGAAAACATCGGGATCGTTACAGAAAACTCTGCCGTTGAGATGACGTCTGAGGAGGCTGTTGTTGATAGCGTTCTGCGCTGACGGAATTTCAGGATTAACCTTAAGCTTGTTGTAGAATTTACCTGCGTATTTAAGGTCAACGTCACAGCTGATACGGCAGGCGTCAACAACGCCGAAGGACGGCCCGAGCGGAACACCGCAGCCAAGGAAGAGCTTATCCTCACCAACACATTCACGCAGGAAGTCCATAGCCTCGCACATAATCTGACCTCTTGTCTTGCCGTTGCGCGGAAGCATAGCTTCGGAATAGAGGAAATCGAGCTTAACCATATCAAAGCCCCACTCGTGAAGAACAACATCGAAGAATTTCTTTATATACTCCTGAACCTCGGGGTTGTAAAAGTCAAGTGTATATGCACCGCCCCAGCCGACACAGCCGAGAAGAGGCATACCCTTTTCATCTCTTATAAGCCAGTCGGGATGCTCCTTTGCGGTAACGGAGGTTTTCTGTGCACTGAACGGTGCAAGCCATATACCTGCAAGATAACCCTTGTCGTGGATAGCATCCGCAATCGGTTTCATACCGTTGGGGAACTTCTTGCTGTCGGGAACAAGCCAGTCACCGACAAAGCTCTCGTATCCGTCATCAATCTGGAAAATCGAAACAGCATCCTTTGCTCGGTCAAGTCCGTCAAGGTCACGGAGAATAATTTTTTCATCAATCTTCTGAAAATAGTTATACCATGATGTGTAGCCCGACATACCGTTTGTCTTAGGCTTTCTGAGGTTCATTGAGCCGAAATAGCTGTCAAACACTTCATCATATGTACCCTTGAAGCTGACAACGTCAACAAGACTGTAATTCTCGGAAACAACAAGTCCCTCAACATCCTTTTCAATCTTAAATGAATTCTGGTTTGCGTCAAGATAGAAAACTGTATAGCCCGATCTCTCGGAAAGAGAGCCGAAAAGCTCAACGTCTGCGCCTTTTCTGAAATATGTATAGGTGAATGAATGGAAGTAGCCCTTTCCACCGTATTTGGCAATTCTCCAGTCACCCGAAATACCTGCAAGACCTTTTGTAAAATCTGATATATTTGCAATCGGTGTCATGCCGTCCATCTTGTCTGTTGCATGGAATTCATAGCAGGTTGTCCATGACTGATAACCGTTTGAAAAGAACAGCTCATCCTTTCCGAGCTTTTTATATGTACTGATATAAAACTCAAGCATTTTCATTTCCGTTTTCGGATGAAGAACACATTTTACTGCATTGTCGGTAACCTCAAGTTCGAGAGAATAATGCTCTCCTTCAAGCTCTTCATTCTCATAAACACATCCGTTTACGGAATACTTTATAAAAGGATAAAACTTATACATAGCTTTTTACCTCCGAAAATAAATTTATACATATAACATATTAACACAAATAATTCTTCTTTACAATAAAAAAGCTCAATTAAATTGACATTAAAATTGTGCGGTGTTAAAATATTCAATATTCCCGAAGAAAGGATGTCATAAATGCTCGGAGTTCTTGTAAATATGGTTACTGTTCTTATCGGCGGTACAATCGGAAATCTGTTCAAAAAAGGTATACCGCAGAAAATTACGGATGCGCTTATGATTGGCCTTGGTCTGTGCACTATCTATATAGGAATAAGCGGTGCGCTGAAAGGTGAAAACACGCTTGTGCTGATTCTTTCAATCGCTTTTGGCGCAATCATCGGCACACTGATTGACATAGATGCGCTGATTAACCGCGGTGCGAAATGGGTCGAGAGCAAATTCAAAAAGAACGGTAAAAAAACTTCGATTGCCGAGGGTATTGTAACTTCAACACTTCTGTTCTGCGTCGGCTCAATGACGGTTGTCGGCTCACTTAACGCAGGACTTCGAAACGACAACGAAATGCTCTACACAAAGGCTATGCTTGACGCAGTTTCATCAACGGTTCTTGCTTCAACTCTCGGAGTGGGCGTTATTCTCGCCGCCGTTCCCGTGCTGATAATTCAGGGCGGACTTGTTTTGCTGTCAGGTCTGCTGAGCGGAGTTCTGACAATGACAGCAATCAATGAAATGACCTGTGCAGGCTCGGTAATAATTATCGCACTCGGACTTAATCTTATGGGCATTTCAAAGTTCAAGGTTGCCAATTATATTCCTGCAATCTTCTTAGCACCTGTTTTTTCATGGATATTCACGCTTCTTCCGATTTCGTTATGATTTATATTGAAAAAGCGAAAATGATTTGTTATAATCAACTTATTAAATTTAACCGAGGTTTCTGTTATGCTTAAAGGAAGTAAAATTACAGGCAATAAGAAAAAAATAATTATTATTCTCTGTTGCGTTGCAGTTGTTTTTGCTGCTATTGCGCTGATTGTTCATCAGACAACAAAAATTACCAACGAGTCCTATGCGAACTGCTCTGTCGGCGATGTCAACGGTGACGGATTCATCAATGCATCCGACTCACTTCTGATTATTCAGAATTCATCAAAGGACACTCTGTTTGACAATCAGAAGCGTCTTGCCGATGTCAACCAGGACGGTCAGGTTAATTCCGCTGACGTTCTTATTCTGCACAGATACGCTGTCGGCGATATAAAGAAAATCCCCTACATTGAGGGCGCACAGGACGATGCACACAATATAGATAACAGCCGTTCAGCTGAATACGAAACCGAAAAATCCCTCTCAACAATTCAGATTATGAACGAATGGGATAACGATGACGGAACTCATTCATATCAATTCAGCGTTTCAGTCAAGAATACAGGCAACGATGAAATCGGCGGCTGGAGCACAAAAATTACTCTCAGCAGCCCTGTAACTCTGTCAAAAAGCTGGGACTGCAAATGTAAGGAAAATTCTGATGAAATCATTGTCAGAAACGCATCTATTCCTACGGAATCAACCGCTGTATGCGGATTCATTGTCACCTCTCCCGAGGGGCTTACTATCACAGGTATCAAAACCGTTGACTAAAAGGAGATAATCGAAAATGAAAAAAGTCACAACCAAAGTAATTTCTCTTATTCTTTCTGTTGCACTTATCCTTTCAACCTTTACCGTTGTTTTTGCTCATGCGGAAGCTAAGATAACAACAGTCTCCTCTCTTAACGAGGCGGCAGGAGTTGTTTCGGCAAAGGATTTCCCCAGAGATGAGGTTTATCCCTCCATTATTATTCACGGTATAGGTCAGGCAGATACATATATGGTTGACGAAAACGGCGACCGTGTTCTTGACCGCAACGGCGAAGCAATCACAGGCTGGCCTGTTCACGTTGACGCTATGGAGCTTGTCAAGGGTCTGCTTGTTCCGCTGATTCTTTCTGTTATCTTCCAGCGTGATATCGGTCTTACCGCCGCAACTCACAAGGTTGCATCCGACCTGCTGTCAGACCTCGCATATAACGAGGACGCCACACCGACCCACAGCTATCAGGTCGAGGGTTACGACAACAAGTGCTTCGCAGAATGCACACAGGAGCAGAAGGACACTATTTTCAGAAATGTTCCGCTTCAGGATTATGCAGAAGCTGTCGGTGAGGAAAACCTCTACTATTTCGCTTATGACTCATTCGGAGATATTTATGATATCGTTGACCAGCTCGAAGCCATTATAGAAAAAGCAAAACGTGAAACGGGCAAGGACAAGGTAAATCTTGTTCCTATAAGCCTTGGCGGTGCTGTTTCGGTTGCATATGTCGGTGAGCATCCCGACGGTGCAGACCTTAACAAAATTGTTTTCATCGTTCCCGCTCTTGACGGCTCGGAAATTGTCGGCAAAGTAATGCTCGGTCAGCTTGATTACAGCGATGAGGGCATTTACAGAACAATGTTTACAAAGCTTGTCGGCGAGGACGACTATACAGGCTGGCTTATCAACATCGTTCTCCGTCTTCTTCCCAAACAGCTTTTCATTGATATGTTTGCACAGGTTGCTGAGGGACTTACCGAAGGCACACTTTCAAGGGTTACGACAATGTGGGGTCTTGTTCCGTCATCAATGTATGATGAGCTTGCCGCCAGATATCTTACACCCGGAACAGAATTAACACGCCGTGTTGAAAAATTCCATAACGCTCAGATAAATATGGTTAAGAACCTTAAGAGCTATGAAGCAAACGGAATAGGAATATATGATGTATGCGGATACGGTCTTCAGCTTTACAGCCTTATTGATTCCGATTCAAATTCAGATAAAATTATCCATTCATCATCAACATCTATCGGCGCAACCTTCTCCAAGGTCGGCGAAACACTTCCCGACGGTTATGTTCAGAAGGCATATCCCGAATATAATTTCATTTCACCTGACAGACAGGTTGACGCATCAACCTGTGCATTCCCGATGACAACATGGTTCTTCGGCGGTCAGGATCACGAAAGCATCGGTGCAAATGACGTTGTTGTACGTCTTGCTTCCTTTATTCTTGTAGCCGCAAAGGATGTCAATGTGTTCTCAACATCTGACTATCCCCAGTTCAACACTCACCGCAGAACCGATGACCTTGCAGACACAGTTAAGTTTGCAAAGACTGTTGACCTCAGCACGCTTGATGCAGGAACAGCGGACAGACTGCAAAAAGCAATCAGTGCCGCTGAAATCAACCTTGCTAAAACAGTAATTGTTGTCGGAGAAACAGAAGCAGCCGAAGCAGAGCTTGAAGCCGCACTTATTGAGGCAGGCGCAAAGGAAAAAGGCAATGATACCCTTGACAAAATTCTTCTTTTCCTCTGCAAGGGCACAAGCGAAGCACTTTATTACTTCTGGGGTCCGAGAGGATTCTTTGAATAAAAAATCAAAAGCGAAGACAGCCGAACGGTTATCTTCGCTTTTGTTAAATGAGGTTATACTATGAAAATTGAGCTTATCGGTTCACCGAAAATAATTATCAACAATGAACTGAGTAAACACAACTATTTTGCGTGGCCGAGCATTGCAAAAATGCAGGACGGACGCATCGCGGTTGCCTGCTCGGGATTTCGACTTGAACATATCTGTCCCTTCGGTAAAGCGTGCATTTCTTTCAGCGATGATAACGGCGAAACATACACACCTCCGACACCGGTAATTGACACAACACTTGATGACCGTGACGCAGGAATTGTTCCGTTCGGCAAAAGCGGGGCTGTACTTACATCCTTCAACAACACACGAGAGTTTCAGTACGGCTGTAACCCGAACAACAAATATATTACGTCGTATCTCGATACGGTTACTGACGAAGAAGAAAAAAGAGACTTGGGTTCTGAATTCTGTCTGAGCAGCGATTGCGGCAAATCTTTCGGAAAAATATTCAAGTCACCTGTCACCTCTCCGCACGGACCTATTGAACTGAATGACGGAACTGTGCTTTGGACAGGAAGAATTTTTAACGAAAAGGACAGCTTTCTTGACGGAGCTCAGGGAGTTCAGTGCTATAAAATAAACGCAGACGGCTCTATGGATTTAGTCGGCATGATTCCCGATATTGAGGGACTTTATTCCTGCGAGCCGCACGTTGTTCAGTGCCCCGACAGGAAACTTATCTGCCATATCAGAACAGAGAACAATTTCACTCTTTTTCAAAGCGAGTCAACCGACTGCGGCAAAACATGGACAGCTCCGCACAGAATTCTGCCCGACCACGGCGGTGCACCCGCTCACCTGTTTTATCACTCCTCGGGACTGCTTGTTTCTGTTTACGGTTACAGGGAGTATCCTTACGGTATCCGTGCGATATTCAGCCGTGACAACGGAGAAACGTGGTCGGAGCCCCATACAATTTACGAAAATCATGTTTCGGATGATATCGGTTATCCTGCAACAGTTGAGCTTGACGATTCAACTCTGCTTACCGTTTTCTATGCTCACCCGGAAGAAAACGCACCTGCGGCAATTATGCAGCAGAAATGGAAAATAACCGAGTAACAGGAGTCATCTTATGGTTTTCAAAAGAATACTAAGCATTTTTCTTTCGTTAATTACATTTTTCGGATACACTTTTTCTTTCCCGAAAACATTTACCGATGCTGAGTATATAAACTTAAACAAAGAGGTGCAAAGAGATATGGATAAATATGTCAGCGTTCATTCTGAAATCAAAGACTGCGGCGGAGTTCCTGCGCTCTTTGTCAACGGTAAGCCGTTCACTTCAACCGCCTATATGACATATCTTGAGGAGTTCAACGAATACGGCGATTTCACAAACGCAGGCTATTCGTTTTTCTCCGTTCCTGTTCTTTTTGCCGGTAAATGGATAAGCCGTACCGAGGGCTTCAAACCGTTCACAAAAGGAATTTTTGACGTAAAAGGCAAGCCTGATTTTTCCGCTCTCGATAATTCCATAAGAAAAATTCTCAGCACAAATCCCGATGCAAACATCATTCCGCGCGTCAACATCAGTATGCCAGAATGGTGGCTCGAGGAAAATCCCGACAGCACTACTGAAATGGTTGGCGGAACAACCCTGCGTGAATCCCTCTATTCTGACAAGTGGCGCACTGATATGGCACAGATGCTTCGTGAATTTATTCGCTATGTCAACACAACGGATTACGCCTCACATATTATAGGCTATCAGATTGCAGGCGGTAATACCGAGGAATGGTTCCACTTCGACCTGAATGCAGGCTGCTGTAAGAATGCGGAAAAAGGATTTAAGGAATTTTTGAACGTATACTATCCCGAAATCGAATACAAAGGACTTCCCGACCTGTCGCCGCTTAACAAAAAGACAAACTATTTTAAAGATGAATATCTTTCCCGTTTTCTTGAATACGCAAGCTTTGCCGTTGCTGATGCGATTACATATTTTGCCCGTGTGGCAAAGGAAGAAACAGGCAGCAATGTTGTTATCGGTTCGTTCTACGGCTATTCACTTGAGGTAACCAATCCGCTTTGGGGTTCGCACGCGCTCAAGGTTCTGCTGAACGATAAAAACATTGACTTTATCTGTTCTCCGAATTCTTATATCGGCAACCGCAGTATCGGCATTGACTGGACAGAAATGTATCCCGCCGATTCCGTCAGACTGCACGGCAAAATGTGTTTTCAGGAATGTGATATACGTACACATCTGACTGTCCATCTGAACGAAAAAGACCCTGAAACCGACCCGAACAACAATCTCAACGGTATAATCTGGGACGGTCTTGAAACAAAAGAACAATCAATCAACGCTATACGCAAATCGTTTTGCCGACAGCTTATCAAGGGCAACGGTCTGTGGTGGTTTGATATGTGGGGCGGCTGGTATGCCGACAATGATATAATGTCCGAGATGGAACACTTCCGCAGCATTTACGCTCAGAGCCTCAACGACACCGACCGCGGTTCAAAATCTGAGCTTGCAATTTTTGTCGACGAGAGTGCGTACAAATATTTGACAAACAACTCTCTTCGCAACGCAATATACAATCAGCGTGAGGCACTCGGTCTTATCGGAACATCTTATGACATTTTTGACATCTCCGATTTTGATGAGGTTTGCAGAAATTACAAAGCGGTTATATTTATGTCCGGAACGAAAACGGATTATCTTAAAAGTGCGCTTGCGGTCTGCAAAAAAGAAAAAATATCTTATCTGATTTCAACGGAACTTAAACAGAATTTTTCCGTAAAAGAGCTTAAGGCTTTCTGCAAGTCAAACGGAGTCCGTACTTATATTGAAAGTGAAGATTTAATTTACATAAACAACAATTACGTTGCGCTCTGTGCTGCATCTGACGGCAAAAAGACGGTTAAGCTCGACAAAGAATATAACATTTCTCAGCTTCTCGGAAACGGGTTTAATTCGGTTCATTCCGACACATTTACAGTTGAAATGAAAAAAGGCGAAGCCTTGCTTTTCAGGCTTGATACTTAATAAAAACTGCGGTGAAAAATCCGCAGTTTTCTTTTATTTTTTCAACAATTCAAAATTGTTTGTTTAAAAATAACTCATTTTATGTTAGAATACTGACAGAAAATTTTCGGAGGATTTCAGGAAATGAAAAACAAAAAATCAAAACGCAGTACATGGGAGCTGCTTAAAAAGTTTCTGCCATACTACAAGCATTACAAGGGTTATCTTGTACTTGACCTGTTCTGTGCCAGCTTCACGGTAGTGTGCGAGCTTGCCTTGCCCGTTATCGCAAGAAACATCACCGACACAGGCATCAACAATCCGCATCTGCTCACACTTTCCTATATAGGAAAAATAGCAATTTTCTATCTTATACTTCGTCTGCTCGACAGCGCCGCAAACTACTATATGGAAGCGGGCGGTCACATAATGGGAACAAAGATGGAAACAGATATGCGCCGTGACCTTTTCTCACATTTGCAGACGCTTTCTTTTTCCTACTACGACAACACAAAAGTCGGTCAGCTGATGTCAAGAATCACATCCGACCTTTTTGATATTGCCGAGTTTTCGCACCATTGCCCCGAGCAGTATTTTATCGCTTCGCTGAAATTTATCGGAAGCTTCATTTACCTTGCAACAATTAACGTGCCGCTTACGCTGATAATGTTTATTTCAATTCCTCTTATGGTTTTCGGAACATCAAAATTTAAAAAACGTATGCGTGATGCGTTCAAAACACGCCGTCATGAGCTTGGTGAAATCAACGCACAGGCTGAAGATACTCTGCTCGGTATGCGTGTTGTAAAATCGTTTGCTAACGAGGACATAGAACGCGCAAAATTTGAAAAAGGCAATGAGGTTTTCTACCGTTCAAAAAAAGATTCTTACTTTGCAATGGCAGGTTTCCACACAGTTGTCCGTCTCTCTGACGGTCTTATGTATATTCTTGTTGTCTGTGCAGGTGCTCTCTTCATAATGAACGGCAAAATTGCCCCTGCTGACCTGACAGCATATCTGCTTATGGTTTCAACGCTTCTGACAAGCATCCGTCAGATTGTTCAGTTCAGTGAACAGCTTCAGAACGGCATTACAGGCATTGAACGATTTGTTGAGATTATGGAGGTTGAGCCGGAAGCAAAGGACGAAACAGGACTTAAGGAAGCAAAAAATATTGAGGGTAATGTTGAATTCAAGGATGTCAGCTTCTCATACACAGATGAGGGAAGACAGATTCTTAATGATATCAACATCAGTATTCCTAAAGGACAGAATGTTGCAATCGTCGGCCCGTCGGGCGGCGGAAAAACTACTATCTGCAACCTTATTCCCCGATTCTATAAAATCAATGACGGCTCTATTATGATTGACGGAACGGATGTAAGAGAATTCACTCTCGCTTCCCTGCGTGAAAATATCGGCGTCGTTCAGCAGGATGTTTACCTCTTCTCAGGTTCTATAAAAGAAAACATCGCCTACGGTAATCAGAACGCAAGCGACGAGGAAATTATAGCGGCTGCCAAGAAAGCAGGCGCGCATGACTTTATAATGGAGCTTTCGGACGGATACAACACCTATGTCGGCGAGCGTGGAATCAAGCTCTCAGGCGGTCAGAAGCAGCGTATTTCAATTGCCCGTGTATTCCTCAAAAATCCCCCGATACTCATTCTTGATGAGGCAACATCAGCGCTTGACAACGAAAGCGAGCGACTTATTCAGAAATCACTTGAGGAGCTTTCAAAAGGCAGAACAACCCTCACCATCGCACACCGCCTGACAACTATCAAAAATGCAGATAAAATTATTGTCCTTACCCGAAACGGCATTGAGGAGCAGGGCACACATCAGGAGCTGCTTGAAAAAGGCGGTATTTATGCAAATATGTACGAGATGTATAGCGTTTGATTTTCATTAAACAATAATTAAAGGGCGGTTACAGCGACCGCCCTTTAATAATTCTCCATTCCTCCACCAACTGTTCAAGACTTTTTGCCGCATTGGCAGGTGACGTTGACGAAAGACAAATTGCCTCCCTTTTTGTCTGCGAAAAAAGATATTTTTTATAATATTTTTCCGCTGTCTTTCCGTTTACAAAAACCGCTCTTATATCAGCTGTATCCAGAATTACGGAAATATCATTCGGCACGGCATTTTTGATACTGCTGTCCGCACTGCCTGTTATTTCACAGCTTGCAATCACATCCCACAGTGCAATGTGATTTCTCAACAGAAATGATTTCTTTTCCACCGTTGTCTGCGGAACTTCATCACTGAAAACAGCGGCTGTCACTTTCCAAAAACGATTCTGCGGATGTCCGTAAAAGAACTCCGCTTCTCTCGATTTAACCGACGGAAAACTGCCAAGAATCAATATTCTGCTTTCGCTGTCAAATACAGGCGGTATGTTGTGAATAATCGTGTCCATTTTTATTCTCCGAAAAAACGGTGACTGTTTTCAGCCACCGTTTAGTTATTTTATTCTGCAACCTTAACGCTGAGAGTTACTTTCTCACCGTTGATGTTCCAGTCAGCTGTGTATCCGTCGGGCTCGCCGTACTTTGCGTCATCAGCAACAACAGTTGTGAAAATAAACTCCTTATTGCGCTCAATAAGCTCTGCAATCTTATCATTGCCGCTTACTGTTACGATAATATGGTCGGTTACGTTGAAGTCAGCATCCTTACGCATTGTCTGAATCTTGCTGATAACCTCACGTACAAAGCCCTCCTCGATAAGCTCGGGAGTTAGCTCTGTATCAATAGCAACGGTTACACCGAAATCAGAAACAGAGAACAGACCGCTCTTCTGAACTGACTCAATAAGAAGGTCTTCAGCTGTAAGCTCGATTTCACCAATGCTGATGTTGAGCTTAATACTTCCGTTTTCATCAAGCTCCTTCTTTGCTGCTGAGCCGTCAAGCTCTGCAAGAAGTGTGCGGATTTCGCCGAGCTGCTTGCCGTACTTAGGTCCGAGTGTCTTGAGCTGCGGCTTGAAGTTGTAGCTCATAAGGTCGTCAGCGGCATCGACAAAGCTTACTGTCTTAACATTAAGCTCATCTCTGATAATATCTGCATAGTAGCCGTCAAGCTTGATGTCAGCGTTGACATACATTGAGCCGAGGGGCTGACGGTTCTTGATGTTAGCTCCGTTACGTGCTGTACGACCAAGACCGACAATGTTAAGAACCTCGTCCATATTCTTTTCAAGCTCTGCGTCAACGAAGTCCTTGTTGACCTCGGGGAATGAACAGAGGTGGATGCTTTCGGGAGCATTCCTGTCAACAGAGCATACAAGGTTCTGATAGATATCCTCAGCCATAAACGGAATCATCGGAGCAGCTGTCTTTGCAACTGTAACAAGTGCGGTATAAAGAGTGAGGTAAGCGTTAATCTTGTCCTCGTCAAGGTTCTGCTTCCAGTAACGCTCACGGCAACGGCGGACGTACCAGTTACTCATATCATCTGTAAATTCCTGAAGTGCCTTACAAGCCTCGGGAATCTTATAATTTTCCATATTGCTGTCTACTATGCCGACCATTGTGTTGAGCTTTGAAAGAAGCCACTTATCCATTACGGACAGCTTGCTGTAATCCAGTTCGTACTTTGTCGGGTCAAACTCGTCAATATCAGCATAAAGAACGTAGAAAGCATATGTGTTCCAGAGTGTACCCATAAACTTGCGCTGACCCTCGGTAACAGCCTTGCCGTGGAAACGGTTGGGAAGCCAGGGAGCGGAGTTGGTGTAGAAGTACCAGCGGATTGCGTCTGCGCCGTAGGTCTGAAGTGCGTCAAACGGGTCAACTGCATTACCCTTTGACTTGCTCATCTTCTGACCGTTTTCGTCCTGAACATGACCGAGAACGATAACATTCTTGAACGGAGCTTTATCAAAAATAAGAGTGGAAATTGCAAGAAGTGAATAGAACCAGCCTCGTGTCTGGTCAACAGCCTCGGAAATGAAATCGGCGGGGAACTGTGACTCAAAGAGTTCTTTGTTTTCAAACGGATAGTGATGCTGTGCGAACGGCATTGAGCCTGAGTCAAACCAGCAGTCAATAACCTCGGGAACACGGTGCATTTCCTTGCCGCACTCGGGGCACTTGATAGTAACATTATCAACATACGGACGGTGAAGCTCTATATCATCGGGGCAGTTGTCAGACATTGACTTAAGCTCCTCGATACTGCCGATTGAGTGAAGGTGACCGCACTCACATTCCCAGATATTGAGCGGAGTACCCCAGTAACGGTTTCGGCTTACGCCCCAGTCCTGAACATTTTCAAGCCAGTCGCCGAAACGGCCCTTACCAATGCTCTCGGGAATCCAGTTGATTGTATTGTTATTTGCGATAAGTCTGTCACGGACAGCAGTCATCTTAATAAACCATGACTCACGTGCATAGTAGATGAGCGGAGTGTCGCAACGCCAGCAGAACGGATAGTCATGCTCGAACTTCGGTGCGCTGAAGAGAAGTCCTCTTTCCTCAAGATTCTGAAGAACAGGAACGTCAGCTTCCTTAACAAACAGACCGGCAAACGGAGTTTCCTCTGTCATGTTACCCTTGCCGTCAACGAACTGAACAAACGGAAGGTCGTAGTTTCTGCCGATTCTGTTATCGTCTTCACCGAATGCAGGTGCGATATGAACAATACCTGTACCGTCGGACATTGTAACGTAAGTATCGCAGGTTACGAAATGAGCCTTTTTCTTCTGCTTTGCGGCACGCTCTCCGGCGCACTCAAAGAGAGGCTCATATTCCTTGTATTCCATATCCTTGCCGACAAATTTTTCAAGGATTTCATAAGCAGGCTTGCCATCCTCACCAAGAGCTCCGAGAACCTTGTCAAGAAGCGCAACAGCTATATAATATGTGTAGCCGTCAGCTGCCTTAACCTTTGCGTATTCCTCGTTAGGATTAACGCAAAGCGCAACGTTTGAAGGGAGAGTCCACGGAGTTGTTGTCCATGCAAGAAAATATGCGTCCTCATCCTTAACCTTAAAACGTGCAATAGCTGAACGCTCTTTTACATTTTTGTAGCCCTGAGCAACCTCGTGAGATGAAAGCGGTGTTCCGCAACGGGGACAGTAGGGAACAATCTTGAAGCCCTTGTAGATAAGTCCCTTTTCATAAATCTGCTTGAGTGCCCACCACTCTGACTCAATAAATGAGTTGTGATATGTAACATAGGGATTTTCCATATCAGCCCAGAAGCCGACTGTGAATGAGAAGTCCTCCCACATTCCCTTGTACTTCCATACGCTTTCCTTACATTTTGCAATGAAAGGCTCAAGACCGTATTCCTCAATCTGCTCCTTGCCGTCAAGACCGAGAAGCTTTTCAACCTCAAGCTCAACAGGAAGACCGTGAGTATCCCAGCCTGCCTTACGTGGAACCTGATAGCCCTTCATTGTACGGTAACGGGGAATCAAATCCTTGATAACACGCGTAAGAACGTGACCGATGTGCGGCTTGCCGTTAGCTGTCGGAGGTCCGTCATAGAAAACGTATGACGGTCCTTTCTTTTCACAGGTTTTTTCAAAAATCTCATTCTCTTTCCAGAACTTTTCGATTGCTTTTTCACGCTCAACAAAGTTCATGTTTGTTGAAACCTTCTTATACATCAAAAATACACTCCTTTAATCAGTGTCTTTTATTTTACAAAAATAAAACCCCGTCCCGTGCAAACAGGACGAGGAAATCTCGCAACCACCTATTACAACATACTTCATATGCGTTCCCTATAACGGAGGACATCCGTCGAGGCTTACTGAATTCAGCCCGAGGCTCAGAAGTGATGTTCACCGCAGAATTCTTCACATCGGGCTTACACCGTCCCCGACTCGCTTTGGTTTCTTCCTGCAGATACTGTCTTCCTCAATGCCGTTTATATTATTACATTATTATAAATAAGATATCACAAAAAATATAATATGTCAAGGATGGAATAAAACAATATTTACTCAAGTTTGTAGGTTTACAATTGATGTGTTACAGATAATATAAAAAGATACAAATTACCTGCCTGCAAGATACCAGTCGAATTCACTTACGCTTTCTGCAATTGCCTTAAGTGAAATCACTTTCCAAATTATAACAGACCCGATTACCGCTAAAGCTTTCAACATAACTCCACTCCATAACCTGTTTATACTATTATCTTATTTCAGGAGCAGTTTTATGTGATATAATCATTAAATTTTTATTGCGTCAATAAATTGAATTTGATATAATGAAATGCAAAGAGGAGGAGTTACTATGAGTAAACAGCCAAATCCGCAAAAAATTGCAAAAGAAATTGACAAACGTCAGAAACAGCTCAGCCGTCCGCACAGCAGATATTACATCGCTTATCTGTTTTTCATCATCAGTATCATCTACATAACAGACGAGGTTGCGTCTCAGCTCGCTACCTTTATGAAAACGGAAATTGCGAACGATATGATGTCAAAATTCGGTGACGCATCCGTCAGTATGCTCGACATTATAACTGTTGTTTCGTTTCCGTTCATGGCTCTCGGCGTGCTTTACAAGCCGCTTGCCGATAAGTTCGGCAGAAAACCGTTTCTTGTTATCAACACATTCGGAATGTGCTTAGGTTTGCTGATAATCTATCTTACCGAAAGCATCCCTGGCTATGTTATCGGTGCCTGTCTGACGCAGTTTTTTATCACTCACGATATGCAGGTTGTTTATATTATGGAAACCGCGCCTGCAAAACACCGTGCGAAAATATATTCAAGCATAAAATGCATTGCCATGCTCGGAGTGCTTGTTATTCCGCTTCTGCGCCGCACTCTTATGCACGAAACTTCTCAATGGAGAAGCGTGTATATGCTCCCCGCAATTGTCGGTCTCGGTGTCAGCGTAGCGGCAATGTTCTTTGCCAAGGAAACTGATGCATTCAACCTTGCACGAATCAATTATCTTAAGGGCAACACAGAAGAAAACGGAACAGAAGCCAGCGGCGGTCTGATTCCGTCGCTTAAATTCGCCATGAGCCACAAACAGCTCCGTTGGGTTTTCCTGGCACTTTTCTTCTCCGAAACAGGTTTTATTATGACAAATGACTATCAGGTTATTATGACCTACGGCTATGCAAATAACTTTCTGCAAAAGGGACTGTTTACCAACTTGTCAACAGCTGTTGAAAGCGTAGGTGTCAATGAAATTACCACCGCTCTGTTTCTTTTCCCTGTCGGGTGTGCGTTAAGCCAGCTTGTTCCCGGATTTATTTCGGATAAATTCGGAAGAAAGAAATCAGCCGTTATTATGTCCGCTTCAGCAATCGTTTTCTTCCTTGCTTTCTGGCTTGGCTCAAGATATGGTCTTAATCCGCAGTTGGTCGGCTTCTTCTGCGGTGCAAGTGTCGGTACTTTCTGGGCAAATATTGATACAATCAGCCTCATTGCAGGCGAGTCCACGCCAACCGCACTTCGCTCTTCAATCCTCTCTATTACATATCTTCCCCTCGGCATTGGAATCGGTCTTTCCTTTGCGGTATCCCTTCCGCTGATGAATCACTTCGGCAACTCAGCCGTCGGACTTATTTCCCTTGCGCTCACAGTACCCGGACTGCTCGCCGACTTTATTATTCTTACAGCTAAAGTTCGCGACACAAAGGGAATCGACCTCAAAACCGTAAAAGGGAACGAGTGGGATTGATTCAAAATCTACTGCATAAAAATATACAACTATTGAAAAAGCAAAAAATGGTGATAGAATTTTTATATTAAATCTGAAATGAGGTAATAAATATGTGGCAGGTAAAATTCTTTTTTAAACAGCTTCTTGCAACTATCCTTGCAATCTTTACAATGATAGGCGGTATTTTTGTTCCCGTTCCGGAAAAGGATATCTGCATGATAGCACACAGAGGTTACAGTCAGAAATATCCCGAAAACACAGCACTTGCTTTTGAAAAAGCGGCAGAACACGGCTCAGGCGGAGCAGAAACAGACATCCGAAGAACACTCGACGGTGTATATGTCACAAGCCATGACAGCGAGGTTATTTTTGAAGATAAATCCACACTTATTATTGAAGAAAACACTTATGAGCAGCTTACGCAGAAGCCGCTGAAAAATAAAAAGACAAAGGATAAGGTTTATCTTTGCACATTTGAACGTTATCTTGAAATAATGAGAGATAATGATATGGTTTGTTTTATTGAGCTTAAAGGCGCATACACAGACGAACAGATTAAAGAAATATTCGGAATCGCGCAGAATACATATTGCCTCGAAAAATGTATTCTGCAATCATTCAATTTCGACAATCTTCTCAAGGCAAAGGAATTCTTCCCCAATCTTCCTGTAATGCTTACCTACGGCACAAATGATACAGGCTATGAGCGTTGTTTTGAGTACGGCATATCCATTGACGCTAACCTTAATCAGCTTTCAGAGGAAATGGTTGAGCAGTTCCACGAGCGTGGACTTCTTGTAGCAGCGTACACAGCAAACAACTTTATGTCACTCTGTTACGGTAAATCATTCGATATAGATTTCCTTGAATCAGATGTCTACGCCTGAACGCTGAATAATAAAATATAAGGGGAGATTTTATGAAATTTGTATTCTTTTTCCGCAGAATCATTGCTGTTTTAATCACTCTCATAATGTTCGGTCTTGCAGGCTCAAATAAAGCACCCGCCCACACAGTTCTTGATGAGAGCAGCTGCAAGGCTTGCGTTTCCGTTCTTTCCGATGTTCATATAGAAGGAAATAATCTGCCGAGATACAATGTCTTTGCCAGAATTCTTAAGGATGTTAAGAACAATTCATACGGCAATGATGCAGCACTTTTTCTCGGTGATAACACAATGAACGGTCAGAACATTGAGAGTATGCTGTTCTACGGAACCCTTGCCGGGTCAAAGGTTTCCGATAACCTCCTTGCTGTATGCGGTAATCACGATATCGGTAACGGGGAGGGCGATTTTAACAAGCTGAGTGAAAGATTTCTGAACTACAACAATTCTTTCCTGCATAAAAATCTCGATAAGCCATATTACTGTGAGATAATAAACGGCTATTATTTCATTGTTCTTGCTCCCGAGGAGCTATGTGTTCATGATTTCCCGATTTCAGATGAACAGCTGAAATTCCTTGATGATACGCTCAAAATCGCAACGCAGGACGGCAAGCCCGCGTTTGTTTGTGCACATCATCCGTACTATTATGCAGATAATGATGCTGTTGAAAAAATACTTACAAAATATGAAAATGTTTTCTATATTTCAGGACACACGCACTATCCGTGCGAGGAGGACTGGACATTTTATCAGGAGGACGGAATAAACATAATCAATCTTCCGCGCTGCACAGAATTAACAGGCGAAAAGGATAAAGAGATTTTTGATGAAACGGGCTTCGGTGTTCAGCTTGAAATATATGAAAACGAGGTTGTCGGCAGAGTAAGAAACTACTACACAGGTGAATGGGATAACAGTCTTGAGTATCACTTTGAACTGACTAAATAATCGAAGAGGTATAGCGACACCAAAACGCTATACCTCTTATTTTTCGTTAATATTTCTACTTTTTTTAGGTATTGTAAAAATTTTTTATATGATATAATATAAATAGCTGTTGAGAAACAGTAGATTAAATGAAGAAAGAGTGAAAAACTATGAAACGATTATCCAAAATTCTCGCACCGTTCCTCGCTGTTATTATGTTGGCGTCGTCTCTCCTGATTCCCGCCTATGCAATTGATACACAGGAAGATCCTTACGCAAAGTTTAAAGAGGGAACCGGATATGTTGCCATTGGTGACAGCTTCACTCGTGGCTACGGAGCAGGCGACAACTGGCAGAATGAAATCTATCTCAACGACACCTACGGAAACTACAACTGCCGTAATGTCGGCGGCTCATACCCGAACCTTGTTGCCGAAGCATTGGGATTAAATGCTCCGAGTGATATTCGTGACACAAACGGTCAGCTTTGGCCAATCGCTCACGACGCTTTGACAACCGCTTATGTTCTTGACCTTCTCGGTGTTGATGACGGTTATCGTGATGAGGAATTTGTATACAGATACTCATATATGATGGATCGTTATAAGACAGACCTCAGCTATTTCGGTGACCCATCAAGCTATGCTGTTGACGGTCAGTCAAACTACGGTCAGACAGGAGAAGTAGCAAGCGTACGTGAATTACTCAAAAACGCAAGCCTTATCACCCTTGGTGTTGGTCAGGCAGATATTATTTATAAGACTCAGATTTTCGGCCTTAACACACTTGATCTGAATGACACAGCAAATCTTCCGGCTGGCATTGCAAACATATTAAAGCTTTTCAATCAGTATTTTAATTACTGGAAAAAGGCATATCCGCTTCTTCTTGACTTTATCAAGGAAAACAATCCCGATGCCGAGGTTATGCTTATCGGCACAACAAATCCTCTTGCAAAAGCAACATTGACGGATGATATCGCACTTCCTATCGGCTCAATAATCAACTTTATGTTTGATTCAATAAATGCTTACACAAAGGAATGTGCGCTGAAGTACGGCTATACATATATCGACATTACCGATGTTGAAACTCCTGCTTCCGCAACTCAGATGTCAATCGGTCACATTCTTTCCATTACCGATGACACTGAATACGCACTTATAGCTCATCCGACCGCAAAGGGCTACTCTCAGATAGCTGATAAAATTATCAAGGCTATAAATGAAAATATCGAAAACGAAGCAATTTGCAACGGTTTCAAAAACGTAACCGGCGTTAAGGATTTCTTTGAAAAGCTCTTCAATCTTGTTAAGACTGTTTTCACAAGATTAACAGCCGATATCATCGGAAAAATAAAATAAAATTCATACAAGTAATCAAAAACGAGGTTCACCCGAAAGGATGAGACTCGGTTAATTTTATATTAAAGCAAAGTGTAATTTAATATAATTTAATATTTTGATAATACAGTTAAGCAGCCAATTAAATATGCATATTTTTCCGTTGACCGGTTCATCCGAATTGATATCTTCTGAGGTTTTCACTTCAGCTGTCTGATCAATAAGATTCAGATACTGAACATATTCCGATGATGTTGCGAGAAGTTCTTCTGTTGGTTTTGACTGATCAATGTTTTCAAGAAGTAATCCCGCCTGTCGAAGAAGTTCAACATCAAGTCCATCAATTACTCCATCGTGGTTGCAATCTGCTGCTCTCCATACAACCCCTCTAATCATGTCTTTAGAAATCAGACCGGTTGCAAGACAGCTTACAATAATCGAATCCATTCCGTCATACCAGCCATCACCGTTAACATCACCAAAAACAAGGATTTCGGCAGAATTATATACTTCGCCCCTGCTATTTTTAAGAACAATTTTTGTTCCTGTTCCAATGTAGCATTCAGTCTCTACGTAAAGATTTTCATTAGTAAATGCATTTTTTATGTTTTCTGTCGTCAACTCTGAAGGAGTCATTCCATACAGCAGCATATTCTTTGAATCAAACACATAACCACTTTCGTGAATAAAATCAAAAGAATCATTCGAATACGTATACTGACTATAAAGTTCGTTGATTTCAGAAACAGTCAGCGCCCTGCCATAAACATTAGCCGTAACGATTTTGCCCGTAAATCTTGCTTCGGTTTCACCGTTATAACTGCTGTCTCCTCCTATACACAAAAACTGTGCATCCTCATTGCTTGGGAAAGAAATCAGAGGTGTGGCACTTTCACTGCTTATAAGAACACCATTGACATACATCTTAACACTGACAGTCCGTAAAATTGGGCATTTGGTTCTATAATAAATGTTGGGGTAAACAAACAATAAAAAGACAAGGAGACGGTTCTATGTCTTGATATTTATCGTTCTTCACGATATACTGTAAAGTAGGGTGATAAAATGCCGAGAGCAGCAAGGGAAATAAGCGAA